>CAZNIV010000020.1:0-15955 GCA_964573235.1 uncultured Gammaproteobacteria bacterium
CTGTATTATAAAGCCAAAACCAAACCAACAGTGCTACTGAGGCGACTAATAAAAAAGAATAAACAAAAGCCTTAAATTTAGTGCGTTGAAGCATAAAAAAGTTATTAATAGCTTGTCATTATTATAGCAAATTTTAAACAATAAAAAAATCCCCAACCACTGATCGAGGATTTTTATGTCAAACAGCTAATTAGCTATTAGGACAGGTTGAAGAAGCTGGAGAAGTGCTCACTTCTTTAGCATTTCCTGTGGAATCTACGCAGAAATAAGTACCCGCTTTAGCACAAAGTTGTGCTGATGCGCGCCAAGCAGTTGCTTCTGAAGTGGAACTGTAAACAACAGAACCAGAACAAACAGGAGCAATAAACTTTGCGGATTCAGCAGTAGCGCCAAAACCAGTGTAAACACCTGAAGGCTCAGCAAACAAAGTAGCCTGAGTTCTCAATTGATTCAAATCGCTCTTAATTTGAGCATCAAAAGCTTTATTTCTAGCAGTACCCAAAGATACTACAGCCAAGGAAGATAAAAGACCGATGATGGCAATAACCACCAAAAGTTCGATTAAGGTAAAACCTTTTTCTTGTTTCATAATAATTAATTTAAATTTTATTTTTTTTCCACTCGAGTGGATCGAACGCTCGACCTTCCATTCGTTCGTCACTAATTATATCACAAATTTACAGTAAATATAATAGACTTATCCACAGATGTGCCTAATTTTACCTAAATTAATAATCTTTAATGTTCCAAAAAAATAACAAGTTGCCCCTAACTAATTAATTGGGCAAGATGATGAGGCGTAAGAGGCCATATTAACAGTAGTCTCCCTAGCATTACCACTGGAATCAACGCAAAAATAAGCGCTCGGATTAGCACAAAGCTTAGCCCAAGCAGCCCAATAGTAACCACTGGTTGAGGAACCGTAAACCAAATTTGCCGTCGAACAAACGGGAGCAATAAACCTAATAGCCTCTGGAGTAGCAGAAAAACCATCATAGATACCCAGCGGTTCTGCATATAAAGCAGCTTGGGTTCTTAAGTGATTCAAATCACTCTTAATTTTAGCATCATAAGCTTTGTTTCTAGCAGTACCTAAAGATACCACGGCCAAAGAAGACAAAAGACCAATAATAGAAATGACTACCAAAAGTTCAATCAATGTAAAGCCTCTCGTCAGTTTCATAATTATAAATTAGTTATTTTTTTTTACATAGCTTAATAAGAACCCGCCAATTGCCACATTGGCACAATAACAGCCGTAATAAAGAAACCAACCCCCACACCCAAAACAATCATAATTAAAGGCTCAATTAAAACGGTTAAATTACTAACAGCATTAGTTACTTCTTTAGTATAAAAATCAGTAATTTTATCCAAAACATCATCTAAGCGACCGGTTTCTTCACCCACGGAAAGCATCTGCGAAACCATCAAAGGGAAAATTTTATCTTCAATTATACTCTCTGACAAAGCCATGCCTTCATTCACTTCAGTAATAGCATGTGTTAAAGAGTCGCGATAAACACTATTATCTGCCACTTCTCTTACTACTTCTAAGGCTTGAGCCATTGGTACGCCACCCTTAAGTAAAGTACCCAAAGAGCGACAAATACGAATAATATAAATTTTTTGAAAAATAGCACCGAAAATCGGTACTTTAATCACCAAATAATCAACCCCCCGTCTAATATCATGATTCTTTTTAATTAAACTAAAAATCACTATCGGAATAGTAAAAATCATAATTAAAATCAACCACCAATAGTTGTTAAAAATATTAGCGACATTAATCAATAATTGCGTCATAAGTGGCAATTTTTGACCAGATGCCAATAACATACTGGCTAATTGTGGCATCACAAAAGTCATCAAAATAAAACCAGCCGCAAATAACCCCAAAATAATAATGGCCGGATAAATCATGGCATTAATCACCTTGGCGCGTAAATCATAATCCTTCTCTTGCTGATCAGCCAAATAATTAACCACCTCTCCTAAACGGCCGGATGTTTCGCCAGATTTAACTATGTTAATTTGAAAATTACTAAACGCATTAGAATAATTGGCCATAGCAGAAGACAATGAATTACCACCATCAACCTCATCAGCCACGCCAGAAACAACTGACTTTAAATTAGCGCTACTAGCTTGCTTTGTTAAAATTCGTAACGCTCTAACAATTGGCAAAGAAGAATCAATCATTAAAGACAATTGCCTAAAAAATATTACCAAATCTTTTGGACCAACTCGATTAAATATTTGCAAACCAAATTTTGACCCCTTATCATCCTTCTCCTTAATTTCTACAATTTTAAAACCTTTCTCTACTAATAAATTTGCCACCAAATCCATAGACACAGCATCAACCAAGCCAGTTACTAGTTTATTTCTTTCGTTTATCGCTTTGTAGGCAAAAATAGCCATCTTTATTTGATTAAATTCTCTAAACTATTAACATCCGAGCAATTATCCAAAGCCTCTTTGCGCGTAATCTTACCGGACTTTACTAATTCCGCCAAAGCCCTGTCTAAAGATATCATACCATCCCTGGCACCGGTTTGAATAATACTGTCTAGTTGCGTTAAATTGCCAGTTAAAATAACTGATTTTACTGAGGGCGTAATAGGCATAACTTCATGAACCGCCACTAATCCACCGCCAATTTTAGGCAATAATCTTTGACATACTACCATTTTAAGAGAGCTGGCCAATAAATCACGAATACGCTCTTGATCAAAACTCTGAAAATCATCTAAAATCCTAGTGATTGACTTAGTAACACTATCAGCACTAATTGAAGTAATTACCAATGATGAACCACGAGCGATTTCTAAAACCAAAGGGATCACTCTTGGATCATTTATTTTCTCTAAATATAATACATCACCATCTTCTTCTTGAAAATAATCCAAAGCATCCTTAAAAGAATTGGTATCTAAACCAACTTCCCTTTGTTCAATTACGCTTTTTTTATTAGTAAAAATATATTCAATCGGGTCTTCTATGGTAACTATATATTCTTTTCTATTACGATTAATTTCTTCTATAATCGCCGCTACTGTACTAGAGCGACCAGAACCAAATGATCCAGCCATGATCACCAAACCTTTTTTTAAAGACGCCAAATCACTAATCGCCTTACTAAGACCTAAGGATTCTACAGTTGGCACATTAGCCGAAACATAACGCAATGTGGCAGATAAGTTTCCCCGTTGATAAAATAAACTAATCTTAAAACGCAAATTATTATCTACATTATAGGCAAAAATAATTTCTTTTTTTTGCTTTAAAATATTTTTTTGTCTTTCATCTAAAATTGTTTCCATTAAATCAATCATTAGATTTTGCGTAACTACCGGCACCCCCTCTAGGGCGACCAGCTCATAATTTACGCGCACCACTGGTAAGTGACCAACAGAAAAATGAACATCGGAGGCACCCAAGCGAACAGCTTCGACCAAAATATCTTTAACTATTATAAAATTAGAATTAACCATACAATATTAAGCAACAATTTTTTTAATTTTAGCTACTACTTCCGACGGCATAAAATGAGCCTTAATTAAATAATCTGATGCTCCCATTTGTAAACCCTTTTCGATATCTGCCTTTTGACTAAGGTTCGTCAATAAAATTACTGGAATACTTTTTAGTTTATTATCTGCCTTAATTGTCTCCAAAATAGCAAAGCCTCCAATCTTGGGTAAAATCAAATCTAAAAGAATAATATCTGGACTATTCTTTTTAATTGACTCCAAACCTTTTTCACCATCATAGGCCACTAATACTTCAAAACCCTCTAGGGCAAATTTGGTTTTATACAAATCTGCTAAAAAAACATCATCTTCTACAATCAATACTTTCAAGTTTCCTGATTTTTTAGCCATATAATTATAATTATTTATTCTCTCGCTATACGCAAAACCTCATCGATTGTTGTAATTCCCTGCAATGCTTTAATAATGCCATCTTGCATTAAAGAAATAAACTTTTGACTTTTTAATCCCTCCATCACCTTATCTTTAGCAAATGAAGAATTAATCAATTGGCGAATGCTATCATTTACTTCAAAGATTTCACAAATAACACTACGCCCAGTATATCCCGTATTGCTACAATTTATACAACCAACACCACGATAAAATTTATATTTTCCTTTAAACTCTTTTAAATATTCCTCGGGAATAGCACCAAAAGAAAGTTCGATATCTTTTTTAACCGCTTCTGGTAAGATTATTTCCTGACGACAATCAGGGCAAATAGTACGCACTAAACGCTGAGCCATCACTAAATTTAAAGTGGAAGACAACAAAAAAGGCTCTACTTTCATATCTGCCAATCGTGGCACGGCACCCAAGGCATCATTAGTATGTAAGGTGGAAAAAATTAAATGCCCCGTCAATGCTGCATGAATAGCCAATTCTGCCGTATCATCATCACGAATTTCACCAACCATTACAATATTAGGATCCTGACGCAAAATGGCACGCAAACCCTTAGAAAAAGTAAAATCAACTTCTGGCCTAATTTGAGATTGGTTAATACCATTAATATAATATTCGATTGGATCTTCTAAAGTAGTAATATTAGAAGCATCTCCATTTAACATATTCAAAATAGAATATAGTGTAGTGGTTTTACCAGAGCCTGTTGGACCGGTTAATAAAAATAAACCATGCGCCTTTTTAATATTGCGTTGGATAATTTCAATATGATTTGCCGAAAAACCCAAAGCGGCAAGAGAAGGAATTCCAGCCGAACTATCTAAAATACGCAACACTACTTTTTCTGCATCAAGCATAGGCAAGACAGACACACGCAAATCAATGTCTTGGCCCTCTAGATTTATGCGAATGCGTCCATCTTGAGGAATACGATTTTCATCTAACTTTAAATTAGCTAAAACCTTGATACGAGAAACTACGGCCGTATGTAAAAAATTAGGTAAAGACAAGGATGTGTGCAAAATACCATCTACACGATAGCGTACTCGACCCTGTTCACGACCTGGTTCAATATGAATATCAGACGCATGACCATCAATAGCATGTCTAATAATCACCGTCACAATCTTAGCCACTGGCGCGGTTTTAATCACTCTCTGTAATTCTGCCCCACCCTCAAAAGACTCCTTTTCTTGAGTTGCATATTTAGAAGTGGCAACCTTAACTGCCGAACCAATTTCATCACTATAACCACTATACTGACGAAAAGCGTTTTTAAAGTCCTCTAACGAGATAGAGCTATATTTGACAGATAAACCTTGCTGTTGCACCAAAAAGTCCATCGCTTCGTGCGCCTTAAAATCACCCGGATTAACTAAACCAACTTGAATTCGTTGATTTTCATCTCGACCAAAAACTATCATCTGATAATTTTCTGCTACTTTGGCTGGCAATAAACTAATCACATCATTTTCTATCCTTACCTCTGACAAATCAGCCGGATCAATATTGTAAACTTTACTTTTAATATGATTAAAATCATAAGAAGTAAATACCTTATGAGTCATTAAAACTGATTCAAATTCTCGACTAGACTTTATTGCCTCTTCTTCAAATGCGGCTAATTTATCAGCCGCAACTAATTCATTGGCCAATAAATATTCTTTAATTTTTTTAGCAATTATTTCTACTGCCATAAATTAAGGTTTTTTAATAAAGGGGTTACCTCGATCCTCACTTAAAACAATTGAGGTTATTGGCCATTGACCAAATCTACCACTATCCTGCTTGTTAAATTCATAGAGCTTATCTAAAATTAACCGCTGATTAACGCTAGTAGTAGTAACCACTAAAGAAGGTAAAAATAAACTTCCTGAACTACTGTTTGCAATGTTTTTAGAAAAAAACCATGTCCGAGGCATATATAAGTAGCCAACAAAAAATAAAATTAAAACAGCCAAAATTACTATTAAAATCCACTGTCTTATTTTTTGCTTATTTTTATTATTCATATTTACTTAGTAAAATAATAAGTCAAAAAACTTATCTGATAGTTCTGTTGCGCTGTTTGAGCTCCGGCATTTATTGATAAAATATTAAATGGCAAAATACTATTTTCCATCGCCAAAATAAAATTTTTAAACTTTTCATATGACCCGCCAAAAATCTCCATTTGTACTATCGCTTTTTTTAAGTTACCCGTATCACCACTCCTATCTCGATACTCATTAATTTCAATTTTTTTCACTTTAAAATCCTGAGACTTGGCCATATTATTTAACTGGATCATAATTGAAGAAAAATCCAAACGACTTGGCAAAACCAAAGATAATAAACTATTGTCTTCTTGAGAGATAATTAATTGCTTATCGTTAGCCTTGGCAATTAACTTAGCTAATTTTATTGTCGCCTCATCAAGTCTAACCTGCGCTTCTACTGATTTAATATTTGTATCACTTAAATAATCCCAAGCTGGTTTAATAACAACTAAATATCCTATTCCTAATAAAAAAATAGCAATAAAAGCCAAAGATAAAATTAAGCGCTTACTCACAAAATCTAGCAATGGATTAGGTTTTTTTTCCAATTTATCCATAAATTATTTAATTAGAAAATCATCCTGTAAAATAATCTTTAAATCAAAAGTTACGCCATCAAAACCAGCCTTTGGATCAGCATGCAAAGAAATATTTTTGGTTTCCGCTAACTTAACAAAATCAGTCGCCTGGCGCAAGGCCTCTATCTGCTTAGCTGCCTCATCGTAATCTGTGGCCACAGCTGGTAAAATAATAACTCCTGAGTTATCAACAGAAAGTCCGACGTAATAAACCGTATCTAAAGTATAATACTCTAAAGTCTGATAAAACTTACTCCACTTAACATGCTGACCAAAAATATTCTGTAAATAATAAAGTTTTGTAACTGCTTCTGGTATTTGATTGTTGCTCAAGCCCTTAATTTTACTATTAACCAAGGCAACCTGTTCATTTAAACTTTTAATTTTCTGATTATCTAATTCTTGATAATAACCGATTAAACGATTACTAACATAAATCAAAACCGCGCAAATAATAATAACCAAAATTAAAACTACCAATTGCCAATATTCTTTTTTACTCTTCTCTTCTTTGCTTGGCAATAAATTAACATCAACTCCTTGGCGCGACAACCTAGGCACCAAATGAAACTTGGGCGGTTTAGGCACATTTCTTGGTTTTTCTGAATCTATTTTTATCTGCTCACTTTCTATTTTTTTAAACAAAGGAACTTCTACCTTTTTAATCTGCTCTTTAACTGAATCTTTTTTATTATTTTTTTCCTGACCATCTATCAAAATAATATTTTGAGATAAAATTCTTGGTTGCCTTTTATTTGCAAATAAAAAATGAAAGATATTCCTCCAACTACCTCTCTTTATCTGAGTCACTGGCTTATTGTTAGGATTTTTTACTACTTCTGCTTCCGTCTTTAAAGAAATTTTTGGCATAACTGGAGGTGTAAACACTGGTTTTGGCTGTTTTTTTACTATCAATAAGGAACTTAAAATACCCCACCAACTATCACCCATGGCCTTAGTGACCGGAGTGCTGTTGATCTTTTTTGTTAACTCTGGCAATGCCTTTAAGGAAATTTTTGGAGCCACAACATGAAAAGGATGAGGCGCTGGAATTTTAACTACTGGTACCTGGGGAGCAACCACCGGCGTTAATACTGTTTTAATTTTTGATTTACCAATGAATAAACCATTTAACCAGTGCCACAAAGAATTTTCTTTCTTATTTTTTTGTAGCAAACTATTACTGGAAACAATTGCTTTTTTCCCTTCTGACGAAATAACTGCGATTTTATTTTTTTCTACCTGAACGACTGGTTTAGAAAATTCAATTTTTGGTACAACCAAAGAATGCTTAATATCGTGCTTACTCAAAAAATTTGTTCCTCGAATATTTGATACTGATTTGGACGGAAATGACAAATCAGAAGCAATAATCGGCTTTTGTGGCTCACCAAAAACTTGCTTCCAAAAAGAAACCTTGGGTTTACTGCTAATTAAATTATTATCAATCGAGGCTTTTTTAGGGTTAGAAAGTTCTATATTAAAAGACTTACCTTGTTTAATGTTCAAAGCCTTTTCTTCCAGATCCTTTTCTCTTAAATTTTTTGGCAACAAATTAGTATTCATGGTTATTCAATTTCTCTCATGGCCAAACCGATGGCTACCGCAAATTTAGGCCCTAAGCGATCTAATATTGGCTTTAATTCCGTTGGATAAATAACATTAGACCATGGATCGCCCAAGTAACAATTAATACTTAAAGATTTAGATAAGTGACTAGCCAAATTGCCTAACATAGCACTGCCACCCGTCAATATTATTTTTTCTACTTTCTTACCTTGTTGTTCTTCAAATAAATTAAGAGCGTATTTAATTTCTTGCATAATCGGCGCAAATGATTTTTCCACCAAGGCTGGCAAAGGGCTCTCCAGCTCCTCCCCACCTAAAAATAAATCCTGCTTAAACTGCTCTGCGCGATCTAACCCAACATTTAAACTAACCGCTACCGATCTAGTGATCGCCAAGCCACCAACATCAATAGTACGACTTAAAACTGGAATCCCCTTATCAACAACGGCAATAGACGAGGTAGACGCACCCAAATCTAAAATCATCACCGATGATAAATCAGCGCCAATCATTGAGCGGATTAAAGCTGAATTTTCTGTTTCCAAACTAATTAAATTTAAACCTGTTTTATGAAAAATACCCATGTATTTAGCCACCAAATCTTTATTGGCGCCGGTTACCATGACCCTAATATTATTTTTATTTTTGGCGTTAATTGTATGAAATGGCTTATTTTCTTGACCAATAATCTCTGCTCTCTTATCCAAAGAAGCCTCTTGACGCTCTTCCTCGCTTTCTTTAATAACAGTCCAATCCAAATTAACATTTTCTAATGGTATAGGAATAATATTTTTTGCTTCCCACTCAATAGCCGATTCTAAATCCTTCTTTGGCATCTGTGGTAAGGTTAATATAGAGGTAAAAACAGAAAAATTAGGTAATGAAGCAATTACCTTTTTAGTAGTGGTTCTAGATTTTTTACAAATATCATTAACGATAGCAACAACCTCTGACTCATTACTAATCAAATCACTTACATCACGCTCTTCGGTTAATTTTCTTTCAGTAAAGCCATAAGTTACTAAGCGTGGACGGCCATTAAAATTAGCTAACTCCACCACCTTAATGGAGGAAGTGCCGATATCGATCCCTAAGTAATTAACTTTATTGAAAAATAAACCCATAATTATTTAATCTAGTTTAGTATAAAAAATCTCTGATTACCGGCATGTTTTGCACAAAACTAGTTAGACCCGGCGGCGGATTAGCAATTAAGCGTCCATCGTAAATTATCCTCTCAGAACCACGACCGATAGAAGCATAAGTGCGATTAAACTTAAACGATTTAGCAATCACTAAACCAAAAACATCCAATGGATTAGCACTAATTCCCGTATCAAAAACTCCCGGTTTATTAGCTTCCTTATCACCGCCTAAAACAACAAACACTCCGGCCATTCTTTTTACTGCTCCGTTAATCACCACATTACCCTTAACAATCCAAGCCACAGAAGCTAGTTGTTTTAAATCACTCGGTAAACTAGCTGAATCATATTCAATATCACCATTAACATTTAAATTACCTTCAACAATAACCGTTCCACTTCCGTTAATGACATTGTTTTTAATAACCATATTGCCCCCGATAGTTAAATCACCAGAGACATGATGTACATCGCCTGACAAAACTTTATCACCAAGCCAAGTATCATTACTATATTCTACCACATTTTGACCATATTTGTTTAGTGTGGTTCCTGTCTTTACTGTGGATAAACCCGCTACATCAAGTTTACCCAATGGATTATAATAAATACCATTTGGACTTTGTTGTAAATTAGCAATATTTAAACTTTGTTCTCGACAATTAGTACCAGAAATCATGCGCACTATTTGATTAGCAAAAATACAATATGAAGCATTAATGCCTGATTTATTATTTTGACTAACCATATTTTTAGCGTACAAAGTACTCAATTCTGTTTCTAACCACGGATAAACAACATAGGCCCCACCTTGGCTCGGATTAAAATTAGTCCAACCAACACCGTCACCAGCAACATCAGAACTCCAACCCCATCCAACAAAAGAATCATTCAATTCTTCACCAATACCAGCACGATCAACCCCATAAAACGTACAAGTATCCGAACAAGACTGACAAGTTATTCTGTTTGCTAAGCCAGAAGTAATCTTTTGACAATTCGTACAACCAGAACAAATTGCCCCACTGCCACCAACTATTCCAGTAGTACCAGGTGGTGTTGATGTGCCATCGAAATAAGTACTAGCAAAACAAGTACCACAACGATCATAATCAATTTCAGAATATTCTATACACTCCCCATCGCGACAATTTGGCGGATCTACCTCGTCGCATATTTGCGCTTTTTTAGCACATCTAGCTTGGCAACTATAACAAATCTGGCCAGGAGACGCTGGAGTAGCAACGCTGTGAGAAGCCTTAATCCAACCCTTATCACCTAAAGACAAAACATTAGCCCAGCCAATAAGCTTATTTTCATTGCTAACAACTATACTGGCGGTCATATTATCAGGAGCCAATTGTCCACAAGTTGATCCGAAACAAACCCAACCAAAATTTGGTGACCAACCATAACCGGTAATAAAATTATCCGCGCCCATCATAACACCATAAGACACCCCACTTTTTGCTACAACCATTGGATCATTTTGTCGATCAAAGTTTTTACTACTCAATGAAATCCAACCATAATTACCATTCCACAAAAAACCGCCGACTTCATACTGAATCGGTAAGGTATCAGCCATAATAGAGCGAGAAAAATAAATAGAAAAAGCACCAGCCATGCCAATGACCCCAAAAAGAAATAAGCCTAATAAAATCTTATACTTCTTATTCATTTTTTATTTAACGCTCTTTAGCTTAATAATATCTGCCTTTAGTTCTTCTATTTGTTTTTGCTGTTCTTTGATTGCCTCAATTAATGGGGCCACTAAATTACCATACTCTACTGATTTTAATCCGGTTTCTGGATTAGTGCGTACTAATTCTGGATATACAACTTCAACATTTTGAGCCACCACACCTAAATCATGGCTACCATCTTTCTTCCAATCAAAAGATACACCATTAATTTGCTGTAACTTTTCTAAGGCGTTATCTAATGGCTTAATATTGGTTTTTAAGCTAGCATCCGATGTGTATAGAAAGGCTTGGGCATAAATCGGACCAGAAAAAGTAGAGGTACCTAAGCTATCAATAGACATATAATCATTAGCACCACCTCTTCTAATAACAAAGTTATCCGGTGCACCATTACTACCAACAAACCATTGCTCTAATCCATCCATATAAGCTATTTTTAAACCTCGATAACGAGACCCCTCCCCTTGCAATCCAATCATCGGACCACTATTTCTATCTAATATATGCAACTTTACATCGGCATTATTAATACCAATCCCAATATTGCCGGAATTCTTATTATGAATATCATTCACATTAACCGTTGAACTAGCCCAAAAAGAATCTACGCCACTAATGCTAGAACCACCAATTATCCCCAAAGAAGAAGTAGTTACCCATCTAAAGCCATTTGCTGTGGCCTGCAATACATCACCAGCTGTGCCAGCACTATTAGCGCCATCAAATAAATGGCCCAAAATACGAGTATCACCATTTACATCCAAGGTGTGTATCGGTGACGTTGTACCAATACCCACTCTACCATCATTTTGTAAGGTTAATAAATTATCAGAATTCCAAAAACGCAAATCTTCGCTAGCTCGATCTTGATAAATTGCCCAATGCTTATTAAATCCTGGCACACTCTGAATATCTAATTCAGCATTATTACCTGATCCTTTATAAATATGTAACAATGAGTTTGGCGTAGAGGTACCAACACCAACATTAACCGCATCCACTCCGATACCACCTAAAGCCATCATATTCGAACCACCAACCTTAGCCTTATAACCAATGGCCACAGATTTACTTATTGGTGTTGTAGAAGCAACAATATCACCATCACGAGAAGCAAAGGCTCCAAGAAAGGTCATCTCACTGTCCAATACTGTATGATTTTCGGAGGCACCATCCCAAAACCACGGCGTTCCGATTCCTGCCTGATAACCAACTGCTACATTGTCATCCATTTTCGAATATGCAAGAGCATATGGACCCACTGCAACATTTCTATTTCCAATCCTGTTATCAAATAATGACTCGTGACCAACGGCTGTATTCATTGATCCTTCCGAGGTTCTTGCTAATGACCCAAAACCAACCGCGGAGTTATGCGTACCAGAAGTTAACCAACCCAATGAAATTGCCCCTACGGCCGTATTACGAATTCCCGTTGCGCTATATCCTCCAGCCATATCACCAAAAAAATAACTACTGAGCGTGGTGGAAGCAAAAATTACATTCACCCCATTATATTTATAAGCTGGAAATCCTCCATATTTATAAATTGAAGATTCTCCAGAAATTTCTATATTTCCAGCAACTGTAAGTTCTGAGCTAGGGCTTGTGGTGCCAATGCCCACTCGACCATCGTTTTGTAAAGTTAATAAATTATCAGAATTCCAAAAACGCAAATCTTCACTAGCCCGATCCTGATAAATTGCCCAATGGTTATCAATCCCTGGAACACTTTGAATATCTAATTCGGCATTATCACCTGACCCTTTATAAATATGCAACAATGCATTTGGCGTAGAAGTACCAATGCCAACATTACCACTATTTTTATTATAAATATCATCACTAGTTGAAGTGGCCCAGAAAGAATCAGTACCGCCAAAACCACCACTAATAATAATTCCCAAAGAAGAGGTGCTCACAGGAATATAATTACCATTAGCATCAGCCATTAAAATCTGCCCCTTGGTTGGTATAGTACTACTACCCGTGCCACCATGAGAAACAGGAACAATGCCCGGTAAGTTATTTAATGAAAAACCCAACGACGAGGTAGCTACTACATCATAATTACCATCACTGTTACCTAATAAAATTTGACCGCTATTTGGTTTAATACCTGTGCCCGTACCACCAAAGCCAGAATCAATAATATCACCATTCCAATTACCTTCAACTACCTGACCTAATTGATTAACCTTAAAAATACTAAGATCATTTCTTTTAATATTAATCGCCGACCAAGCATTATTCACTGGCAACTGCATCAATAAACCTTCCTCTAAGGGATCTGCTACTATATTTAATCTTGCGCTATCCGTGTCACCTAAAGTGCCATTAAAACTTATTTGATTATTAGTATTAATAGAAATAGCATTTGTTGGACCTATCTGTTTACCATTAGTGGTATATTTCACTAATTGACCATCTAAGCCGTCGGCAATAGTGGCGTCGGTACTCGGCCAAGCAATGCGACAATCCGCATTCAAGCAAAGCTGACTAGTACTAGCCTCGCTGGCATCAATTTTTGAAACATTAATTTGATCGGCAGTTAAATTATTAATATTAGCTGTTGGCGTAGTTAATCCACCTAGCTGCAAAGTTCCCACTTTATTCTGAGCATCAGGGCCTTCATTAATTGGTGGTGCCACATTACCCGAAGGTGGTTCCATGGTTGGTTCTACCCAGGTAGCCTTAACTGACTGAATTAAAACCAAAGACAAACAAAGAAAAACAAAACTAGTTAACCATAGTAATTGCTTCCAAAGTTTTTGATTCATTTTTTTGTCTAACATATTTAACAACTAATATTAATTGATTTTATTACCCCAATCATCGCAGATTATTATAATACAAAATAACACTACTAATTATTTGAGAGAATACCATATATGTTATTTCCAGTACTATTATCGCAATAACTGTTAATAGTAGAAGATCGACGAACGGTATTGGAAATAATAGGACCATCCATTCTAGGATAAATATCAGATATTCTATAAGTTACCCCTAAATGACTACTGGCATCGTTGCCCCAACTCTGCGTTTGCGTGGTCGGAAGACTATACGAACCAGTCGATTCCACTACAGTAGCCGTTCCATCACCATTGGCTCTATATTTCCAATGACCGTCTACCTTATAACCCAAACCACCCTCTAATACTCCATAGCCATTAGAAAGAATACAACTATCCCAATCTCTAATTTCATAATATTCAAATTCAACCGTTGGATCAATAAATCCAGGAAACATATTCTTCTTTATGCGCCAAGAACAGCTCTGATAAGGAGCGCTTTCATCTTCCACCCAAGAAGTAGCTGGGCATCTCAAACCATCACCTCCAGCATCATAAGTCAAAATTTTAACGACAGTAGAGGAAGCTAAATCATAAGGCAATGGTGGGCAAGTAATCGCAGATGTTTTTGTACAACGACTAACGGCTACCTGTAAACACAAAGGACTAGTACAAAGAGGGTCGACACCAAAAACCTTACAAGTCAAGCCAGCATAGCAACCATTACTAATGGTACATTTATCTCCGCATTGATTTGCTGGGTAACACCCTGCAGTTGCATTCGGATCAAACTCAGTGCAAGATGGTGAGCATTTACAGCCATTATTAAAAGTACAGATTTTACTACCACAAGACACCTGAACCACTGCCTGAGTACAATAAACTCCCGGCTTAGAAGAACCATTAGAACAAAGAGATGAGTTACAACCAGTAGGACAATCACAAGGACAGGAGTCGCAAGTCTCACCAGCATCACAAGTGCCGTTTCCACAAGTAGCATCGGAAACCGCCTTCCATTTACAACCACTTTCTATTGGACACAAATCCTGGGAACTACAAGAAGCTGCACCCAGACAACATCCGCTATCACTCATAATACACGGTGCCGGACAACTAGCAGTAGTTAATTTACAAGTACCGGTATTAGAATCATAAGAATAGCCATCATTACATTTGTAAGCACAAGCTGGTGGTGGTAATGGGCAGTTTGCATATATACTAGCTGGTTGATTAGATAAAGGCGCTGGAGAAAAGCCACATAAACTAGCATTAGCGGGTGGATTAGTACAAACATGACCACATTGACCATTAACCACACCATAACCCGCTAAACAAGTGTATTCGCATTTAGTAGCATCGGTACATTGATCTACTAAAACCCTAGGAGCAGAACCATTGTCATCTCCGGGACACAAACTGGCAAAAGATGGAGTATTCCCCGTACAGGCAGTACCCGGGTTACTTTCACCAGGAATATCAATATCACAATTTGCTACTGGAACACTCATCACATTACACTTACAACCATCGGTATAATAAAAATCATGACAACTGAATCTACCAATATATGTTAAAGACTGCGTACAGGCGCCAGTAGGTGGACAACTCGTTTTACAATTATTTTTACAATCTAATGGACAATTATCGCAAGTTTCTCCAGTTTGGCAAATACCATTACCGCAAACAACATTCGGCGGAGTAGTTACGCAGGAAGTACCATTCCAGGTGTAACCATTATTACAACTAAAAGCGCAATCAACTGGAGAACTACAGGCATTAGCGCTGTAATACATCATTTTAGAAGTTGGCACATAAGCAACGCCATTCCAAATCTTAGTAAAGCGGAAAGTTTCACTGTTAGCATAGCAAGCGTTAGCTGGAAATTTAACTCCAGAACCATATGGATCACTTTGTCCAGCATTAAGGCTTGGATTAGTAGTACAAGGAGATCGATAGGAATTAACCTGACATTGGCCTGAAGTTGGATCCCAAGTATAACCACTATTACAAGCAAAAGAGCAATCCGTTAGAGTATTACAAGCATTGGTGCTGTAATACATCATTTTAGAAGTTGGCACATAAGCAACGCCATTCCAAATTTTAGTAAAGCGGAAAGTTTCACTATTAGCATAACAAGCGTTAGCTGGAAATTTAACTCCAGAACCATATGGATCACTTT
>CAZNIV010000021.1:0-15351 GCA_964573235.1 uncultured Gammaproteobacteria bacterium
GCATCAAAACCGCCAACACTCACCAAGGAACCATCAGACGAAACGGCATTAGACCAATCATAACTACCTTTTAACAAACCACGATCACCTGTTTCAGTAAATTGCAATGATTGATCATAAATAATCTCCGCTGGAGTACGACGATGATTTTTATTCACTTCTAACTCCGCCAACCGCTTCACTACCAATTGCCAATTTGCATCGTATTTAGATTGATTAGTAATTTCTTGAGTTTTCCAATCTAAGCCCATTTGCTCACTTAAGCCGTGCAAAATTTCATCCCTTGCGTGCCAACCAACAATCTCTGTTAAAGAGCCAATAGAATGTAAATAATCTCGTAATAACCTAGTTTGGTGAATATAATTTTTGCCCCTAGAATTTTCGGCATATTTACCCTCTTTATCTTTTTTAGAAGCTAAGTCGGGCACAAATGATCCGCCCACTAATTTCCATTCAGTTTTAAGAGATTGTTTTTTATAAAACGCCTCATTTTTATACCAGTCGTCTGGATTACACAAAAGCTTTCCGGAATCACTATATTTAGCCATTTTAGGCGCCATAATCTGGTTAATACGCTTCATAGTCATAGCATTACCTTCGGCATCTTGATTAATACGCAAAATAAGACTTTCGCCAAGCTCTTTAGCTTGTTCTAATTGTTCGGGAGTATAAGGAATAGCAGGAACTTCATATCTTGCCAATTCAATACCAAAGGTATTTTTGATTTCTTCTCTGCCATAAAAATTATCGCCCATGATTTTTTCGGCTTGTTCCAAAGAAGTTTCTCCGGCACCAATAACCTCCCCACTACTCTCCTTTCCAATTTTACCACCCTCCTTTTTTGTTTTTTCTCTTTCTGTACCCTTGCGCTTAGGGTCAGCTACCCTAGGCTGGCATTCCACCAATCTAATTAGCTCATTAAGTTTATCTTTATCTGCCTGACTTTCTAATTTATTGGCATAATAATATTTAAGCGCCTGCTGAAAAGTGGCATTAATATCACCACTATAAAAACGCAACACAAAATCGCGAACTCGGCGCGGCTCCATACGATCATCATAAGTAAATTGCTGGGGCTGATCTTCGGCAATTTTACGACTCTTTAATAATTCCTTGGCGGCTGTGTGAAATTCTTTATATTTCTGCAATATCTCAGTAATACCAGGGATTTCTGGCAACTGCTCGGGCATCAATTTTTGTTCGCGCGGTGTTAAAAATAAATCCGGAGAAGCTTGAGCTAAATCAGCTTCACCGCCAAACAAAGCATCAGTAGCAAAAGAAAAAGTTTCGGTTGGCAATTCAGAAGGCATTTTTTTATAAACCCAACGACGAAGCTGAGCCGGATCAAGCGGTTCACGACCAAAATAACCCTTGCCAGGAGGATTCATTAACGCAATTACTTTGGTTTTACATTTGCTAACCGGCACCACTTCTGAAGCATCCTCAGAAAGCACAACCTCGCCACCACGCTCTAAAGCATCTAGAACTTCATGCAAGCGAATCAATACATTAGGCGCCGAAGCGTTAAACTCATCTAAAATAATCACTTTAGTTTTATCGGTTTCTTGTCTTAAACCGCTAGTTACTTTGCCATCAGCAAAAACATATTCTGGATCTTCTGGTTTCTGCTTTTTGGTATTCGGAATATAACGACCCATTAAATCTTCTACATCAGTAGCGCCATTTAAATTAGCATAATGCACTTCCCAACCCAATTCGGCCGCCATTTTTCTAACGGTCGTGGTTTTACCTAACGAAGTGCCACCCTCAATCAGCATTGGCTCACCCGATAAAAAGGCTACTGCGATATCGCGTTGCAATGGCAAAGCGATTTCTTTATCATTAATAAAATCGGCATATTGTTCACGATTAGGCACAAACTGATCGCTACCGGTTGGCGCTTTTTCTAATTCCACTCCTAAATACGACATGGCAGTCGGCGTTTCTACGATCGCTTGATCAGCCGATAACGACTCTGGATTAACAATCGGCGTCATTTCGGGATTAGTTTTATTATGACCCAATGCATTAAATTTCTTTTCTCCAATATTCATATATTTTTGATTAAGATTGATAAGTTAAACCAACCATGGCCAATAAATCACAACCTTTTTGCTGTAACTCTTGCAAATCTTCCTTAGTGACTAATAATATCAAAGCAGAAACACTATAATCCGGGGAAAGCAATTGCGAACTCATCGTTTGATTATTAAAAATTTCAATCTGGCCAGTAGGATACTGCGTCACAAAATCATAAACATCTTTAGAAATAGTTGGGCCAACCACAAAATAATTTTTAGCGGTCGTAAATAAATCAACTATTTGTTGTGCTTGCTCAAAGTAATGCTTTTGCATTATTTTAGCAAAAAACTCCAGCTCTTTTTCATCTTGAGCGATTATTAATGAGGCTTCTTTGGCGCCCACCGCCACGCCCAAAAAGTCTTCCAGCGATTTTTCTTTTTTTAACATAAATATCAATTATTAATTTTATTTAAAAAGCATTATAATCGTTAATCACCTCTTTAATTATTTTAGCTAAATCCCGAGCCATTTCTTTAACTGGAATATTAGCCAAACTATTAGGATAATACTTTTCCACATGCTCGGTGCCACTACCAATGCCTAAGCCGATCAATTTAATACCAGTCATTTCAGAAATAACCTTTTTTATAATCCCACCTAATTCATACTGCTCGCGAGGGTGCATTGGCGATTCTTCAGGAACACCATCAGATAAAACCAACAAAAACTTTTGCTCCGCCTTTTGATGCTCTAAGCGTTCTGCCGCTTGCTGTAACGCCCAACCATCATCGTTATATTGTGCTTTGCCCGTATCACTAGTATCATTCACCTCTTGAAGCATGCCGCCCATGTTTTCTCTGATCATTTTTGACATTGACTGACCAAAATCCTGATATTCATAAATACGATCATTGAAACCCAAGACTTCCAAATTGATTGATAAACGATTTAATACTTCGGATAAAACAATAACCGCCTTAAAAGTTTCCGTTATTTTACTTCCCTGCATTGAGCCAGAAAGATCCACCAATAAAGAGATGGCATAATCTTTTTCTTGGGGCATTTCTCGCTTTTGCCAAGCCCGGCTTTCTAAAACTGGAACGGCTTTAGCTTTTTCTTGAATGCGTTTTTTAATATCCACGCGTTTGCCGGTAGCAAAGCCAGTTTTCCAGCCTTTATTTTTTCGCGCCACAAAAATTTCGCGTAATTCGGTTTCTAGTTGATCAATCAACGGCAAAACTTCCTGACGCATTTTTTCGTAAACATTAGCATCTTTTTTAATTTCCTTGGCAATGCGATCTCTAAATTTTTTCAATTCTTTTTCATCTAAACCGGGGTCTCTTTCAGTTTTTTCCGATGCGTCATCTTTAGCCACTTTTTCTTTACTTTTATTACCACCCTCTTCTTCCCTGTTTTCACTAGTTGATTTTTCAGGATTACTCGTTAATTTTCCTGCCATTTCTTCATTAACTTGGTTTTCAAAATCCTTAAATGTCGCTTGCGCTTTTTCAGCCAACTCTTGTTGCTGTTCTTTGGGTAAAGATTTTATATAATCCTTAATTTTTTGTTTAATTCCTTCGGAAAGTGAATCTAAATCAATCGGCTGAGCTCCTAACTCGCCTGATTCTGATAACTCTTCCTGAGCCGATTCTGAGCCTTCTTTTTCTTGCGCCTGTTGTTTAGCTTTTTCAATTGCCTCTTCAATCGCTTTTTCTAGATCTTTTTGCTCTTGAGGCGTCATTTTATCTTTTAGTTTTTGTGGCAAACCACCTTGCCCACCTTTGCCTTGAGCAGATTTTTGCGCATCTTTAAGCGCCTCTTGCATTTGTTCATCAGCCATATCCGAATCAACTAACTTTTTAAACTCTGGCCAAATCTCATCACGATTAATCTCATACGAAACCTTGGCATATTCAACAATTACATCTTCACTTTGATCAGCCTCTTCTTTAGATGGATAACGCCACCAAGAATCCTTAGCTGATTCTAAAGTTTTAAGCACCACCGCCTTAATCTCTTCTGGCAAGCCATCAGATAATTTCATTTCCTCTCCCGCCCTTTCTTTAAACCACTGCTTAATATATTCAAATCCAGCACGCTTAAATCTTGGCGTAAAACCCAACTTCTTTTTTGCTACTTGATCGGTTTTTTCATCTAAATCACTTAGCCACTCATAACCCAAAGCTAATTGTTCTTGAAATTTAGGATAGCTATCGGCCACAAAGTTATTATCTCGGGGATCTTCGATGGAATTAGTCATAAAAGCAAAACCAGGCTGTTTCCACTCTTCTATTGGAATAAAATCCGTTCGCGATATGCGACGATGACCACCCTCATGAGAAATAACAAAACGTAAATAATCCAAAGGTTTTTCTAAAAGATCAATTGGATCAATACGAATAATATTAGCTTTAAAATCCCAATGCCAACCCTTTCCCGGTTCATTAAGTTCAACTGGAATATTAAAATCCTTGCCAATAAAATAGGCTAAAGAAGAAAGTATCCGTTGTTTGCGAAGAATTTCCGCTTGTTGTTGAGGCGTAAATTGATCTAATAAATTAGGCTGTTTTTCGCGGGCATGCGCTAATTGATCAATTGGCTCGACATCCAAACTCCGCTCCGGAATATGGTCTGTTTCTGAAACGACTAATGGATTTAATCCTTCTGGTCCAAATTTGGCCATATTTAAACAATTTTAATTGCTCTTTTTAATACTAAGATTATAATATTTTAGGTAAAATAAGTAAATAGCAAGCTAATTCCCCCCCCTAAAATAGTCAGGATCAATTTTCCCGCACCAAAGCACTATCAATCAAATCCACAAAATGACTACGCGCCATAGATCGGCCATATTCGTCAAATTGACTAGAAGTAATAAAAATATGTTTTTTGGCGCGCGTCATCGCCACATAAAATAAGCGCTTTTCTTCTTCTTGATCACTACGACGCAACGGAAACTTACCCTCATTAACACCAGCAATAAATACATAATCAAATTCTAAACCTTTAACTTGATGTACCGTTACAATCGGCACTTTACCCTGTTCAATCCCCAAGAAATTTAAATCCTTAGCCAAAGCGGCATATTTAATAAACTCCTGCAATGCCACTTCTGGCAATTTATCAGCCTCATCGTCATCAGTAAACATTTTAATCAACAAATCAACAGAATGCTGACGCTTGGTGCCATCTTTTTCTTTCATATAATACTCACCCAAACCAGAATCCTGCCAAATAAAATCCAAAACCTCGGCCGGTCGCAATACCTTAGCCTTATCCCGCCAATTTTGGATTTGACCACTTAGTTTTAAAAACTTTTTACTAAATTCGGCAATCATCTTTTGACGCTCCACTGTACCCACGGTTAATTTTTCTACCATTACGGTTAACAAGCCAACAGTGGCCATCACATCATCTTTGGCATCATGCGTGGCCTCGCTTAAACCGAATAATTTAACTAAAGTGCCCAGCTTATAATTTTCAGATACCACTAAGCGCTTTGCTAAATCCAAAGTGTCATAACTTTCTTTAAAATCAAACATCACACCGTGACGCTTGCCATTTTCTAAAAGCATTTGCAAATCGAAATTAACATTATGCCCACTAACCGCGCTAGAACCAATAAACTTTTTTAATTCCGCTAAAATCTTTTTGGCATCCTGACCATACTGGGCCAAAAATTCATCGCTAATACCGTGCACCGATTGCGACACGCCTACTGGCAATTTAGTTTTTAAATAATAAGCCAACTCCGCGCCTGACTGACCATTAATCACCTCTCGGGCATAAATCTGAATAATTTCATCTCGGATTGGATTGGTGCCAGTAGTTTCAGTATCTAATACCACGATGCGACCACCTTCCCAAATTTTTAACAAATTAGCAAACGGTTCCGCATATTGAAAATTAGGAAAATATAAAAAATCAGTCAATTGCAAACCGCAATGGCGTCCGCGATCGCGAATATCATTTAAAGTTGCCTCACCAATGTGACGCGCCGGGCGTTGCAACAAACGATAAGCGCTTTCCGCATCAAAACGATTAAATAAGATTTTTAAATACGCGAAAAGATCACGAATTTCTTGACGGCGAAAAAAATCATATTTATCTACCGTCACATGCGCCACGTTTTTTTGACTGAATATTTCGGCCAAACGATTAATTAAATTATTGGCGCGGGTTAATACCGCCATGCGCGCGCCAGGCTCTTGTTGCTGGATTTTTTTAATTTGCGTAATTAAATAATCCGCCTCTTCCGAAAAATTATGACCCGTAAATAAATCTACACACTTAGCACTTTTATTTAAAATACTAGGAGTGGAAATATTTTTAGTAACCCGATTTTGCATGCTCATTAAAAAAGACTTGAATACTTCTATTACTTCTGGCTGAGAACGGTAATTCATCTCTAAGTGTAATTCTGTTACTGGAGCAAAGTGTTGTTTAAAGGTTTTAACTACTAAAACCGGATCCGAGCCTCGCCAAGAATAAATCGTTTGATCTAGATCACCGATTAATGTTAAATTTTTATGCTCTCTGGCTAATTGCTTAACCACTAAATATTCTGATAAATGAGTATCCTGAAACTCATCCAACTGAATAAAGCGATAGCGCTTAGACCACTTACTTTTTAACTGCTCATCAAAATAAAGCCCGCGCAAAGTTTGCAACACCAGTTCATTAAAATCTAAAGCATGACGATCAGATAAAGCAGATAAATATTTTTGATTTATTTCTTTCAGTGTATCGCTAATACTTAATACTTCGCGTTTAATACCAATCTCGCTTTCTAATTGACCTAAGCGACATTGATAAAGACGCTCTTGTAAGTCAGCAATCTGACGATTTTGATTAGCTTCTTCTAAGTGAATTTCTGGATAATCACGCAAAATATTTTTCATCAACTCCGACTGCTCCGTTTCGTCAAAAATAGTAAAGTCAGCCGGTATCCCCAACTGCTTAGCCTCCGCCTTAACAAAATAGGCGCAAAAACCATGAAAGGTTTTAATTGTTAAAGCGTCAAAAATGTTTTTATTATTCAATCTTTGTCTAATTTTTTTAGACATTTCCTCGGCCGCGCGATTAGTAAAGGTTAAGGCTAAAATCTCCTCCGGATTAATACCCGAGTCCAGCGCTTTAATAATTCTTTCAGTTAAGACCGTAGTTTTGCCGGTTCCGACCGGAGCGGTGATTAAATACGATCCTAAAACGGAATTAACTACTATTTGTTGTTGTTCGTTTAATTGCATATTAACAATATTATAGCACATAAAAATAAACCCTACACCATTGACGAAACTTATTTTTTGTGCTAAAAATAGGGAGCCAAAAAAGGCAATCGCACCTTAACTACAACCAGCAGGAGGACTTATGAAAAGCATACTACTCGCCATTCTTGGGGAAATCAACGGCATACCATTGCACAATGAGATCGGCCCAAAAAAACCAATTCGTGAAGGCGACTGCCTCATCGGCGAAATGAGCGACGAAGTCAAAAAGCTCTGGGTCTTACACCAGCGCTATGACAAGGATATCCATAAATTGTTCGTCCAGGGTAATGACATCCTGATGAACTGTTACGGCCACGCAAAACTGCTCCCGTACAGCACCTGGGCCATCTATCTCCAACGGGAACTCCCCAACGACAAAGATGGGGTCAAGGGTCGTTGCATGAAAGAACTCATCCAAGAGATTGAAAGCCTCAATCTCAGGATGGGAGCTACTATGGCGCTCTTGGCCACTCAGGTCAAGTCCGACCACCCGCAAACAATCGGCCAACCGATGATTGTGTTTCGTCGGAGCTGGAGTGTAGTAGCCCTCCAGGACAGCGACCTTGGGGATTATATTATCCCCGACCACCGCATGCCCAATCCCATCGAGCACATTAAGGTCGATGCCTACTCACTGCCGAATTAAGGCTAAAACCCCCACCCGCGTAACAACGCGGGTTTTTTAATTTAAAACACTTTTTTATTTCTTATTTTTACCAATATCAACATACTGACGAATGGCTAACATAAATATCTTACCAAATTGGGAAAGCTTCTTACTTCCAACGCCATTAATTTTTAAAAAATCTTCCTCTGTTTGCGGTAAATAAGTCACCATCTCATGAAGGGCCTTATCACCAAAAACAATATATGCCGGCACATTTAATCTTTGCGCTTCCTGCTTTCTCACTCTTTTCAGTTCTTCAAAAAGCCCACTATTACTAATATTATTTTTAGAAAAAGCATTAATACTTTTTTCCTTTGGGATGTTTAATTTTATATTATTATTTTCCATCGGCACCCGCGTCACGCAACCATCACAATTATTACAATTATCAATATTGTAATTTTCATTAAAATATTGAAGCAAGAACTTGCGCCGACAACCCTTAAGATCACCGTATTGCAAAACAAGCTCTAATTTTTCCTGCGATTTTTTTTGTTCAACCTTGTCTACTATATTACGAATAAAATAATCGTGCTTAAACTTATCGGAGTATGAAAAAAACAAAATACATCTCGCTGGCAACCCATCACGCCCAGCACGACCTGTTTCTTGATAATAACCCTCTATCGATTTTGGCATGCCATGATGAATAACTAATCGAACATTTGGCTTATCAATACCCATACCAAAAGCAATAGTTGCCACCATGATATTAATTTCGTCTTTAATAAAATTATCCTGATTCTCTCTTCTCTTATTAACATCCAAACCAGCGTGATAAGCCGCCGCCTTGAATCCATGCTTATTTAAATTCTCTACCAATCCCTCTGTATCCTTACGAGAAAAACAGTAAATGATCACACTCTCGTTTTTATAGCCACTTAAAATATTTAAAATAGACCTAAGAGAATCTTTCTTAGGCCAAACTTCGTAACTCAAATTAGGCCGATTAAAACTAGAAATAAAAATTTGATGATTTTCTAGAGCTAACTGCTTAACAATGTCATCACGCACTTTTTCAGTGGCTGTTGCGGTCAGGGCAATAACCGGAACAGTAGGAAACTTTTTTCGTAACAACTTTAAATTACGATACTCTGGTCGAAAATCATGCCCCCACTCAGAAATACAATGCGCTTCATCAATGGCAATTAAACTTATCTTTAAGGTCCGTAAAAAATCTTCAAAACCAGGCACCCCTAATCGCTCTGGCGCCAAATAAAGTATCTTTAACTTTCCGACTTTTGCCTCACTCATTACATTAGTAATTTCTACTCGCGTAAGCGTGCTATTAATTAAGCCAGTAGCAATACCATTAGCCTGAAGCGCATCAACTTGATCTTTCATTAAAGAAATAAGTGGTGAAACAACAATAACCACACCATCCAATATTAGAGCTGGCAATTGAAAGCAAAGAGATTTACCTCCGCCAGTTGGCATCAAAACTACGCAATCTTTTCCCGATAATACCCGCTCAATAATTTCTTTTTGCAATGGCCTAAATTCTTCATAACCAAAATATTTTTTTAAAACAACTTTCATGGTAATGCTATATCTTTTTTAAAACTACATAAATTACTTTTTCAAGGCTCCAACTCAATATTCAAAAAATAAATCTTAAAACTAATTATTAAAACTGACTAAAGTATAACAACTTTCAAACGGCTAAGCAAAATTAGCTTAATTAATAATCTCTCTGTACAAAAAAACGGAAGACAAATTTTCATTCGTCTTCCGTCTTATGTTTTTTTTACTGTGGGCCGGGCTGGACTCGAACCAGCGAAGGCTAAGCCAAGAGATTTACAGTCTCCCCCATTTGACCACTTTGGTACCGACCCATTTTACTTTTAAGAACCAGAGCCGTTGTGCAGATTTGAACTGCAGACCTATTCCTTACCATGGAATTGCTCTACCAACTGAGCTACAACGGCATACTCAATTTATCTCTTAATAGGAATATTTTTATTTACCGTGTTACTCAATAAATCTGTTGCATTTTGCATTTTTTGCAATTGAGAACTTGCGGTATTGTACATATCCAAGGCTCTTCCTAAATATGGCTGCACATAATAATACGAGCCATAAATTGCCATGATTATCAAGGCCCAATAAATTGCCTTACCAACTGAAGACCAGAGATATCTACGCTCTATGCGCTTCAACATCTTATTGTTTTCTTCACTCATCTTCAGAACATTCTGAAGTATTGTTTTATCATCATCATTCATTGGACTATGCTATATTAACAGATTTATTAAATTTTTTCAATACTCTCATGCAACTCAGCTAATTTACCGTTTTCTGGGTTAATTTTCTGTAAATGATTAAAGGTTTTAGCCGCCAAAGTCTTATCCCCAACCTTAATAGCAAAACCAATTAAGCGATCTAAATATTTAGGGCTATTTGGCTCAATTGACACCGCTTTTAAAGCACAATCCACCGCCTGATCATATTTTTGATTAATCTCATAAATTTGCGCCAAATCATCATAATAGGAGGCGATTTTAGGATCAATATTCAAAGCGGTTAAAAAATCAATTTCTGACTCAGTGCCCTTAGCATTTTTACCGCCATGATAATTAATCTTATCCACACCCATTACTTCCGCATGCTTTAACTTAAGCAAGTACTTAAAAATTTCCTCCGCCTGATCATAACTTTTTGTAACCACATACAAATCACCTAATTTTTCATAGGCTAAAGAATTTTTTTTATCACGAGCAATAATTTCAATTAATTTTTTTTCCGCTTCCTTAAATTCTTCCTTATTTAAAAATACCTCCACCTCTTCGAATATTTCTTTAACACTCTGATGCTTACGATTTTTATTTACTAAATCACTATAATATTTCTTTTCCAACGCAACGGCTTTTTCTTTAAGTCTATTAAACCTTCCTGCCAAAGCTTCGGATTTAGGCACAAAAAAATCACTTAACTTTCCCTTAATCTTATCCCCTTGACGATTAAGTTTAGTTTTAATAATTTTTGCCTTAGCTTGGCGCTGTTGTTCCTCAGAAATAGTAGTTAAATCTAAATTTCTTAAATCAGATAAATGACGAAAAATAATAACTACTAACCCAAAAACGCCAACACCAATAATTGCCAATAAATAATAAGTGAACATATAATGTTATTTTTTCAATAAACCAAAAACTTTAATTTTATGCTCCACCACCTTTTGCACGGCATCAATAGACGGTGCTAAAATTTTACGGGGATCAAAGGTAGTTGAACCTTCAGTTGCCTTAATCGTTTGACGCAATGTTTCGGTAAAGGCCTGACGCAACTCCGTATCAATATTAATAATTCTTACTCCCAACTTAATACTACGCCTAATTGGAGTATCGCCGATCCCTGATGCCCCATGTAAAACCAAAGGAGTTTTAACCTTTTTAGAGATTTCTGTCAATCGCTTAAAATCTATTTTTTCTAACCCCTTAAAAAGACCATGCATCGTGCCAACCGATACCGCCAAAGTATCAATACCTGTTTTTTCTACAAACTGACGCACCTGCCTAGGATTGGTCATGTATTCCTCTGGATCCTTGGGTACATCCAATACCGTCATTCCTTCTTTGCCAATCATCGCCCCTAGCTCCCCCTGAGCCCAAACGCCATGCTTATGAGCATATTTAGCCGCTTGTGCCGTTAAGGCTATATTCTCATCAAATGGCAAATTAGAGGCATCCATATGCACCGAGGTAAAACCAGCATGAATACAGGCTACGATTGATTGAAAGCTACGACCATGATCTAAGTGCAAAGCAATTGGCACATTATTAGCCTCATCCTTAGCAATTACTTCTACAATATTAGCAATTGTCTTTAACCCAGCATATTTAATCGTTGCCTCAGAAATTTGAACAATCACTGGCATTTTCATTTTCACCGCCGCCCGCACAATACCAAGTGTGGTCTCTAAATTAGAAGTATTAAAAGCGCCGATAGCACATTTATGCTTATTTGCGTATTTTACCACCTCTTTAATGTGTGCCAACATGGATTATTTTTTAATTTTATTAACAATATTCGTAAAATTATCAACCGATAACGCCGCCCCACCAACCAAAAAACCACTCAGTAATTCTACGCCCAAAAAACCATCTACATTATCTGCATTAACTGATCCACCATAGATTAATCGCGCGCCATTAACCACTGACATTGGCCACATATCCACCAGAGTTTGACGAATTACATGAAAAATATGATTCACATTTTCTGGCTCCACGGCATGCCCAGAACCGATAACCCAAACCGGCTCATAAGCAATAATTATTTGTTCACCATCAACTAAATTGATATCCGATAAGGCGGTAGATAATTGATCAAAGATTACACTATCGGTCATGCCATTTTGGCGATCTTCATAAGTTTCACCAATACATAAAATTGGCACTAATTTATTAGCCAAACAAGCTTTAACTTTTTTATTAACCATCTCATATGTTTCACTCAAATACTGTCGACGTTCACTATGGCCAACAATTACATATTTACAGCCAATATCTTGCAATACCGTTGGTGAAATTTCACCCGTATACGGACCGGAATTTTCCCAAAAAGTATCTTGGGCACCCAAATGAAGCGCCGAACCCTTAACGATCTCTCCCACTTTTGGTAAGCCCACAAAATGCGGGCAAAGCACCACTTCTTTAGTAAAATCTAATTGTAAACGACCCTTCAGCTTAGTAGCCAAATCGATTGTTTCCGCTAAATTCAAATTCATCTTCCAATTGGCAATAATAATTGGTTTTTTCATATGATTAATATTTTTGGCCTTGCCAAATATAATTATTAAATACCCAATAAGCAATACTCTTAGTATCATTAAAACGATCATTTAAGGTTTCTGAACCCAAAACCACTACGATGATTTTTTTATTTTCGTTATTTTTTACTTTACTAACAAAACAATAACCTGCCTTCTCTAGATGGCCTGTTTTACCCGCTTCCACCTCAATCATATTGCCAGTCACGCCAAATTCCTGACCTAAAATCTTATCGGTTGAAGAAATTTTTCGATCAATGCCCTTATTTAAAATAGTGAATTGATAATCTTTATTAGAAGTGACATCGGAAATAACTTGATTACTCAGTGCTGTCTTAGCTAATATCACCAAATCAGCGGCCGTAGAAATGTTACCATCATCCAGCCCCGTAACATCCGCAAATTGAGTATCGTTCATGCCTAAACTTTTTGCTTTATCATTCATCGCCTTAACAAAATCATCATGTGATAAACCGGTAATACGCGCTAAGGCCACTGCTCCCTCATTAGATGAAGCAATTAATGCCACATGAAATAAATCACGCACCGAAACTTTTTCCCCTGGAATTAAATAAGCAATATTACCATCACGCTGATCTTCAGACGAAATCGTCACCGTATTATCCCAACCAGGATTAAGATCTAAAAAAACTAATGCCGTCATCAATTTGGTAATAGAAGCAATAGAGCGTTTTTCCAAACAATTTTTTTCAAACAACACTTTATTACTTTTATCATCAACCACAATTACGCTATTGGCAGTTACATCAACGCCACTAGAATCAGAATCATTTTTTAGTTGTGGCGCTTCTTTTTTTAACTGTTTTACTTCTGTTCGCGAAACTACTAACTGATTTTTAACCGCAACCAAGGTTAGTTGCTCTTGGGCTTGCGCTTTTAAAAAATATCCGGTTAATACTAAATTAATAAACAAATCAAGCATGGAAATTAAATATTATTTTATTCAATTTTAGACAAATTATTAGAAATTGGCTCAACTTCAGATACCGACGATTCTGGGGCCACTGGCGAAGATAAGTCTTCGTTGTCCGCCGCCTTTTGCATTACAGCGTTACTAATTGTGCCTTCTAATAATTTAGATAAATTATTATTGCGATTTAACTTTTCGTAATCTGGCAAGTCAGTCAATTTATTCAAGCCCAAATATTTTAAGAAATCAAAAGTCACACTATATAAAGTAATGCCTCGCGCCACATCCTCTTTGCCTTCAATCATACCGCGCATTAACAAGTTACGCAAAATCATAGAACAATTAACGCCACGAATTACTTCTAATTCAGCCTTAGACACTGGGCCACGGTAAGCAATAATGGTTAGGGTTTCTAAGGATGGCTTAGTTAACTCGCCAGTCATTTCTGATTTAATAAATTTACCCACTACCTCAGCCGAATCTCCGGCCGTGGTCATTTGATATTTATCTTCTAATTTCATTAGCTGAATACCACCAGCACGAACTACATATTCCTGCTCTAACAACATCAAAGCATTGGCCATCTCTGCTTCGTTAACTTCTAATAACTTGGTTAACTCTTTGACAGACAAAGGCTTATGTGAAATAAACAATAAGCTCTCCGCTCGATTTTTAATTTGATTTAATTCCATATTTATATTTTTTCTACCATAATATCGCCAAACACATCATCCTGATTAACCACTATCTCATTAGATTTAATTAATTCCAGAAGTGCCATAAAACAAACTACCGTATCAGAACGAGATTGAGAACTAGATAATATGCTTTTAAAGTTTACCTTATCACAATGACGCAATACTTCACGAATGTTAGCCACTCGCTCTCTTAGTGATACTACCTTCTCCATTATTTTTTCCGGCAACCGCATGACATATTCAATCCGTTGCAAAATTTCTTCAAAAAACTTTTTCAATTGATCGACTTGCAAGCTTTCTGGCGGAGAAAATGTCGGCTCTAACTGACTAGCTATTTTTTCTCTTGTAAAACAAAACTTTTTATCCGTAATCATTTTTTCTATCAACTTAGAAGCCTCCAAATAATCTTTGTACAATTTAATTTGGGCTTCCAATTGATCCGCATTGTCTTCTTCCTCTTCATCTAGTTTTGGTAACAATAAACGCGATTTAATCACTAACAATTTTGTCGCTACCACTAAAAAATCAGCTAACTCCGATGGAGAAATATTTTTTAACGTGTCTAAGTATGTCAAATACTGATCCGTTACCTTGGCTAATGAAACTTTAGAAATATCCAACTCCTGCCCTTCAATTAATTGGAGCAATAAATCCAGTGGACCATTAAATTGTTCCAACTCTACATTAAGCATTACTTCTTCTTTTTGGTAACTACTTTTTTAATTGTTTTTTTAACGATTTTCTTGGCCACCTTTTTAATAATCTTTTTGGTCACTTTTTTGATTGGCTTTTTAATAGACTTCTTGACCACTTTTTTAGCTAATTTCTTTTTAGCTGCTTTATTCATTTTTGGTTTTTTGTAACCACCGGCCATAGCAAAATTGGCCATCTTAGCTTCTTCCATGTCAATAAAATCCTTAATTTTCATCACTACACTATCCGTAGCGCTACCAGTACTTAAAACCACGTCTTTAGCTTTATTTAAAGCCTTATCT
>CAZNIV010000022.1:0-14991 GCA_964573235.1 uncultured Gammaproteobacteria bacterium
AATTATTAGTGACCTCATAAATATAATAATAGGAGAGGCTGTAGTTGTCGCTGTACTCATCTAGGTATGAATAATTATTTGGAATAAAATTAAGTTCCTCTTTAACCTCTCTGAGCATTGCTTCTTCGGCTGTTTCTCCTAATTCAACACCTCCTCCAAAAATAGTAAACCAGCCAGGAGCCCGTTCGGCATCATCTGAGCGTTTTTGAAGAAAAAAGAAAAATTCACCGTTAATGATTTTATAGGGAATAAGATGCGCAGTTATTCTTTTGCTTTTATTTTCCATATCAAAATTATACCAAGATAGTTTATAAGAGTCTATAAAAATAATTACTTCTGAATCACACCTCCTCTAAGATAAAAGAAAAAACGAGCTCAAAAGCTCGCTTTTCCAACTGGGGTGACTGATGAGACTTGAACTCACAGCCACCGGAACCACAATCCGGTGCTCTAACCAATTGAGCTACAGTCACCATATATGACCGAGGCAGGAATCGAACCTGCGACCTACAGCTTAGAAGGCTGTCGCTCTATCCAGCTGAGCTACTCGATCAAAATGTTTTAAAAACAATTAATCAATTAAGAAAATGTTGTTTAAAACAAAATCAATAATAACAGAAAAAAAATAAAAAGTCAACAGTTGGATTAGCAAAAATAGGTAAGATAATGGCCATATTTACTTACTAAACTAGGTTGGCGATTTGAGATTAATGTGTTAATATATCCATATTAATAACTTATTTGGTTAAAAAGCTAGCTTATATTATGTCGGAATTTGATCTTGCTTATAGAAACAACGCTGAAACCGCTCGCCCAGAAATGAATGAAGTTTCTGAAACTTTGCGGGAAAATATCGAAAAAATTAAAAATGTTTTTCTTAATGCCCGCTATCCATTATCGGCAGAAGGTGAACAGTTAAAGGCAGAAATTTTAGCCGGTAAATATGATAATGAGCAATTATGTCATTTGTTACCAACCGTAGAAAATCCCCGATCTGGTTTATTTGTTGATTTAAATATTGATGAAGAAAATAAGGCAGCGGTGTTTGGGCCGGAATTAAGTATTATCCAAACCACCAAAGGTTGCTCCCATCAATGTAAGCATTGCGCTATTGCCGCCGGTAAAAAAATTGAAACTATGCCGTTTCCGGCTGTAGTTAAATGTGCCGAGGCCAAACATTTAGCGGATATAAAAATTGCTCAAGAGATTCGTGAATATATTACTGAGTTGGAAAAAATTACGGGTTATAGTCGTTTGCAATTAGCTTATATGAAATATGGTTTTTATAAAGATGGTGAGTTTTCTAAAGAGCAAACTAGATTAGCAGCTGAAAAAGTTAGAGAGTTTTTTGCCAACTCCGAGTTTAAGGCAACATTTTATGGCCTTGGCAATGGTCGCTGGATTAAGAGTCTTCAGCAAAGTATTTATTCTTCCGAGGAGTTTGATAGAGATAAGGCGGAAGAGGGTTTTGTAAATATTCCGGTAACTATGCCAGAAATGGATAATTTTATTGTTAATTATTTTGATAGCGATCCTTTTGATTATAAAGATCCAAATTTTTTACATGAGGATGGCACACCAGCTAACTACGGTGATGTTTATCGCGCTTTAAGTTCTCGGATCAGGCATGCTTATGTATTAACTGCCGGTTGGGCGGAAACTAATAAAGACAATAACTCAGCAACTCAAGATATGTTTAATCGGTTTCATCGTCCGAAGGAAGATTTTCGTGGAGGTCAATTCACTTTATCGGTTTCTAAATATGAACATCGTTATGATCGTAATCCTGAAACATATTTGCGTGATACGTTGAATGTGCTTAAGTCGGTAGTTGGTTTTGGTATTAAAGTTAGATTATATGATGAAGGAAATGATGCTCAATGGACAGAAAGAGTAGCTAATCCGATTAGGGAATATATCAAAAAAATAAAGAGTGAAAATAAAGAAGAAGAGATACAAATTGATCTTGATGATTTGGATGAAATTTCTAGGTACTCAGGACGCTTAGCTAGGGAGGGTGGGCCAACTGAAGATGATTGGGATGTGATGACTTCTTGTCCGGGAGTGATTATTCAACCAGATGGCCAAATTCTTTATCACAAAAGAAGTGCCGAAAAAGCTTATGCTGAGTCAGATCCGGGAGTGCGCCCAGAACCAGTAGATCTGCCTAAATTGTGGGAAATAGAAAGATAATTTTAGGAGTGAAAATTTTAAAGGTTGTAATTTTGCCCATAATTTGCTATGTTTTAGATAAGATTACTTTAGTTAAATATAAGATTTATGTTGACTGCTATTAAAAATCGTCGTTCAGTTCGTGAGTATTTAGCTGAACCAATTAAAGAAGAGCAATTGAAAGAGATTATTTCGGCCGCTATGTGTGCGCCATCGGCCAATGCTATTTATCCATGGGAATTGGTAGTAGTTAAGGATGTAGAAACTAAAGAAAAATTGTCTAAAGTAACCCCTTGGTCTAATCATGCTAATGAAGCTTCGGTGGTGATTGCGGTAATAGGAAATCCAACCGAAAGCCCTGATTGGGTGGAGGATTGTTCCATTGTGGCGGATCATATTTGGTTGCAGGTGAGTGATTTAGGCTTGGGTAGTTGCTGGATTCAAATTCGTGGTAATGATAATGCTGAAAAGAGCGTTAAATCGATTTTACATATTCCAGATGATCGTCGGGTATTATGCCTAATGCCGATTGGTACACCGGTTATTCCCGTTGTTGGTCGTGATGAAATTGATTACGATAAGAGCAAAATAAAGAATGAAAAATATTAAATAGCTATAATTAGCTATTTTTTGTTTGATTAAATGATTTTTCTATTGACATTTTATTACTTAAGTGGTATAATATACACACAAAGTGCCGTATCTAGTACATTTATATATAAGTTAGTTTTTCCAACTTTCCGCCACATGGCGTTTGTCATATTGTTTTTCTAAACAAAAAACAAGGAGAATTCCATGAGGAGGATGAATGACGAGGACCGCGCCAAAAATATGGCCGCAAAGTTTGCCGAGAAGAATCATGGTTTTGAGGTTAGCGCTTCGGCCATGCTGAACAAAAAAACTTGTTCCAGCAAGTTTTTTTGGATGATTTGGAAAAAGATGCAACGGGCCAAATTCTCCAAGGATAGCGTTAGATGGGTCATCGCTCGTTTGGTGCGCAATGGGGTTTTTGTGGCTTGGAAGGCGGATGGTAGTCGCGTTGCTATTGAATGGAAAAATGGGGAGCCGATCGTTAAGGATTGCTTTTCATTTGTTACCAAATCAGTAGTAACCCCACCGCCTAAACCGCTTGAAGTCATTCCACCGCCGACATCGCCTCCGAAAGTGGAAGTGGTGAAAACTGTGGCTACGGCATTACCGGCAAAACAGCTCTTTGATGAGCACCGGTGGCAACTGGAAGCTCATCATACTCGTAATGCGTTTAATGTTTGTCAGGAATGTGGCAACATTGAGCACTCTCGCGAGGCGGATAGCTGTCCGGTTTGTGGCACTCCTTATGCCAAGGAACACAATGTCGGCAGTGACTTCGTCATTGGAGCCGATTCTTGTGTCGCTAACTAAATACTGGCGACCACCAAACCTATTCGAGCCGACTGCCCATGTGCAGCCGGCTCGCTTTCTTTTTATTGACATTATATATATCAGTGATATACTGCAAGAAAGTTAATTCGCACATTCAATCCAAGTAAAGGAGAAATTTCATGCCAAAGACGCAGTGCGTTGCCAAGACAAAATTCCGAAGAGCTTTTCGGATCACTAATTTTCTGGCGGTCAATGGTTATCAATTGGATGCTAAGTCCATTAATGACGCGCATACTTTAAGGCGTGTCAGCTTATTAGTCGATTGCGCTACTAATGAGCCAAACGGGCATTTAACCAAGGTGGTTATTTCCCGCTTGGAAAGTAGTGGCGTACGCGTTCGTAAGCGCTTCAAAAAAAAGAAAACCCCGAACAATTCAATGAGCAGATTTACGGCGCGGCAAATATTTTTGATGTTTTGCCCAAATGGCTGCGAACTGCATTCTGGTTGCTGTTGATGTGGTAAAATGTTCTTAGTCGGTTATCCTCGGATAATCGACTTTTTTAATTGTAAGTAAGCAAAAACTATACCCATTGACATTTCTCGTTTTTTGTATTAAAATGGAGCTCATAAATTACCAGCCTTCGGGCTCGTATTTTATATAATAATTAAGGCGATTTTCTTGGTTTTACGTCAGTGATCTATTTAAGGATATCGGACGACGACTAGGAGTTTCGTGACAAGGAAAACTATGATCGATAAAAAGAAGAAAGCACAAATCATTAAAAAGTTTGCTGCTCATGAGAACGATACTGGTTCCTCAGAAGTGCAAATTGCACTGTTGACCGAAGAAATCAAAAGCTTGACTGAGCATTTAAAGACTCACAAGAAAGATTTCTCTTCCCGCCGTGGCTTACTGCGAAAAGTAGCCGAAAGAAGAAGACTTTTGAAGTATCTTGAGAAAGAGAACTTTACTAGCTTCGAAGATTTAGTCAAAAAATTGAAGTTAAAGATTATCAAGAGAGAGAAAGAAACCCCAGCTGCCTTACTTGAAGCAGAATTGCAAGAGGAGGCTATTGCTGAAGTTGCCGGAACTCAAATTTAATATTAAACTTAGAAGGGAGCTGTGTCTCCCTTCTTTGTTTAAATATTTAAAAGTAGCAAATTAAAATCATTAATTAATTGGCCGTACCCAGGGTGGGTTATTTGAAAGTGAGTGCTTTTTATTTTTAGAAGGCAGTTATTTTCAAAAAACTTCTTTGTGGTTCGGTCTAAACATTTTTATATTATGTTTAAGCCGCAACAATTTGCCATGGATTTGGCAGGTAGAAAATTAATTGTGGAAGTTGGCAAGATGGCGCATTACGCTAATGCCGCCGTTACTGTGCGTTATGGTGACACCGTAGTTCTAGGTACTGCTGTCATGGGTAAAGAAGTAAAAACCGGTATCGACTTTTTTCCGTTGACCGTAGAAATGATGGAAAGAATGTATGCTGTTGGTCGTATTAAGGGTTCTAGATTTTTAAAGCGTGATGGCAAACCATCTGATAATGCTATTTTGGTTGGTCGTATGATTGATCGTGGCATTAGACCGTTATTTAATCAAGAAATTCGCAACGAAGTGCAGGTAGTTTTAACTACTTTGGCTTATGATGAAGAAAACCAGATGGATATCACTGCGATCATGGCAGCGGCGATGTCTTTGCATATTTCAGATATTCCATGGAATGGTCCATTGACCGCCATTTGCGTTGGTCGCATTAATGGCGAGTTGGTAGTAAATCCAACCATCAGTCAATTGGCTCAGTCTGATATGAAATTAGTTTTCTCTGTCGGTCGTAAAGGTGTATTAATGGTAGATGCTAATGCTAATGAAGTAACTGAAGAAGTGATGGCGGAAGCTTTTGCTATCGGCATGAAAGAGGCCGAAAAAGTTTTGAACTTCATGGATGAAATTCAAAAGGCAATTGGTTTGGCTAAAAAGGATGAAGCTAAATTAGTAGAGGCGGCTATTCCAGAAAGTGAAGTGCCATTAGCTGATAAAAAGACAGCTTTTGAAGAAGCAAAAAAGTTTTTTGCACCACAGTTGGATAAATTTTTATTTAATCAGCCGGTAGGTACTAAGCGTGAAAGAAAAGTGGTAGCTAAAGTTTTATTGGAACAGTTTGTGGTCAAGATGACTGCCGAAGGCAAACATAAAGAAATTATTGAGTACATAGAAAATAACTTTGAAACTTATTTAGAAGCCGAAGTAACTAAAGCGATTTTAGATCGCGAACAACGCGTTGATGGTCGCAAATTAACCGATGTTAGAACGCTTAGAGGCGAAATCAGTTTATTGCCTCGCGTGCATGGTTCCGCTTTGTTTAGTCGCGGTGAAACTCAGGTAATGTCTATCGTTACTCTAGGTGCCCCGGGCGATGTGTTGATTATGGATGAATTAACTGAGAATGACACTAAGAAGCGTTATATTCATTTTTATAATAGCCCGCCATATTCTTTTGGTGAAGTTGGTTCGTTTAGAAGTGTTGGTCGTCGCGAAATTGGTCACGGTGCTTTAGCAGAAAAGGCTTTATTACCCGTATTGCCAACTAAAGAAGATTTTCCATATACTATTGTGGTAGTTTCTGAAGTGATGGGTTCAAATGGCTCTTCTTCGATGGCTTCTACTTGTTGTTCTACTCTATCTTTAATGGAAGCGGGTGTGCCAATCAAAAAGCCAGTAGCGGGCGTGGCGATGGGTTTGGCTTCTGATGGTGCGCGATATAAAATTTTAACTGATTTGCAAGATTTTGAAGATGGCGAAGGCGGTATGGATTTTAAAATCACTGGCACTCGCGATGGTATTACGGCTGTACAGATGGATACTAAAACCATTGGTTTAAGTTTTGATATTTGTGCTAAAACTTTGGTGCAATCTAAACAAGCGAGAATGCAAATTTTAGATTTCATGCAAACAATTATTGCTGAACCAAGAAAAGAATTATCACAATACGCTCCACGCATTCTTACTTTGCGAATTGAACCAGAAAAGATTCGCGATGTTATTGGTGCGGGTGGTAAAATCATTAATGAAATTATTGATAACTGTGGTGTAGAAATGGATATTGAAGATGATGGTTTAGTAACTATTACTTCTTCTAATGCCGAAGGTGCTTTAAAGGCCAAGCAGTGGGTAGAAAAATTAGTTAAAGAAGTGGCAGTTGGTGAAATCTATGATGGCAAAGTGGTAAGATTGATGGACTTTGGCGCTTTTGTAGAAATTTTACCTAAGAAAGATGGCTTAGTGCATATTAGTGAGTTAGCCGATCGTCGCGTAGATAAGGTTAGTGATGTAATTAATATTGGCGATGAAGTGAGGGTAATGGTAATTAAGATTGATGAACAAAATCGTATTAATTTATCGATTAAGCGCGCTAACCCAAATTATGTCCCATCGGCTCATGATAATCTTAGCGATCGTCCACGCCAACATTTTCAACCACACGGCGATAAACCAAGATCATAAACTCGTTAGTTAAAATATTAGTTAAATGAATTTGCCTCTTTGGCGAAATATCAAACTTTCTAATCGCGCCCGAGCTATTGCTTTGGGTGTGGTTGGAAGTTTTTTATTTATTTTATTTTTATTTGCTTTTTGGCAAAGATATTTGGTGGATAGCTTAGTGCAATATGCCCCAGTTGGTACTGTGGCTTATGTTCATTTTTCGTTACCTCAAAAATTGATTAATCGTCAAGTAGAGTCTTTATTATCTTTGGCGCTTAAACAAAATGGTTTGGTGGATTTAAATTTAAATTTGGTTGATCGAGAAGTGGCTTTTGTTGGCGTGTTAGAAACCAGTGGCGTGCAATGGCTAACGATTATAAAAACCGATCAATCTAATCGTTTGCGTCAGTATTTGGAAGATAACAAAATAAAATATCGCTATCTATCGGGTGGTAAATTTGCCGTGGCAAATAATACTGATTGGTTAAAGAAGATTAAAAAAGAAAAGAAAGTGGCAGTGACTAAGCAATTAAAAAATAACTTAAGCGGTTTTGCTACGGTGGCAGTGGCGGCTAAAAATAATTTTTTTATTGATGATTTAATTGGTAAAACTTTGTTTAGTAAATTAGCTAAAACGGATTGGTTGTTTTTAAATTTAAAAGCGCAATCGGTTGGATTGGTATGGCAAATTAGCAAGGGTGGTAATGGTAGTATAGAAATGGATGATTGGGATGTGGCGCTTAATGTAAAAAATTTAAAAAATACTTTAATTGCTTGGCAAGAAAATAAAGCCCAATTAGAATCTGATTTGGCAGATGAGTGGCGGAGCGTAGTAACTGATATGGTTCAATCGGTGGCTAAAGAAAAAATAGAAATTGGTTTACTTAATGAATTATTGTCAGGGCAAGTGAGTTTGGTAGCAAAACAAAAAGCCACTACAACCAGTTGGTGGTTAACAAATTTTAATTTTATCGTTAAATTAGACTGGGTTCATGGTCAGGAGCAATCAGCCATTGAGGCGTTAGAAAAGATATTACAAAGATTAGTAGGGAGTAAGGTGACTAAAAAGAGTGTTAGTTACCTGTTAGATGGCACCAGGATGACTGAATTGAGGCCTGATTATGCTAAGTTAGCATTTAGTGCTAGTAATAGTTTTAATTGTTTAGCGACCAATTGGCGCCAACAGCCAGTCAAATTATGCTATAGAATAGAAGGTCAGAAGGTGATTATCACCAATCAGGATTCAGATGTAATTGTTGATTGGCAAGATTTGCCGATGGATTTTATGGTTATTGGCACAAAATACTTTGATTTATATGGTTATGATCAGTATTTAAAGGTTTTTGATAGGGTAGAATTTACCAGTGGTCGGTTTATTTTGCGCTAGCTAGTAAATGTGGAAAATAAGGGGATAAGTTTAAGGTTGTTAATTACGACCCTGTGGATAATGTTGTTGATATTTTTTAAAATATCTAAATTTAGATATTTTTATTTGTTATAAAATAGTTTATTTTTATGCTATAATATACATAGTTCATTGAGAGCGGAGATTAGAAGGTATAAAGTTGTGATAAAAAACTGTTTTTATAGCAATTTTGTGCTTTTTACTGAAGTTTCGTTTTTAGGCGCTCTGCTTCGCAGACCAGCCCCATCGGTATTTCCAATTGTAGCCCTTATAAAAAGTGGCATTTTGGATCAAAATATTGATCGGTAAACTTACTTTGGCTTACAAAAGCCCGCACATTCAACACAGAAGCTAATTCGGACCAAGTTTTTTGTTCCATTGTCTCATCAGATAATGAACAAGAAGGCCGAATCGGGGAGCTATCAAGCACTCACATAACAATAATTATTGAGGCAAGCACGATGGCTCTTTTCTTTTTGTTAAAATATTGTTAAAATATTGCTATTCTAATAAATAACGGCCTAATGATTAATTGGCCGCGAGTACAAACGAATATGGATCAAAAAACCCTAGACAAAGTGCGTCACATCTTGGAAGCTAGAAAAGAAGAGCTTTTAGAAAGTATGAAAACTATCGGCCATAAGGGTGAAGTAGAGGATGAGTTTGATGCGGACTTGCCAGACTATGGAGATTCGGAAGAGGATAATGCTACTGAGGTGGCGGATTATGTTAATAATTTATCCTTAGAAAAAGAATTGCATACTGATATTACTAATGTCGAAAAGGCCTTAGAAAAGGTAGAGAGTGGCACTTATGGTAAGTGTGAAAGTTGTGGTCAAGAGATAGATCCAGCTAGATTAAATATTCGTCCAGAGTCGATTTATTGTATTGAATGTACCAAGAAATTGAATAAATAAAAGCCATGAATGGAGGGGCTAAATTAGTAGTAGTTAATTTGGTTGCCTTGGGTTTATTTGTTATTGATAGAAGTTTAAAAATGATTTTTTTCCCGCTTTCAAACGAAGGCGGGATTGTCGTTTTGGGTAGTTGGTGGCAATTAAAATTTGCCTCAAATTTTGGCATCGCTTTTGGGTGGCCATTATCGGGTTTGTGGTTTTGGATTATTTATTTACCGCTAATTTGGGGATTAATTTGGTGGCTGGTAAAAAGTTATCAGTCTAAAAGTGGATTAGAGATTGGGGCACTGACTATTATTTTAGCTGGCGCCGGTTCTAATATTTTAGATCGTTTTAAATATGGTTTTGTAGTGGATTATATTGATATTAAATATTTTACCGTTTTTAATCTAGCCGATGCGATGATTTTTATCGGTGTGGCAATACTTTTAATTAGTATTTATTTAAGAAAGGAAGAAGACCATGGCGTCTAGGGTTTTGTCGGCGTCGGTATTTGGGCTTAATTGCGAAAGAGTAGAAGTAGAAGCGGATAATTCGCCACATGGTAATCCGGGCGTGTTTATTGTTGGTTTGGCGGATAAGGCAGTCGATGAGTCTAAGAGTCGTGTTCGGAGTGCGATTAAAAATTCTGGTTTAGAATTTCCGCGAGGTAATGTGACAATTAATTTGGCGCCAGCTGATTTAAAAAAAGCGGGTAATTATTATGATTTACCAATTGCTATTGCTTGTCTAGAGCAAGCGGAGCTAATAGATTTAAAGAATTTTCGCAACGATAGTTTATTTATAGGGGAGTTGGCATTGGATGGTTCGCTTAGATCGGTTAATGGTGTTTTGTCGGTGGCATTGATGTGTCGAGAGCAGGGAATTAAAAAAATATTTTTACCAAAAGATAATCTAGTAGAGGCGGGTTTGGTTTTTGGATTTGATATTTATCCGGTGGCGCATTTGCGAGATTTATTTTTGCATTTAAAAGGAGTAAAAAATATTGAAGCGGTGCAACGAGAAGAGCCGGCGTTTTTAGAGCCGGATTTTTTTGCTCACGACATGGCTTTTATTAAAGGGCAGGAACAGGCAAAGCGTGCTTTAGAAATTGCTACTGCTGGCTCGCATAATATTTTATTTTCTGGTCCGCCCGGTTCGGGAAAAACCATGTTAGCCAAGGCAGCGCCTTCTATTCTGCCCAGAATGACGATCGAAGAAAGTCTAGAAGTAACTAGAATTTATTCTACGGCTGGGTTATTGCCCAATAATCAGCCGTTGGTTTATAGTCGTCCTTATCGAGCTCCTCACCATACAGCCTCAGCGGTTTCATTGATTGGCGGTGGTTCTTGGCCAAAGCCGGGTGAGATTTCATTGGCACATCGCGGGGTATTATTTTTGGATGAGTTTCTAGAGTTTCCTAAAATGGTGTTAGAAAATTTACGCCAACCATTAGAGGATGGTATTATTGCGGTTTCTCGGGCCAGTGGTACATTGCAATTTCCGGCCAAATTTATGTTGATTGCTGCGATGAATCCTTGCCCATGCGGTTATTTTTCTGATCCAGAAAAAGAGTGTATTTGTACCCCAGTGCAAATTATTAAATATCAGAAAAAAGTTTCCGGTCCATTATTAGATCGCATTGATTTGCATATTGAAGTACCGCGGTTAGATTTCGATAAATTACAAAAAGGATCACTGGAGGAAAGTTCTAAACAAATTCGTCAACGAGTACAATTAGCGCGCAATATTCAGTTAGAACGCTTTGTCGGTGAAAAAATATTTGCCAACGCTGAAATGTCATCAGAACAGATTAAAAGATATTGTGCCTTAACGGAAGAGAGTATGGCGCTTTTAAAAATGGCGGTAGAGAAAATGCACTTATCGGCTCGCGCTTATCATCGCATATTAAAATTGGCGCGAACTATTGCCGATTTGGCCAATAGTAAAGATATTCTCTTAGAACATTTGGCGGAGAGTTTGCAGTATCGTCCAAAAATAGATTAACTTAAAACCCCACCGGTCGGTGGGGTTTTTGGTTGGGGTGATTTTATTTAATGTAATTTAATGGATTTAATTGACTGCCATTAATGCGGACTTCAAAATGTAAGTGTGGGCCGGTTGATTTTCCGGTAGAGCCTTCTTCCATAATTACTTCACCACGAGAAACATATTGGCCAACGGCCACTAAGATGCGACTAGCATGGCCGTATAGTGTTTTTACGCCATCACCATGATTGATGATTACATAGTAACCATAGCCAGTGCGACCGTATTGAACTTTTTCTACCACGCCGTCAGCAACGGCATAAATTGGTGAACCAAAAGTACAGGCGGTGTCTAGGCCAGTATGGCGCCAGCCTCTAAAATATTGCGAGATGCGACGACAATCGGCCGGCCAGCCCATTTTTCCGGACGTGTCATAAACCGGTTCTGGAACAGGGTATGTTTTGACTACGGTAGTTTTTGGAGGGGTAACTGGTTTTGGGGTTGGCTTAGGGGTATAAATAATTTTTCCCTCAGGAACAATTAAAAATTCTCCGACAACCAGCTTATCATCCCCATCGATGCGATTATAATCTTTTATTTTAGAAGCGTCAGCTTGATAAGTTTTGGCAATTTTAGCGATGGTGTCATTGCGGACAATTTTATGTAAAGTGCCAGATAAAGGAAGGATGATTAATTTTTGACCAGGCTTAATCATTGAGCGCAAAGTTAAATTATTAGCCCAAAGAATGGTATTGATAGAAATATTAAAGCGATTAGCAATACCACCAAAGGTGTCGCCACTTTGGATTACATATTCTTTGATACTCCTAGTGTTTCCTTCTTGAGTATTGATAATTTGTGGTTTTTGTAGGGTATTTTCAGCTAATCCTTGCGCTTCCTCCCATTGTTGTTGGTATAATTCTTCGCTTAATGGGGCGAAACCTACTGATGTTTCACTGGATAGTCGGCCACTGTTATCTAGGTAACTATAAACCTTGCTATCAGTAGCGGGCTCTGAAGTATCAGCGTAAATTTCTATGTTTTCTGGGCTGATAATTTGATAGACCAAAGCATTGCGACCGTAGTCTTCTTGAGTTTCATAAGCCAATACATTAGCCGCAGTAGCGCCAATGGCCATCCCAATGATAATTAAATGGGTAATGAAGCGGTTGGTAAATAGTAGAGTTAACTTATTCCAAAAACCGGAGGCTTTTTGGGCAACGCTTATTTTAATAGATAAGTAGCGCCCATAACCAAATAAGATTAACCACTTGGCTATTTTCCAGAATGGCCAAAGAAGGTATCTAATAATTTTAAATAACCAACGAAATAAAAACCAAAATTTTTCCAGGGTACTTATGGAAAAAGATAATATTTTGGTACCAATTTTTTTAAGTTGGAGTCCGATAAAATAAGGATTATTTTTCTTTCCAGAATAGTTACTATTATAGCATAATTTAGCTCTTTTGACAACGGGTTATTTTTTGCCTAATTAGGCAAAAATATGGTAAATTAAAAGCAACCCATAATAATGACTATATGAAGGAAAAACTATCTGAGCAGGTACTAGAGGTAATAATCTTTTTTGATTTATTAAATTACCCGCTTACTTTTTTAGAAATTGGTAAATATTTATCAGTAATGGTTTTGGCTAAAGAGATTAAAGAAGTGTTGGATCAATTGATTAAAGAAAATAAAGTACAACAAAGTGAGGGGTACTATTTTTTAGGTGGTCGGGAAGTTTTAGTGAGCCAACGCAAGATGCGTTATGCGTTAGCCGGAGATAAAATGATTAAGGCTAGGTATTGGGCAAGAGTATTGAGTTTTTTGCCTTTTGTGCGAGCGGTGGCTGTATATAGTTCGTTAGCTTTATTAAATAGTCGGGCAGATGGGGATATTGATTTTTTTATCGTGGCGCAAAAGGGGAGGATTTGGACAGCTCGATTTTTTGTTAATTCGTTGTTGAAGATTTGTGGCTTAAGACCAACGGCCAGTATTAGTCAAAATAAAATTTGTGCTAGTTATTGGGTGGATGAAAGTCATTTAGACTTGTCGGCAGTTAATAAGGGGCAGAAAGACTTTTTTTATCTTTATGGTGATGCTAATTTTTATTTTTTGGCAGGTTTAGATGTCGCGAAAAAATATTTTTTAGATAACCAGTGGATTAAGGCTAATATGCCTAATTGGCAATTAACTTATCCGGCGGTATCAAGTGAATTCCAAATTAAAATACGAGCGTGGTTAGAAAAAATGGCCAATTGGATTAAAGAATCTTTTTTTAATGAAATACAAATGCGCATTTTGCCGGAGCGTTATAAAAAAATCATGAATCAAGATACGCGAGTGGTAATTAATCAGTTTATGATTAAGCTTCATGACAATGACAAAAGCGAGGAGTATAATAAGGAGATGAATAATTGTTTGTTTAAAATAAAAAATGATGAAAAAGTGGCTTCATAATTTAATTTATTTATTTTTCTTTTTATTGCCTTGGCAGGTGGTGTGGTTGATTAGTGTGCCAGAAATCTCAGGGGTTAAGTGGCAATATGGCACGATGGGTATTTATATGACCGAAATTTTATTATGGGTTATTTTATTATTGGCGTTAGCTAGGTGGATTAAGGAAAGAGGGCAGGTTAAGTATAAGCGCTTGTCGAAATTAAAAGCGCTTGCTTTAGGATCTTTTGGTGGATTTTTATTGTGGTCAGCAATAAGTGTTTTTTGGTCTGAACAAAATGTGGTAAGTTGGTATGTTTGGATTAAATTATTAGAAGCAACAGCTTTGGTGTTGGTGGTGGTAACAGAGGAGATTAAATGGAATAAATTAGCCTTTGTTATTTTATTGAGTGGAGGCGCTCAATCATTATTGGCGTTTATTCAATTTATGACGCAAACAGTTTTTGGCTCTTCAATTTTAGGGATGAGTAATCAATTGGCGCAAAACGCTGGGGCTATTGTAATGGAAGTTGGTGGGGCTCGCTATTTGCGCGCTTATGGGTCGTTAATGCATCCAAATATATTAGGTGGATTTTTAGTAGTAGTATTAATGATTGGCGCTTGGCAATATACATTAGAATCTAGTCGTGGCAAAAAGCAGGTTATTTTATTTTTATCGCTATTGAATTTATTAGGATTGGTTTTAACTTTTTCACGTTCCGCGGTATTAGCTGGATTGATTGGTTTAGTAATATTATCTTTTAATTTTTTAAATAAAAAAACGAGTAAAGAAATTAAATTGGAATTTAAAAAATGGTTATTGGCGATGTTGCTATTGAGCTTAGCGCTCGGGGTTATTTTTTGGCCATTTTTGTGGTCGCGAGGAGATTTGCATAATCGATTAGAAAATATTTCAGTAGCACAGCGAGTTGATTCAGTTAAAGAGGCTGACAAATTGATAGTACGAGAGGCATTTAAGGGCGTAGGTTTAGGTAATTATACTTGGCAGGTGTTAAAAAATAATAATTTTAAACAGCCTTGGTTGGCCCAGCCGGTGCACAATATTTGGTTATTAGTAACCGCTGAGCTGGGATTGATTGGTTTGGGGTTGTTTTTGGTCTGGCAATTGACGATGTTGGTTTATTATATAAAAAATAAGAACTTTTTAGCCCTATCTTTTTTAGTAATTTTTTTGACAGTTAGTGTTTTTGATCACTACTGGCTAACTACTTATTTTGGTTTAATT
>CAZNIV010000023.1:0-14688 GCA_964573235.1 uncultured Gammaproteobacteria bacterium
CCCGTGGCTAGACGAAAAGACCCCGTGAAGCTTTACTATAGTTTGGTATTGTTTTGTGGTATAACATGTTTAGAATAGGTGGGAGCCCAAAAGGCGCCAGTGAAATACCACCCTTGTTATGCTATAAAACTAACTTACGTCCATGAATCTGGATGAAGGACAGTATCTGATGGGTAGTTTAACTGGGGCGGTTGCCTCCTAAAGAGTAACAGAGGCGTTTATCAAGGTTGGCTAGGTCCGGATGGAAATCGGACTAATAGTGTAAAGGCACAAGCCAGCTTTACTGCAAGACCAGCAAGTCGAGCAGTCGCGAAAGCGGAACTTAGTGATCCGACCATTCATTATAGGATGGTGGAAGCTCATCGGACAAAAGCTACTCCGGGGATAACAGGCTAGTCCCCTCCAAGAGTCCACATCGACGAGGGGGTTCGGCACCTCGATGTCGGTTCGTCCTATCCTGGGGCTGGAGAAGGTCCCAAGGGTTTGGCTGTTCGCCAATTAAAAGGGCACGTGAACTGGGTTCAGAACGTCGTGAGACAGTTCGGTCTCCTATCTGCCACGGGCGCCGGAATTTGAGTGGTCCGTTTCCTAGTACGAGAGGACCGGAAACGACGAACCTCTGGTCCACCAATTGTCCTACCAAGGGCATAGTTGGGTAGCCAAGTTCGGTTTGGATAAACGCTGAAAGCATATAAGCGTGAAACCGTCCACAAGATTAAATTCTATTAAGATCGCTTCTAGATGAGGAGTTTGATAGGCTTTAGGTGTAAGCACAGTAATGTGTTCAGCCGAGAAGTACTAATGATCGATGTTTAATCACAAGAATGGCATTACAATACTTAAGAAGATAGAAAAACAAAAGGGTAGTCCGTCTACGCATACACACACTTGCTCGAAACCAATAATGACAACATTATACGCATTATTCAGTTTGAGTGAAACCGAACAAATTATCAAAAGTCACAATATAATTTTATATTATTTGAATTCAGAGTCTAGGTATCTCTGACGAGAGGGTCACACCTGATCCCTTCCCGAACTCAGAAGTTAAGCCTCTCAGTGCCGATGATACTCTTTAATGGGGAAAGTAGGTCGATGCCTGGACTGTGAATTCAAGACTTAAAGCCACTCGTGAGAGTGTGTTTTTTGTATCTAAAAAAATCACTATTAAAAAACCCGCTCAAGTAGCGGGTGGGGCATGGCATGCAGATTAACTGAGACCAAGAATATCTTCGCGAATTTCAGCGTAATCAGATTGGGTGGCTGGCCGGGATAATGGTGCGCTTTTTTCTCCTGAAAGCAATACTCCGCTCAGCGCCGGATGACTATTCTGGCTACTGCAGTGAGGGCAATAAACGCCATCCAACAGAGATGCTCCTTCCTCAAAAACAAATCCGCAATGATTACAGACGTGCTGATTCATGATCCGGATCCTCCTCAAGCTATTGATTGGCCAAGAAAACTAAATGTACAACAGGGTCTATTTTAAACCCTTTTACGGCTTTGGTCAACCCATTATGACTTCTTTTTTATAAATGATTATGGTAATATTTGCCCATGGATAAAACTTTGTTACTGCAACAACTCAACGACCAGTTCGCTAAAAAATGCCAATCAAAATTATTGGCTACTTGCCAAAGAATTGTTCCTGGCACTGGCTCCGCTAATGCCGAAATAGTTTTTATCGGTGAAGCTCCCGGAAAAAAAGAAGATGAGACGGGTGTGCCTTTTGTGGGCGCGGCTGGAAAATTTTTAGATCAGATGTTGGCCACTATTAAACTATCCCGCCAAAATATTTATATTACTAATATCGTTAAGTGTCGCCCACCCGAAAATCGCGATCCATTACCAGAAGAGATTGCTGAGTTTTGGCCATGGCTTGCCGAACAGATAAAACTCATACAACCTAAAATTGTAGTCACTCTTGGTCGCCATTCATTATCCTCACTTATTCCTAATCAAAAAATGTCTGAGGTTCATGGCACTGTCATCCATCAAGATGTTCCTAGTATCGGAAAAATACATATTTATGCTCTATATCATCCAGCTGCGGCATTATATAATGGCAGTATGCGCCAAACCTTAATTAATGACTTCCAAAAGATTCCTACGATAATTAAAACCATTATTAATCAAGAGAAAATCAAATAAAAAATCCGCTCTCATCGAGTGGACTTTTTATTTTGAGAAACATATCATCTATACCCCAGATACATTATAGCAAAAATATTTTTTCTGGCAAGTTGATAACTATCTTTATTTATAAAATATTAATTCAAACATAAAACCGCCTCTCTAAAATAGAAAAGCGGTTTTAGTTTTTCTCCTTACAACTTAAGGGAAAAGGATCGTCATTAATCATTAGTGCGAGTTAAAGTAATTAAACTTTTTCTCTTTTTTACTACCTCATTTTTATCATTTATCTGATAATATAAAGTAGTAATGGCTGTTCCAACAGAACAACCCAGTGCGTAAAGAAAGACTACCGACCAATTGCTGATATTATCAACAATCTGCTGGAGGACATAATACCAGATTAAAACATTAATCAAGGTAATGGTACTGGAAGCTAATACTTGCGTCTTAGTTACCGTTCTAGTCCAAGCAGTGGCGATAAGCATTTCAACCACGCCAATAATAAACAAAGTCATAAATTTGTATTAATAATGCCCTTTATTAATAGTTTCGACCTTTAAGAGTAAAGTGCGCCCGACAAATAAAAAAATGTCCCTAATTTTTAGCTAGACACATTTGGCAACTTCACCGGTTGCGTCTATAATTATAGCAAAATAAGCCAAAAAAGTCAATCCTAGACCGTAAAAAGATATTCACACTAAATGTCGCTTTTCCCCAAGTTATACCCGTATTTTTTGGCTAAAATTGACTAATAAACTAGTTAGTGGTATAATACTGTCAAGTAAGTAGATGGCTCTTTAACAACCAAACACTCATCCTTGAAAGGAGGATTAAAAAAGGCTCATGAAAGTCTTGGTAGCAAAGAATTATCGAAAGCGAGGTAAATTAAAAAACAAAAAAATAAGGAGCACAAAAAATGGCAATCAAGGCAAATGTTAAGAACCTAATTAATCTAAATGAGTGTTTGAAAAAAGTAATTGTATTCTTCAATGACAAAGAAGAAATCAAGCAAGTAAAAAAGAGTTACAACAGAACGCCAAAATTGGAACGCAGAAAAAAATTTGCTATCAAGTGGGTCGAACTTTGTGAAACTGGTTACGAGCTAGATGATTTCTTTGAGCAAACCGGCGAGAGAGAATTGTTTCAAGTGAGAAAAAAGGAAATCCTTTCCCAAAAAGAACTTACCCCCAAAACTCCTAAGACAAAATTTTCCGCCATGCTCCCGTTTAACTTGTTCCTTGAGAACGGTTCGGAAGCAATCCGCGAATCTATTAGAACGCGTGAGGGTTACGACATAGAGAACGACATCTATGAATACGGTTACTACGAGTATTACGGTCATTCCGCCTAATACCAAAGTCTGCGACGCCGCTACCCCAGAAGGAGCGGCTTTTTTATTTGGAATTTTTTTAATAAATTACCAATGAATATTATAGACAAGACTGCCTCGTTCCACTCACTAACATAGCCTGGCTTGCACTGGGCAATAGACAACCCTATACCAGCTCAGATTGCCCTAGTTTCACTTGGTCGCACCGCTCTCAACTAACTAGCCACACACTCAAACCCTGCCATTAATATAGTAAAATAAAAATAGCCCCATAAGGGACTATTTTTATTTTATAGTGGACTGGACAGGACTTGAACCCGCTACCTCCTCGGTGCAAACGAGGCGCTCTACCAGATGAGCTACCAGCCCAAATTTATTTTGCTAATCTATTTTAACCTACATTCTGCTTTTTGGCAATGCCGGACCCAACAAAAAATACAATACTCCTTGAATTAAACTGGTCATAATCATAAAACCTACAAAGATCACCATTATGCCAATTATCTTCCAGCCATTTTCACTCTCGCCTTCGGCAACAAACTTTTCCATGAAACCAATCGTACCAATTGTTTCCAAGAAAAATCTTGGCTTAGCGACCATAGCAACGCCAATTAGCACTACTATCAAACCGCCGAAAATACTCCACATAATATTTATCCTTAATGGGCACTATGGGAACTAAAGGAGTCGAACCTTTGACCTCCTCGGTGTAAACGAGGCGCTCTAACCAACTGAGCTAAGTACCCTAATATTTAATTTTTAACCAACTAACTTTAAATCCAATCAACGACTAAGCCACCCTATCATAAATCAACACAAATGCGGACGGGGAGACTTGAACTCCCACCCCCTTGCGAGGACAAGCACCTCAAGCTTGCGTGTATACCATTTCACCACGTCCGCTAAAGACGACGCGGAACGTGCCGCCAAAAGAAACAAAGTAGAAAAAGACTACTTGGCCTTCTTTACTGTCTTTTTCTCCTTAAGTGTTTTTTTGGAATCTCTTAAAAAGAACAACTTTGCTCTTCTTACCTTATCAACCTTAGAAACTTCCATCTTAGCAATGCTTGGGGAATAAACTGGAAAAATTCTTTCTACGCCAATATTAGCATCAGAAACCTTGCGTACTGTAATAGTAGCAGATTTTCCAGAACCACCCTTGTGAGCCAAAACTATGCCTTCAAAAATCTGAACGCGAGTCTTTTCTTCACCCTTGGTGTTTAATTCTTTGATTCTCTGATGAACTTTAACAGTTTGACCAGGTCTAACGGCAGCCAAGAATTCAGCCAACCAATTTTCAGTAACTTTTAATTCGTTTGCCATATATTTTTATTAAATTCAGACTTAAAAATAATAACCGATTTACGGAAAAAAGTCAATAACAACGCCTGAATTTAAATTTCTCAAATAAAGCATTTAATACACTAACAAAATATTGTTGTAATTTAAGCCATTTAATATGAATTATGGGTATACTTTTACCATTGACAAAAAACCACCTTTTTGGTAGATTTAACAGTCGCAACACCCTTGCGTCACCGTTCCTTAAGCAATTCAAGCAACCAAAATAGAAAAAGGAGAAAGGCCACATGAACATCCTGGTAATTGGATCCAACAAAACGAATGTCCAAGCCGCTCTGGCACAGTTACCCAACCATAACACAAGGCCCATTCTCGTGGAAAGCCCCGATGATTACGCTATGGCCTACCGGGCCATAGAACATGGCTACAATGTCGGGCGCCCCTTTGAGGCGGTATTTATCGAGCAATGGCTTCCGAGTCACTCCGGAACGTGCCCCGACGATGCTCGCTTCTTATCTGGTCGCGAGCCCAGCGGTATCAACTTGGTACTGGCCGCCATGAAGTATGAAAGTCGCTACATCATATTGTTTGCCGATGACGCGAACAATCTCGACTTTCAGGGGCGCATGCTATCGGGTAACATGCTCGGCATATTCAACCCCGACGGCGAAGGCTATCCCGAACCGTTCACGGTTGGCGGCAGTAAAATTCTGGTAACCAACAACTCGTGTTGGATTAGCCAGTTCCAGCCGGATCTGAAAACTCCGGCCCAACATCTGGTTGACTCCGGCCACTTGGATGAAGCCAGCACCGTCCGCACCAAGAATTGGAAGGCGTGCCTGAATTATCTCATCCTTTGGCCAAAGGTCAATGTGGAATAATCCACAACGCCAAAAAACATCCTCCCGCTAATCGACTAACCATCGGCGAGCGGGATTTTTAATTACAAAAAAAAAACATGCCTAAGCATGTTTTTTTTCTAATGTGCCCAGGGCGAGAATCGAACTCGCACTCCTTTTGGGAACAAGATTTTAAGTCTTGCGCGTCTACCAATTCCGCCACCCGGGCTTAATCTAAATTTTAAATAAAAATGAGCGAGAGAGGAGATTCGAACCCCCGACCTCTTCCTTGGCAAGGAAGCGTTCTACCAACTGAACTACTCTCGCATAACACAAGATATTATAGCAGATTTTTAGATTTTGTAAAGACTGGATGATGAACCGCAGTTAACTCTGCAATTAATTCTGATAATTTAGCCAATAAAGCACTATTATCTTTCTGTTGAATGGCAACTAACTTAGCTTCATATTTAGGCAAATTATCCATAAAATTAACAAACTTAGACAAATCAAAAACATCGGCATGCACACCGCAACCCATTTTCTCTAAATAATACGCATTAATTACCTGTTCAATTTGCTTTTTTACGGGAATGGCAAAATAAGGCTTATTTAAATAAATTGCTTCGGAAATTAAACTTAAACCAGCCGTGGCCACAATTGCCCGACAAGACGCTAAATATTGCAACCACTCTTTGTGACTATATTCTTTATACTCGATATTGCCATCAGTCATCTCTTTATTAAATCCAAATACCACAAAACGGTAAGGTAGAGCCTTAATTTTATCAATCATTTTTTCAAATCCGGCCGTTTGATATAATAAAATAAAATCCCCCTTAATCGGCTTTAAATCGAATATTTCTTGACGCAAAATCGATTCAAAAACAGCGGTATCTTTTCGTTTGACTTCAGATCTAAAAAATGAAGTCACCACATAATAATTCGCACCCCAAACCATGGATTTAATTACCAATTTAACCGCCATTAAGTCTTTACGATACTTCAATGGCAAACTTATCTTGGTATTGGTAATTTGATGCTGATTATCTAAAGAAATAAGAGGTAAGCGCATTAACTTCGCCAACAAGACAGTAAGCGGTTCAAAATCAGTAATCACCAAATCTGGCTTAAAATCCCTAAAAGTGTTTAAAATTTTATTCCAATGACGGGATTGTTTGGCAACTTGTTTAATATTACGCAAAATCGTATGCCAATATTGCAATTTGTTGTTTTTATAAATCAATCCTAATCCCGGCACTTCAAAAGTTTTAAAATCTTTTTCCAAAAAAAATAAACCTTGATCATATGTAAACACCATCAGATCATGCCCTTGTTCTTTTAAGTAACTTAGCACTTCTCGGCTACGGGTGGAATGTCCAAACCCTTGCCCCGAAACGCCATAAATAATTCTAGCCATAAATTTAATTTTAAACTCCTAGTTCTTAGTCATTATAGCAGGTTGTCATTTTAAAACTCAAATGTTAAGATGTTTATATGAAAAACAACAGCTCCGATAGCATTATCTCTGCCACCGAAAAACCAAGCGATATTAGCTTGGATACTACTTTGCGCCCACAAAGCCTAGATGAATATGTTGGTCAAGAAAATATCAAAAATAATTTGCGTATTTTTATTACCGCTGCCAAAAATCGTGGCGAAGCTCTAGAGCATGTATTATTATTTGGTCCACCCGGATTAGGCAAGACCACATTAGCTCATATTATTGCCAATGAAATGAAAGGCAATATTAAAATCACCTCTGGTCCTGCCATTGAAAGAACTGGCGACTTAGCTGCCATTTTAACCAATCTGCAAGATAACGATATTCTATTTATTGATGAAATTCATCGCTTAAATCGCAATATCGAAGAAGTGCTTTATCCCGCCATGGAAGATTACGCCTTAGACATTGTTATTGGCAAGGGACCATCGGCACGCACTTTGCGCTTAGACTTACCCAAGTTCACTTTAATTGGTGCTACTACTAAAATGAGCGGACTATCTTCGCCTCTGCGCGATCGTTTCGGAAATGTTTACCGTCTTAATTTTTATAATCCACCAGAAATTGAATCTATTATTACTCGCGCTTCCCGTATTTTAGGTATTGAAATTGAATCCGAAGCTGCTAAAGAAATTGGTTCCCGCAGTCGTCAAACTCCGCGTATTGCTAATCGCTTACTTAAACGAGTCCGCGATTTCGCTCAAGTCAAAAAAAATGGTAAAATAGATAAAGAAGCGGCCGACGAGGCCTTGGCCATGCTTGAAGTAGACAAATTAGGCTTAGACCTACTTGACCGTAGATTACTAGAAACCATTATTCACAAGTTTAATGGGGGACCAGTTGGATTAAATACCCTAGCCTCATCATTATCAGAAGAGGCAGACACCATTGAAGATGTGATTGAGCCATTCTTGTTGCAATTAGGATTTTTAAATCGCACTCCACGCGGTCGCATAGCTACCGCCTTAGCTTATAACCACATTGGCATGGAACCACCAGCCAATTGGCAAGAAAAATTATTATAATATGACAGTCACTCTTATCATTTTTTATTATCTTTATTTAATCGGGGTTGCGATTTTTATTCTATTTTCCTTGTTTAACCTTTATCATTTATTAGCTTTCGGCTTTTTTTCTATCGCTAATTTATTTATTATTTTTGGTTATATCATTTTATCCGTAGCCTTAATACTTTTTACTTTCAATCTAATGAGTACTATCGATTGGTCACTACCCCTTTTAAGCTCTCAAGCAATTACTTGGCAATAATATGATTAAACACAATAACATCCCCAATCGTTTACAAGGCGAAGAAGTTATTATGCATATAAATCGTCATTGGTTTATTTTTTTTAAATATTTTGCGATGGTTGCCTTAATGACAATTATTCCTATCGCCATTCATATCGCTCTAGAGTTGGTTTCACCAGAGTCACTGGCTAATCCGATTTTTTTTGGCATTTACGCATCTATCGGATCGGTTTACTATATGATTGTTCTAGTTTTTGCCTTAACTACTTGGATGGATAATTATTTAGATGTTTGGACGGTAACTAATATGAAAATTATTAACCGCGAACAAAAAGGTTTGTTCAATCGCGTCGTTTCTCAAGTTGACTTAGCCAAAATCCAAGATGTTACTGTAGAGCAAAAAGGATTCTTTGTTACTATCTTAAATTACGGCAATGTCTATATTCAATCCGCCGGCGAAGAAGAACGGTTTTCTTTTGAACAAGTGCCTAATCCCGCTTATATCGCCAAAATTATTCAAAAACTAGTTGAACAACAACATCATCATGAACAGTCTACTAACTTGTGATTTTGATTATCAACTACCGGCTAATTTAATCAGCCAAAAACCAATCAAACCGCGAGACCAAGCGCGGTTATTGCTTTTAGATAAACAAACTGGACAAATTGAGCATAAAATCTTTAAAGACTTAAAGAATACATTAAAAACAGGCGATATCATTGTATTAAATAACTCCAAAGTCATCCCTGCCAGATTGCTCGGCCACAAAGAAACTGGCGGTAAAATAGAACTTTTTTTATTAACCAAAATCAAAGCGCAAACTTGGCAATGTTTAATCAAAGGAAAGATTCAATCACAACAAAAAATTATTCTACCTAAAAATATTATCGCCACAGCCATTACCAAAGATCAGAACGGCGAAAACCAAGCCACTTGGCAAGTAAAATTTAATGTGAATGATAAAAAATTATTTACTGTCGGCGAAACACCATTACCACCGTACATTAAGGCCAAAAGTAGAGCTGAAGAATATCAAACCGTTTATGCTAAACCACAAGGTTCAGTAGCGGCTCCTACGGCCGGTTTACACTTCACTAAAAAATTAATTGCTGATTTAAAAAAACGAGGAATAAAATTCTTAAACATTACCTTACATGTGGGATTGGGCACTTTTGCGCCCGTTAAAACAGAAAAAATTATTGACCACCAAATACATAGCGAACTGGCGATTGTTGATAATAAAACCGCCACTGCAATTAATAAAGCCAAAACAAATGGCCAACGAATTATTGCTTGTGGTACTACTGCTATGCGTACTCTAGAAGCTTTCACTAACACCACTGGTCAATTACAAGCTGGAAAGAAATGGGTGAACATCTTTATTTATCCGGGCTACCAATTTCGCTTAGTTGATGTATTAATTACTAATTTTCATTTACCTAAATCCACTTTATTAATGCTAATTAGCGCTTTTGCCACCAGAGATATTATTATGCACGCCTATGCAGAAGCAATTAAGAAAAAATATCGCTTCTTTTCTTTTGGTGACGCTATGTTAATTCAATAACTACTTAACTTATATATGACTTGGTTTATTATTCTAGCTGTCGCTTATTTTCTAAACGCCGTCGCCATTACCGCTGATCGTTTTTTACTAACCAGACAAATGCCTAATCCAACGGTATTTGCTTTTTTTATTTCCGCCCTCAGCTTACTTGCCATCGTATTAGTGCCATTTGGTTTTAAGTGGTATAGCTGGGATCAAATTGCTATTGATTTAATCGCTGGCGCCTTGTTTACCTTTGCCTTATTCTTCATGTTTAAATCAATTGCCAATATTGAAGCTTCGCGATCAACGCCCTTTATTGGCGGATTACAACCGGTAATTATTTCTATTTTAGCTTGGCTATTTTTGGGTGAAATCTTAACGGGCAAAATTTTAATCGCCTTCGTTTTGATTATTATTGGCTCCGTCATTATTTCTTGGCAAAAAAATGATCATCGTGCCAGCGTTAAATCCAAAAATAGCAAACGGGTGGGCTACGAAACAGCGATCGCGGCTAGTATTTTATTTGCTGTCGCTTATACTTTAAATAAATACGCTTTTGGCCAACAAGATTTTATCTCCGCCTTCGTGATGTCTCGAGTCGGAGCCTTTTTGGGCGCCTTAATGCTACTTATTCCCGCCGCTAACCGCATCGAGGCTATTCGTGAAATTAAAGGAGCTAAAAAACAAACCGGTTGGCTATTTGTTGGTGGCCAAATTGCCGGAGCCTTAAGTTTTATCCTAGTTAATTACGCTATTTCTATTGCCACTAGCGTGGCCGTAGTTAACGCCCTACAGGGATTACAATATATTTTCTTGCTCACAATCATGATTATTCTCGGTCGTAAATTTCCTAAATTATTAGATGAAAAATTAACTCCGAAAATTTTAACGCAAAAATTAATTGCCACGGCCTTTATTATCTTTGGCTTATTTTTCTTATTTATTTAAACTATGAAAAACATACTCAAAACCAAAGCTCTCTGGATTATTCTCAGCATTTTAATCTTAATAATTATCGGATCTTACTTTTTAAATTTTTCTCCCAAAAAAGTTATTTATGGCGTCACCTTTAGCCAACAATACGCCAAAGACGAACTGGGTTTAGACTGGAAGCAGGTTTATACCGCTATTTTAGATGATTTAAAGGTGGATCATATCCGCCTATCTGCCTATTGGAACCACAACGAGCCGAGCCAAGGCATTAGTAATTATGAAGACCTAGATTGGCAAATCAATGAGGCTAGTAAAAGAAATGTAAAAATTATCTTAGCCGTTGGCGACCGCTTGCCCCGCTGGCCCGAGTGCCATTCTCCGGAATGGGCCAAAAAATTAGCTCAATCGGATTTTGAAACCGCTTTATTAAATTTTGTAGAAACTACCACCAACCGCTATAAGGGCAATAAAAATATTATCCGCTGGCAAGTAGAAAATGAACCCTTCTTAGGCACCTTTGGCGAATGCCGTCCACTGGATAAAAATTTATTAAAAAAAGAAATTGCCTTAGTTAAAAAAATAACTAATCAGCCAATTATGGTTAGTGATAGTGGGGAATTATCTACCTGGATTCCGGTCAGCCAAGTAGGCGGTGATATTTTGGGCAGTACCTTATATAATGTGGTGTATAATCCTAATATTGGTTATTGGCGTTGGTTCTTTCCACCGGCTCTATATCAATTTAAGGCTTGGTATATTCGCACCTTTACGCCAGTTAAAAAAGTAATTATTGCTGAATTACAAGCCGAAAGCTGGCATAAAGCTGGATTAAATTTATCCCAAATGACCCTAAAGCAACATTTTGAAACCATGACTCCCCAAGGCTTGTTATATAACACTGCGTACGCCAAAAAAGCAGGCTTTGATGAAGTTTATTTGTGGGGCGCCGAATGGTGGTATTTTATGAAAGAAAAACAAAATTACGACAACTATTGGAAAGCCGGTAAAACCCTTTGGCCATAATTTATGTCAACAATCGCTAAAATCGCTAAAAACACTTTTTATCAAGTCGGGGGCAAACTTGCCAGCGTGGTTTTTGGCTTAGCGACAGTAGCCATGATGACGCGTTATTTGGGCACGACCGGCTTTGGTTATTACACCACTATTATTACTTATTTACAGTTCTTTAGTGTCTTGATTGATTTTGGCCTTCAAATGACCGCCACCCAAATGATCAGTAAATATGATGAGCATGAGAAACGCATCTTTGACAACATCTTTACTTTGCGTTTAATTTCCGCCGTTATATTTTTGGGATTAGCCACTGGTTTAGTTTGGTTTTTACCATACAATCAAATTATTAAAGAAAGTGTTTGGATCGCTGGCTTATCGTTTTTATTTATTTCTTTGCAAAGTGTCATTGTTAGTATTTTTCAAAAGAAATTAGAAACTGGCTCAGTCGCCTTGGCTGAAATTTTTAGTCGCTTAATTTTATTAATCGGCACTTATTTTGCCATCGTGATGGATGGGGGAGTATTTTATATCTTAGTCGCTACCGCTTTAGGTAGTTTAGTTAACTTTGGTTATTTATTTATTAAATCTAAAAGATATTTTCCTATTCATTTAGCTTTTGATTGGCCAACCTGGCGCCAAATTTGGAACACCTCTTGGCCGTTAGCTATCACCATCGCCTTGACCTTGGTTTATTTTAGAGCCGATACAATCGTAATGTCTTTTACTCGACCTCAAAGCGAAGTGGGTTTGTATGGTGCCACCTATAAAGTATTAGAAATTTTAGTGCAATTCCCTTATTTGTTTTTAGGCTTACTATTACCAATCTTTACTAAGTTTTTTCATCTCAACAAAAACTTATTTAATATGGCCATACAAAAAGGGATGGATTTTTTCTTAATTCTCATTACACCGATTATTGGCGCTACTTTAGTTTTAGGTGAAAAAGTGATGATTACCTTGGCGGGCCCAGATTTTGCTGGTTCAGGTAACATTTTGCGTATTTTAATTTTCGCCGCTGGCATGATTTATCTAAGCGCCCTTTTCGGTTATGCCATTGTAGCCGGAGACTTACAAAAAAAGATGATTCGTTTTTATTTAATTAATGCCTTTTTATCTTTGCCGTTATATTTAATTTTTATTCCTATTTACTCCTACTGGGCCGCCGCCATTATTACAGTCGCTACCGAAAGCATTATGGCCCTTTCTTCTTTTTACATCGTTAAAAAACATGCTGGCGCCACTATTAACTTTAAAATTCTTGGCAAAACCACCTTGGCCACCTTGGCGATGTGTGCCGTTTTATTAGTAATGATTAATGCCAATTTAGTTAGCCTGATTGCTCTGGGCTTAATTATTTATTTGATGGTTTTATACGCCTTAAAGGGCATCACCAAAGAAATGATTCAAGAAACCTTAAAGGTAAGAAACAATTAAAATGGAAACAGTTTTAATCTTAGTTTATTTGTTAGTTTTTGGCACCTTAGCTTGGCGTAAAACCACTTGGGCCCTTTATTTAATCACCGCGCTTTTGCCAACTTATCTAATTCGCTTTGACCTATGGCGCGTTCCGCTCACGATACTGGAGGGAATGATTTTATCATTATTTATTATCACTTTGGTGCAGAAAAAAATTGACTGGCTAAAAATCCGCCAAAATATTTTCTTTTGGCCAATCATCGCTTTATTACTAATCGCCACGGTTCAAATATTTGTCTCTAAAGAGGTTATTGGCGCCATGGGAATTTGGAAAGCGTATTTTATCGAGCCAATTTTATTTTTAATGATTGTGATTAGCAATATTAAAAATAATATTTTATTAACTCGCGTTATTAATGCGCTTGGTATTTCAGTTTGGTATTTAAGCTTAATTGGTATCTGGCAAAAATTCTCTGCCTTTGGCGTACCAGACGCTTTTTTAAACACTAACGGCACTACCGATCGCATTGTTTCGGTTTTTGGCTACCCCAATGCCTTGGGTTTATACTTAGCGCCGATTGTCATGCTTTATTCTTTTTGGTTTTGGCAAAAGGGAAGCATAACAAGTAAAGCTTGGCGACTATTAACAGTAATCTTAGGCTTATCTGCCATTATTTTGGCACAATCCGAGGGAGCGATGGCCGCCATCGTTGCTATTTGGGCCATAGCATTAATTATTTGTAAAAAAACTCGCTGGTGGGCATTAGCTACTGGCTTTATTGGTTCAATTGGCTTGTGGTTTTTGCCAAGTATAGCGGCTGAGTTGGTTTATAAAATTGGCTTATTGGATTATTCTGGGTTTATTCGTCGTTTAATTTGGAGTGAGAGCTGGACTATGCTAAAAGATCATTGGCTTTTTGGCGCTGGCTTAAATGGCTATCAAGCAGCTATCGCGCCATATCATTTGCCGACATTCGAAGTGTTTATGTATCCCCACAATTTTATTTTAAATTTTTGGAGTGAACTAGGATTATTGGGATTAATTACCATTCTTGGGCTGGTGGGTATTTTTGTGGCTAAAAACATCATGGCGACAAAAAATTATTACCACTGGTTAAACTTTGCCTTATTGGCCACGATTGGCACTATTTTTGTTCATGGATTGGTGGATGTGCCATACTTTAAAAACGATTTGGCGGTATTATTTTGGTTAATTTTCGCCATCTTTATTATTCATGATAATTCTGTTAAGATAGAGAAGGTCTAGTTTTATGGAGAGATGGCAGAGTTGGTTGAATGCGCCGCACTCGAAATGCGGTATACCTTTACCGGTATCGGGGGTTCGAATCCCTTTCTCTCCGCCAAAATTGAAAATCGGAATCGGAAGCCGAAATGGGGTCGGCACGAAGTGCC
>CAZNIV010000024.1:0-14573 GCA_964573235.1 uncultured Gammaproteobacteria bacterium
ATCCCATATAAATTTTCAGAAATAGTTGCCAGAGATAATAATCTTAATCCTGAAGATTTAAAATCTTACACGTTTGATGAAATATTTAGGTTAATAGAAGTTAAGATTCCAGTAATCCAGGATGTGATCTTGGAGAGAAGAAAATCTTATGTTGTATATTGTGAAAACGAAGCTATGATTTCGATAGATGGCGTAGCTAAAAAGACGATTTTAAATAGATTTAAGGAGGATGATCATTCTGAAAAAACTGAGTTTAATGGAGTTATAGCAAATAAAGGAAGAGTTATTGCTAAGGCAAGGGTGATATTGCCAGAACTTGATCAGGCTTATGAAAAGTTTGTAAAGAAGCTTTTAACCATAAAAATGAATCAAGGAGAGATTTTAGTTACGGAAACAACCTCTCCGGATTTTGTGATCTTAATGAAAAAAGCTGGCGGAATAATCGCTAATCAGGGCGGGCTTAATTCTCATGCCGCTATTATGTCTCGTGAGTTAGGGGTGCCATGTTTGGTTGGTGCTCATATTGCGACAGATGTTTTAAAAACGGGTGATTTAATTGAATTAGACGCCAATAAGGGAGTTGTTAGATTGATTAAAAGAGCTTAAGTATTTTATTAATACTAAAAACCCCCGCCAGATGGCGAGGTTTTTATGAAGAAAGATAAAATATTTATTTTTCAGCAGGAGTTTCTTCAGTAGGAGTAGTTTCTACCGGAGTAGCCGAAGGCAGCTCAGCGACAATGTTAATTTTCCAATCGGTTAGCTTAGAAGCTAAGCGCACATTTTGACCGGCGCGACCGATAGCTAAAGATAATTGATCTTCTTTGACGGTAACATTGGCTGTCTTTTCTTCGTTTTGAGTAGTTAATTCTACTTTAATAACCTTAGCTGGAGATAAAGAATTGGTGATAAATTTAACCGCATTTTCATCCCACAAAATGATATCTACTTTTTCACCGCTTAATTCTTGAATAATGGTTTGGATGCGAGTGCCTCGTTGGCCAACGCAAGAACCGATTGGATCGATATTTTCATCTAAAGAAACAATAGCGACTTTAGAGCGGTTGCCAGCTTCGCGAGCGATAGATTTGATTTCAATGGCGCCGTTAGCAATTTCTGGAATTTCTGATTCAAATATCTTGCGGACAATTTCGGAATGGGAGCGAGAAACTATTAGTTGTGGCCCACGGTTAGTTTGATCAACTAGTGCCAAATAGAAACGCATACGGTTGCCAATGGAGTAACGCTCGGTGGCCACCTGTTCTTCTGGTGGTAGCATGGCAGTAGTTCGATCTAAGTCTACTAATACATTGCGACCTTCTCTTCTTTGAATAACGCCGTTGACTACCTGATGTTCTAAGGCTTTATATTCAGCGAATACATTTTCGCGTTCAATTTCACGCAATCTTTGGATGATTACCTGCTTGGCAGTTTGAGCGGCCATGCGACCAAATTCACCAGGTACTTCTAATGGAGTAACAATCACATCGCCAAGCTCATGCTTTTTGCTGAGTTTTTTTGCTTCGGAAACTTGAATTTCTGTTTTAGGATTGAATTTGTGAACCGCTTCTTCGTCGTCAGCTACAAAGGCGCTAGTGACATGAATAGTGCGAGGTTCGTTTAATTTAGCTTGGGCTTCAGCTAATACTTCTTCGGGCACATCTTCAACAACGGTTTTAACATCGGTGACTTCTACTTTGCCGGTATTAACATCAAATTTAGCGATGATGTTTTGTAATTTATTGCCGAAGTCTTTACGATAAGCGGCCGCTAAAGCTAATTCCACGGCATGCAATACGGCTTCTTCAGAAACGCCCTTTTCTTGGCAGATCTGTTGGATCGCTGCTTGGATGGGAGAGGTTGACATAGTATTGTGAGTTAATAATTTCTTAAAAAAATATGACAGCTCAAGAGCCGTCATTAATCAGTGTTACGCTAGTACTGTATCATACTAATTAGGAAAAGTCAAAGCCAATACCCTTAAACCAGCTAATTTTAGCGCTTTTTTGCTCTTTATTAATTTCAATACTGATAGTGTCTAGGCGCCAAAAATTATTTAGTTGTTTAGCTTGTAAATAAAATTGCGCGACTTTTAATAATTTGCGTGCCTTGTGGTAATCGACAGCGAATTCTGGTAATCCGCATTTATCTGAGGTACGAGTTTTAACTTCACAAAATAAAATCTCATCACCAAATTTGGCAATGAGATCTATTTCTCCAAAACGGGTACGAAAATTTTTATCAATAATTTTACAGTGGTGGCGTAGTAAATAATCGGCGGCTAATTTTTCTCCGTATTGGCCAACTGCCCGATTATAATTCTCGATCATTAGTTTTTGCGTTTAGGCAAATATTTATCGAAATTCTTTTTTTCTTCCATCGCCTTGCGGAAAGATGGGATAGTTTTTCTTTGAAATTTAAGGATGTTATATAATTTTACGCCTAAAATTGCCAAAATGATAATGATCCAAAAACGACCGGATAAAAAGTAGGCGCGTTCATAGCGAATGAAGATATAAACTAAACCGATTAAACCAATAAGCCAAGTCATTTTTTCGTATTTGGAAAATAGTTGGCCAAGCAAATTATCTAATTTTTTAACTTTACGATAAATATTTAAGACAACAGCTGCTAAAACGAATAAGCCAAAAAAGATGCTCAATCCGATAATGGCGTTGTGAGAAATACTTGGTTGGAGTTCGAATAAGTAGGCAGGAGTGAAGAATTTGAGGAGATTAATTGGCATAACAAAATTATTTATGATTAGCGTGATTATCTTAGCAAATCAATAAATTTAAGGCAAGCTATTTAGTGAATAATAGACCAAAGTGGTATGGACCAGCTTGAAATTCTTGAGCTAAGGTTAACCCAGCCTCGGTGGCATGTTGCTTGGTATCTTCTGGGTCTATGCGTTCAGTCATGGATGGGCCAAAAGGGGTAGAGATTTTCATCCAGTCGATAATTAATAGCTTACCGCCCGTTTTTAATAATCTGGTTGCCTCTTTGATAATCAAATCGTGGCGCTTAGATTGAAAAAGGATATTTTTTAAAAAAGCGACATCAACACTGCCAGCATCAATTTTGGTAGCACCAATTAATTCGAGGTTTGACCAAACAGTTTTAATATTGGATAAGCCTTGAGAAAGCGCCCGGCTTTCGACTGATTGCAGGGTTGATTTCATGATATCAACGGCATAAACAATGCCATTTTTGCCAACAATTTTAGCGGCCGGAAGAGTAAAAAAACCTAAATTACCACAACCCAAGTCGGCCACGGTCATACCGCTTTGTAAATCAACGATTTTATAAACATCGGCGGTGATCAATTCATTTCCACCATGGCTAGTAATTGTTGGCATAAGTTGGGGTTATGGTTAATAAGGTAATTATAGCATTTTTAAGATTGGGGGTTCAACAGTTCTTTGATTGGCTGATAGCTTTTGCGATGTGTCGATGAAACGCCATGATTTTTTAGTGCCTCTTGATGTTTGGCGGTGCCGTAACCTTTGTGTGAATCAAAACCATATTGCGGAAATTGTTTGTGCAGTTCGAGCATGATTTTATCGCGAGTGACTTTAGCAATAACGGAAGCAGCGGCGATGCACCAAACTTTAGCGTCGCCAGAAATAATATTTTCTTGTTTGATGTTGATTGGTAACTTAACGGCGTCGATTAATAAATGTTCAATTTTGACGCCAGAATTTTTAATGGCTTGCGTCATTGCTAATTTGGTAGCCTGTAAAATATTTATTTGATCAATAATTTCTGCTTCGACAATGCCAACACCGAAAGTAAAATTATTAGTGAGCCAAGCAAAGGTTTTTTCGCGCGCTTTCTCGGTCATTTTTTTGGAGTCGGCAACAGAATATTCTTGATTATTTTTAATCAGCTCTATTTTTGTTTGATCCAAAACTAAACAAGCAGCCACCACTGGCCCAGCCCAAGGGCCACGACCAGCTTCATCTATGCCAGCTACAAAAGTGGTAGTGGTGAGAATCTCGATTTCTTTTTGAATGGGGAGTTGTTTCATGACAGATATTATAGAATAGTTTTGGATAATTAAAAAGCCCCGCAGTTTTGCGGGGCGAGGGTGTTGATGTTGGTTAATTGTTTCCCAACATAGCGACAGCATAAGACCAATCTTTGCTGCCGTCGGGGAGAGGTTGGGCTCGCAACAACATCACTTTCGTGCCGTTGATGCAGTAATGCTGATCTTTCAGTTCGCCGTAAGCGGCGGAGAAAGCATCGGCGTGATGATTACCGTTGGTCGCAGAATAAACTGCGACCAATTTGGCGCCGTTTCTGGCCGCTTCCATCGCCAACATGAAGCCATAAGGCATTGTTTCCCACGGGCGGAAGTTGCCTTCCGACAACGGGCCTACTAAGGCCATCTGCAAGTTCAGATCAGTCAGGACAATGTCGAATTGCCCAGCTCGTTCTTGCAGTATTTTGATGGCTTCGTTGTACAGCATCACTGTTTCCAGGTGATGCCCGGCGAAGCACTTCTTGGCGCTGACGATGTTTTCCATTAGATCGTCAATCACCAGAATGCGCTTGGCGCTGGGCAACGGCGGAACTTCCACTATCGCCTCTACCGCGGTTTCAGTTTGGTTGCTAAAACGGGTCTCGAGCTTTTTTAGTTGCTCAACCAAACCCTCAACACCACTAGGGATGATGTCAACGACGGGCAGGTTTTCCGGCCAGCCATTTATCGTGGCATTGAGTCGCTCCATGCGAAAAACGATATATTGCTTTTCAGGGCGATACACGGTTTTCTTGAAGTAACTCAGGCCACTGATCAGGATCACCGCCGCCTCTTCGGCATTTTCTGTGATCTCGATTGTCGGCATAAGCATTTTGAGAACCTGCTCAGTGGCGCGACGAACGACATCAGCCGGGAACGAAAAATAAATTTTCATTTTTAGAACTCCTTGTGAAAGAACGTTTTATCTATCAACCAATAACAACATGTTACGGGTTGAATAAAGAGGAGAAATTTACGTATTCTCCGTTGGCTTATGGGCCACGCCGATTTTATTCGGAGGAGGTAGACCGATTTCCGTTCGTTCAGACAGAACGGATCACTTTCCCTGCCTTTCTAGAACTCGCCGATCGAGTTCGTGGTCCACTTGGACGATAGGCTAACTTCAGGTGAGTATCGTTGTCGGTCCGGGGCAACGCGACGTTTACTTGCTGGCCTAATGACCGATTGGTAAACATCCTAGTTTTTGTTTTCGCGCTTCTCGTGAGAGGTTTGTTACTCACTTCTGTTGCCGGGCGGGTTTTCTCCCACCCCACATTTTTAGTAGTGATCAATGGCCCTTGCCATGCCCCAAGCAAATAAGGCCATATAGACCGCCACTGCCCCGCAGACGACATCCTTCATGGGATATGAGGGATGTCTGGTTACTAACGGGATGATTATATTTATTACCGTTACCAGCAAGAAACAGGCGAGGGGGAAAATAACCAGCAGACAAAGTATGGCAATGAAGCTAGTACTCATCTCATTATCCAGAACGCTCTTTTTCATGGAGTCTTATCCTTTTTTAGGAATCCAGTTGAGGTTGGGATCTTTGAGAATGCGCTCGGCATATTTACAGCGCAACTCAACTTCCTTTATCTGCAATTCTTTCATTCTCGCTTCTAGTGAGACCTGTTTGCGTTCCGCCATATTATTGCGGATGTGAGCGTAAAACTCATAAGCAAAGAAAGAAACTACAAGAAGGACAAACGAACTCATGGCCACCGCTTCAATGAATAGATGAAAATTTTTCACGGTATGATTCCTTTTGTAAAGAGCGTTTTAACCTCAGAGCCAACGAAACATTCGCGAGCTCAGTTAGTTGGAGGTTTGCTATTGCGAAGCCTCCGAAAGACATGGTCGCGGAGATCAGTGTCGTTTATTCAGACGTTGCTAAAAAAAAGACAAAGATCGATTTTGAGGATGATTGATGGAAGCTCAGTAGCCCTTAGAGGCATTCTGCTTATGTTCCAACACCAATCTTTTGATTATTTGTCCGCGTTCCAAGCGCAAATAATCGTATCGAGTTACATTCTGGCTAATCCAGGATGTGGTTGGCGGCCCCTTAATCTCCCGCGCAACCCAGTGACTCGTTTTTTCTACAGGTGATCAATCTGTAGTCTTTAACTCCAATATTTAGGAGAAGCTACAGACGTTCCTCAACATCTGTATGGATATGGGGTCTTTTTATAAACCGCATGTCCATACAGATGTTTTTATTTATCTGTAAGGAACCTTGGGCACGACAATTGACAGTTTTTAACTCCTGTCACCGAATTAATCGTTATCATCCCTTAACGTATATTGGGGCTGGCGCGATTAATTCAGAAAGGATTATTATTTGCCTATTACTAGGCTTTGACCTGTTAATCATCTTTGACAGTGAGTTAATTAGTGCTGTCCTTAGGTCAATACTGGTATGCTAGCACATAATCTTAAAAATGTCAATAGTCATTGACAAATAAATAAGATAAATAGCTATAATTTATCTAAATTAAGATAATATATAATAGCATAAATATGTTCGTATATTATGACATCTTTTAATAATAATGTTTTTAGGTGCTAAAAATCGTTATTTGGCAATAATCACATGATTGATAAATATTGTTAATAACTATTGACAATCATAATAAAATATGCTAAACTGTCAGCACAATCAAACAAGTACATTTAACGGATTCAACCTTTGGAAGGGGGGGGGTGATAACCATGAACGGTTAATCTGCCATCAGCAATTAGGGAAAATTGTTGGTGGGATGAGCGGCACTTCTGCCCAGATTAATCAGAAATGGTTCGGTATAGCTGGTGTTAAACAAAAAAACAGTGCGAAACCAAATGGAGGTGGGCCATGCACGGCTAACCTTGGAATCTCTGGCATCTTACTTCAAAGGATTTTGGTCATTACTTCAACGAATAGCGTTGCTAGGCATGATCAAAATCCAACGCGCGTCATGCCAAAAGTTTGACGCAAACTCCTCGGGGTTGGCAGTGAACATCGTTCATTACCAACCCCTCTTTTTTTACTTAGTAATTACTGCTATAATTTAATTCTATGAATACCATCGTCGCATTACAAAGCATGGGCTTATCCGAAAAAGAAGCTAAAGTCTATTTAGCTTTGTTAGAATTGGGTCAGTCTTCTATTCAGGAAATTGGCAATAAGGCGGGAGTTAACCGTACGACTACCTATGTAATTATTGAAACGTTGTTAAAAAAAGGCTTGTGCAGTTTATTAAATAAAGATAAAAAAGTTTTTTATTTAGCGGCTGATCCAGAAACGTTGTTGAATTTTTTTGAAAATGATTTGAGAAGAATCGAAGAAAAAAAACAGCAACTGATTAAAGTTTTGCCGAGTTTAAAGCAGATTAATAACGCCGATCCGAATAGACCGGCGGTAAGATATTTTGAATCGGATGATGTTTTAAATTATGCGGATTTACTTTTTGAGGACTATGAAAGAATCAAGAAAACCAATGAGCCGGTGCGTACAATTTTTCCCGAAGGCCGAATTGAAGAGGTTTTTTCTCCATCAGAATTAGCAACGTCTCGTAATTCTAGAAAAAATAGAGCTATTCCTGTACGCTCATTGGTTTCGGCCGATGATACTAAAGTTATTCAATCTACCGCCGATGGCTTGCGTATTAAAATGGATCCAGAAAAAGAACAACTTACAGCTGACATTGCTATTTATGGTAATAACGTTAGAATATTAGATTTAAACGGAAAAATATCCGTCACACTTCTTCGTGATCCGGATATTGCTCAGGCCATGAAAGTTTTATTCGACTTAGCCTGGGAGGGAGCCAAAGCTAAATATGGTATCGCGCCAAAAGCCGAAGAAGAGAAAGATAAAAATAAATAAAATATGGCTAGAAATAATTATGCTCCGACAGAATTTAGGGGTCGTATTTTAGAGCAAGATGTTGTAGATAAGGCAACAACTCCAGCAATCGAAGTTTTTAAGAGAAAAAAATCTATTGAACTAGATGACTTTGCTGATTTATATAAAGACGTAGAAGTTGATAAAAAAATAGTGGCTGATTTGCAAGCTCAATATTCTCAAGATTATGAAAAATTATCTTCTGAAGAATTATTGAAGCATCAATTGGCTAAGGTTTTTGAAGCAGTAGTTTTAGAAGAGGTGGAGGCGGGTCAGTGGCTGGGCGATGGCGCTATTACTACCCGCGCTTCCCGCTACGATGATTTTGTTAATGGCGTAGATATGGTAGTTTCATATCAGCAAGAATCGGCGGAGCCAACACATATGGCCTTAGCGATTGATATTACTACTAGTCACGAATAATGTTGGTTATTTTTTAGATTAATATGTTTTAGGAAAAAAATTTGATAAGATTCGTTCTAAAATAAAACAACGAAAGTTAACAGATATTAAATATTTTAAGACTGAAGATCCTAAGCGTCGCGCTCACTTGGAGTGGGTGCCGAGTGTAGTTGTTGGCGCTGATCACCCGATGATTATCGAAGTAATGGAAAAGTGGGCTAATAGTAAAAAAGTAGATGAGTTTGGTAAGGGATATACGGATGAATTAGCTAGGGAGTTAAAAGAGCATACTATTCAGATTGTAATGTTGGAAGAAATATTATCACAGTTGGAGGCATTTAGGCAGTATGTTTTGGCTTTAAAAAAATCAGCCGAAGAGCAAGTACAAAAGGCGACGACGATGGAAAAAGAATTAAGTGAAATGGTAAGTTCTTTGGGAATTTATGAAAAATTGCCAGAGCAATATAAGTCATTGGCTGATCAGGGTAATCGCGCATTACGGGATATGACTGGAGAAAAAGTAGAATTTCAAAATATGACAGCCGATTTTGATGGTATTTTAAAAGTATATGACCGTACTTTGCTGATTGTAAAAAAAGTAATTGCCAAAAAGAAATTTACGGAAAATAAAGTGGTCAGTGCCATGCAAGATGGTGTTTATCAGGCGATTCAAGAAAATTTAGGAGAAAAATTTCAAGTAAAACCGAATGAATGGGGCAGATTGAAATCGGATGAATTATTAGAAAATAAAAAGAGAGTCGGAGTTAATCAAAAATAAAGCATTAAAAAACAGCGACCACTAGTCGCTGTTTTATATTTGTGAGATTATTTTTTTTTGCTTTTACCCCAGTCCGGAATTAATACCTTTCCTTCGCGGTTTAAAATGTATTTATTGGCTTGCAAGGCGGCCTTAGCGCCTTCACCACAAGCAATGACAATTTGCTTATAGCGACTATCGGTACAATCTCCAGCGGCAAAAATTCCAGTCACAGAAGTTTCACAATCGCGATTAACTTTAATTTCGCCTTTCTCGTTTAGGTCTAAGAAATCTTTGAGCCAGCCAGTTTTAGCGATATGGCCAATTTCTACAAATAAGCCATTAAGCATAATTTCTTTATTTTCTCCGTCAAAATCAACAAAAGAAATTTTTTCTAATTTATTTTCTCCGACTAATTCAGTAATAGATTGAAAGCGTACAAATTCGGTGTTAGTTAGTGCCTTAGCTTTTTCAATTAAGGCTGGGGCAGCGCGTAAATTTTCTTCTTTATGAAAAAGATAAATTTTTTGCCCTAGTCCGGATAAGTAAATCAAAGATTCGACAGCGGCGTTACCATCTCCCACGATGCCAATTAATTTATTGCGAAAAAAAGGACCATCGCAAGTGGCACAATAGCTTACGCCACGGCCGGTTAATTTTTCCTCACCTGTTACTTCTAGGTTTCTAGGAGTTAAACCAAAAGCTAAAACAACTGCTTTAGCGGAAAATTCTTCATTGCCAGTACGAACAACAAAGCCGTTTTCGGTTTTGGTTATTTGCTTAACCTCATTATAGTTGAATTCTGTTTGCCATTTTTCGGTTTGCGCCTTAAATTTAGTAGCTAACTCAAAACCAGAAGTCAACTCAGACCCTGGCCAATTTTCAATTTCATTGGTGAGGGCCATTTGGCCACCTAAACTTTTGGCAATAACTAGTGTTTTAAGATTATGGCGGGAAGTATAAATTGAAGCAGTTAAGCCGGCTGGACCTCCGCCAACGATGACCACATCAAATATTTTTTGTTCGGCCATAGTAAAAAATTATAACGCTTTATTAAGTTTTTCGATTAACATATCTTTGGTGTGTAAACCCATCATTTGTTCTACAACTTGACCATTTTTTAAGATCAGTAAGGTTGGTATAGACATGATGCCGTATTTACCAGCCACTTCTGGAGCAGTATCTACATTTAATTTTCCTACCTTAGCTTTACCTGCCATTTCTTTAGCCACCTCTTCAATGATAGGAGCTTGTAATTTACATGGGCCACACCAGTCAGCAAAAAAATCAATTAAAACTGGTTGAGCACTTTTTAAGGCTTCGACTTCAAAATTCTCATCGGTAAAAATAATTTCTGACATAGTTTGGTTTTATTTGTTATTTGGTAATTATCATTTTAACTTAAACTGGCAATAAAAACAAAAGCGCCAATCTTAAATTGACGCTTTATGTTTAATTTTAGCTAAATTATGGTTGTAAGATAGTATCTTGTTGGCAATTGTCGTTGATACAGATAACGACCGAAGTAACATTAGGAAATTGTTTAAGAGTACTTTCAATTTGAGCTCGAGCATTGGAAACAGCACAAGAGCCGGCGAGAGTATTTAATTTATCGCTTAAGCTAACAGTAGCAATGCCATTATTGATTTTAACATAATTTAAGTAAGTACCAGTTGGAATGGAGCTAAAATAGCCGTCATTTTTTTCGGTTTCAGTCAAAGGAGAAAGTAATCCACGAACGGTATTAACAATATTAGATTCGTATTTTTTTTCTACTTCTCGACCCAATCCGGCGGTTTTAGCACAGTTGATCATTTGCGGGTCTTCTTTGGTATTGCCATAAAAAGCGATAATTTTTACCTTTTCAATGGTGGAAGTAGCTTTTGGTGTGTTTTCGAATTGAGTCTGAGTAGTAATAACGCCAGTTTTTTGATCAACAATCGTTACTGTGCCCTCTTCTTTTTTGTCGCTGACGGTGATTTTTATTCCGTTAGCGTCATTAGTGACTTTATTTTCGTCATTGTTACCACTTGATGCCCAAACGCCAAAGATAATGATAAAAATAATTACTCCGATAGTAACTTTAAAGTTTTTAATGGTGTTTAGCCAAATATTACCAGTTTTTGTTTCGGCTGGATATTCGCTTGGGTTAGCAATAATGGTTTTTTCCGGTGTTTCAGTTACTGGAGTTGTTGAAGTAGTGGGTACAGTTTCTGTAGTGGAAGGCGTGTTATTATTGTTGTTTTCTGCTGAAGCAACAGGGGTTGGTTCAGTGGCTGGCTGAGTTGGGTTGTTGTTTGGTTGTTCCATAATAGTGGGATTAGTTGAATTTTGACCGTTATTTCCTTCTGATTTGTTAGTTTTTTGCTGTTCGCGTAAGCGTTTTTGCTCTTTGAGCCATAGGCGATGTTTTTTACTCATAGTAAGATAGGTTAAATTCTTTTATGGTCAAATATTACAGCAGATTAAAATTTTTGGCAATATTTTGTCTTTTTTATATTTTTTTGGTAAAATAAAACAACTAATTGAATAGATTGATTATTATTTTATGCCAAAAAAATTTACTAGAAAAAAAGAAGACTTTACTTGTGAAAAGTGTGGGGCCGAAATAACAGGTAATGGTTATACTAATCATTGTCCTAAATGTCTTTGGTCAAAGCATGTGGATGTTCATCCGGGTGATCGCCTAGATGAATGCGGTGGTTTAATGCGCCCGATTGATGTTACTTATGAAAAAGGAGAATATATTTTAATTCATCGTTGTGAAAAATGTGGCGCTTTAAGACGCAAAAAAGTAGAATCCTATGATGATTTTGATAAGGTAATTGAGATTACCAAAAAAGTTAATGATAAGAAGTTTAAGGGGCGATAAGTGATTTAGATTTTAGTTAATGGCGATACTTAAATTAAAGAAAAGAAAGAGCGAAGAGCAAGAAGAGATTAATCACGCAATTAATCCGATTTTTTTTGATAGCCAATCAGAAATTGGCGTTTTGTTGTTACATAGCTTTACTGGCTGCCCAACTATTTTTCATCCCTTAGCAGATTTTTTAAGAGCCCAAGGCTTTACTGTTTATGCGCCATTGGTGGCGGGGCATGGCACCTCATATAAAGATTTAGAAAAGGTGACTAAAGAGGATTGGCAAAATTCAGTGGAAGAGGCTTATATTTTTTTACGGTCTAAAGTTAAACATGTTTTTATTGTTGGTGATTCTTTCGGTGGTAATTTGGCTTATGATTTAGCGCATCGTCATCAAGATATTTGTGGTGTTATTTCTATGAGCTCGCCAATTACCTTGCGTTGGCATTGGCTGATTAAATTTCGCACCATGCTTTATGGTTGGTCTAAGTCTTATTATAAAAAACCAAAACGCCATCATCATCCGCATCATGAAAGTTATGATATTATTCCGATTAAATCTTTGCGCGAATTTTTAAGTTTTATTGAAGAGCGCACCATGAAGCATTTAAATGAAGTAAAAGTGCCAGCTTTAATTATTCATGCGCCATTTGATCCGGTAATCCATCCATGTAGCGCTAATTATATTTTTGAACATCTTGGTTCTGTAAAAAAAGAGTTACTTTGGTTTGAAAGTAGTTTGCATGGCTTGTTAGATGACACTAAGCATGATGAGTTATTGCAGATCGTTAGTAATTTTATTCACGATACCGCCAAAGATTGTTCAATGCATCAATAATCTGCTTGTTATGAATCCAAATCAAACAGTGGTAGAAAATTTTTTAGCGCAAGCCAAAGAGTGTGGTTCTTGTTGCGCTATGATGTTTAAAAAAGATGCGCGTTATCATCATATATCCTTTAATCAATTAGCTAATGAGGTTAAGCAGTTGGCTGTTTGCTGGCAAAAATTGGGGGTGGTAAAGGGTGATAAGATTGCTATTTTATCAGGTAATTCTCCGGAATGGGCTAAGGTTGATTTATCAGCGCAGTTAGTGGGCGCTGTGATTATTCCTATTCATAACAATTTGAGTGTAAAAATTATTGAGTATATCCTAGCTCATGCTGAGGTAAAAGTTTTGTTTATTTCTGGCGCTGATTTGGTTAAAAAAATATTAGCGGTTAAAGATAATTTGCCAAATTTAAAAACGGTTATATGTATTGATGACGCTGTTAATGAGTTATCTAAAAAATTTAATCAGGTTTTGAGCTTTAATCAATTTAGGGCATTGAATAGTAACGAGGAATTTATTTCGGTGGCAGTTAGTGCTGATGATTTATGTTCTATTATTTATACCTCTGGCACTACTGGCTTGCCTAAGGGCGTAATGTTAACGCATCGTAATTTTATTAGTGATGCCATGATGACAGCCCAAGCGGTTTTGGTAAAGTCTGATGATATTTTTTTATCTTTTTTGCCATTGTCGCATGTATTAGAGCGCACGGCTGGTTATTATATTCCCCTGCTTTGCGGTGCTACTATCGCTTATGCCGAAAGCTTTAAACAGTTGGCGAAAAATATTAAAGAAATAAAACCGACCATATTAATTGCCGTGCCTCGGGTATTTGAAAAAATATATGATGCCGTGTGGGATAAAATTCGCGCTTCTTCGACAAATCGGCGAGCGCTTTTTTTATGGGCGCTGAAGCAAAAACCCAAAACCATTAGTTATTGGTTGGCAGATACTTTTGTGTTTAATAAAGTTCGTCAGACAATGGGTGGAAGATTGCGTTTCGCGGTTTCTGGCGGGGCGGCGCTAGATCATAAGATTGCTAAATTTTTTCATCGCGTAGGTATTTTAATTTTAGAGGGATATGGCTTAACGGAAACAGCCCCAGTATTAGCCGTTAATGGTGAAGCAAGTTATCATTTTGGTTCAGTAGGTAAGGTGCTTAGTGGTGTAGAATTGAAAATCGCCGATGATAAAGAAATATTAGTGCGAGGCGCTAATATAATGATTGGTTATTATAAAAACGAAGCCGACACCAAGGCCGTAATTGATGCCGACGGCTGGTTGCATACGGGGGATTTGGGTTTTTTACACGAAGACGGTTTTTTAACGATTATTGGTCGTAAAAAAGAAATGATAGTTAGTAGTGGTGGTAAAAATATTTGGCCAGAGCCGTTAGAGCAAGAACTTAATCGTGATCAATATATTGACCAATCGATGATTATTGGTCATAAACGGCAGTTTGTTTCCGCTTTAATTGTGCCAAATTGGGAAGAGTTAGCTATTTATTTACGAGGAGAATCGTTGGCACTTAAGACAAGAGAAGAGTTAGTAAAAGATGATCGAATTTTACATTTTTTTGCTGAGCGAATATTTAAGATTAATGAACATATTTCAGAATACGAGCATATCCGGCAATTTACTTTATTAACTAAAGAATTTTCGGCTGATAATGATGAATTAACACCAACGCTAAAATTGCGTCGTCATGTCGTTGAACATCATTATGGTAAAGAAATAGAAGAAATGTATAAAAAATATGATGCGACGGCTGGTTGCATACGGGGGATTTGGGTTTTTTACACGAAGACGGTTTTTTA
>CAZNIV010000025.1:0-13620 GCA_964573235.1 uncultured Gammaproteobacteria bacterium
CTATAAGACTAGAATTACGATATAAATCATTAACAAACCTTCTACATAAAGAACTAAAAGAAAAAAATATTAAACAGGTACTAGAATTGGCCTGTGGTGTTTTGCCTCGTGGAATTTTAGAATCAAAAAATCCCAATATCTTTTATACAGAAACCGATTTACCTCAAATAATTAAAGAAAAAAGATTGCTGATAAAAAATATTGCGCCACTAGCCATTAAAAGAAAAAATTATATTCTCAAGCCACTAAATATATTAAATCAGAAGGAAATTAATGATATAAATAAAACTCTTCTACCCGGAAAAGTTGCCATTATTCACGAGGGACTAATGTTATATTTATCAATTAAAGAAAAACGCTCGGCCGCAATAAATATTAGAAAAATACTCAATAAACATGGTGGAGTTTGGATTACTCCAGATGTCGCAGGATCAACTAGAATAAAAAAATTTATTGAACTATTCCCAAAATCTAGAGATTTATTAGAAAAAATTAACAATTCCACCAATAGAGATGTTACTAAAAATAATATTGGCGACAGAAATACAACCCTTAGGTTTTATAAGTCTCTTGGATTTAAAATAAAAGAATACTCCCAATTGGATATTAGCCCCAAAATAAACTCGCTAAAATTAATAGCAGATCAAGAAATTAAAAATAAAATAATAAAATTATTAAAAGATTCGGGCATTTGGGTTATGAGCGTTTAGCAATACTTAATACCATGCCAGACCCGCCACTCGGCGGGGTTTTTATTGACAAAATCATCATTAAGCGATAATCTATTCTAATTGCCCTTTTAACCAACACCCGAGGAGTTTTATCATGAGTAAATTAAAAGTTCATGTTTTTATTTCCGGTTTATCCTGTCGACAAACTTTCGGCGGGAGAAATCCCATCATCGGTGAAAAAGATTTTTCGATTGAACTGTCTGAATCAGATTTATTCGAACTAATCGTCAATGGCTGTCTGATTATCAACGCCATTTTCTGCCGTCTGCAAAAAAACAAGGTGCGCGATTTCGACACCTACAAAAAAACTGGCCTTGTCTTTGACGCCCACATCACCAAGGGTAGCCAAGATGAGTTAAACGATCTATCTAACATGGGTTGGAAATTTTACCCTGAAGCCTTAGATCATCACCGACTTCCTCATCCCCAAGGGGAGGACTGGCAAATGAAACCAGAGAAAAAAACCTAAAACCGGTTACTCCCTCAATCCGCTTATCGCGGATTTTTTATTTTATTGCCTATTAATTGGAAAGGTTCTAGGCCTTGACTTTTTTGCCATTTTGTATTATTATCGCTGTCAACCGTACTTTCAACCCAAAAAACAAAAAAGGAAATAACCCCATGAAAATCAAAGTCCGCGTATTGGTTTATGTGGCCGCCATTCGGGCAGCCTTTGGCGAAAAGCAACCGCATATCGCCGAAAATACCTTTGAAATACAGCTATCGCCCAAAGACCTGTTCAACATTATCATCGGCAACCCGCTGAACATTGACGGCCTGGCTTGCATTCTGCAAAAAAATGACACGCCAGACTTTGAAGTTTTCGAGGCCAAAGGTTTTCTCTTTCACGCCACGCTTCGCAATGGCAAACAAGAGGAATTGGATAGGCTTACCGAAGCCGGCTGGAAATTATTACCAGAAACCATGGCGCTCTACAAATTGCCTTGGAAATAAATTTCCTTTTCTCTTAATCCGCTTAACGGCGGATTTTTTATTTTCTAATCATTGAAAAAATCGCCAAAAAATAGTAAAGTTAACCGGTAAAATCATAATCATTATTTATGTCAGAAACCAAGCGCCAAATTATGCTCGTTATTCTAGACGGCTGGGGTTACAGCGAAGAAAAAGAACATAACGCCATCGCTCAAGCTAATACACCTTTCTTTGATTCTTTATGGCAAACTTACTCACCAACTCTGCTTGATGCTAGTGGCGAAAAAGTTGGTTTACCCGAAGGTCAAATGGGCAATAGCGAAATTGGCCACATGACCATTGGTGCTGGCTGTGCGATTGACACAGACTTAGTAAGAATTTCTAAAACCGCTAAAAATGAAGCATTCGCCGAAAATCCAGCCATTAAAACTTTATTTGATCACATTTTAAAAAACGATTCCACTCTACATATTCAAGGATTAATCGGTCCCGGTGGTATTCATTCTCATAGTGACCACTTATACGCATTCTTAAAATCCGCTAAAAAATATGGCTTAACTAAAATTGCCATTCATGCCTTTACCGATGGCCGCGATACACCGCCACAAAGCGCCGCCCACTATTTAAGAGAATTAGAAACCCTTTTAGAAAATTTAGGCATCGGCTATATCGCCACCGCCGGTGGACGCTTTTACGCCATGGATCGCGATAATAATTGGGATCGCGTGGATCAGGCCGAAAAAGCTTTATTTGCCAAAGTGGGCCAAGAAATTCACAATAAAAAACCTTCTCAGGCCTACGCTGAACTTTATGAGAAAGGCATTTTTGATGAAATGGCTGAACCAATGATTTTTATTGAAGACGGTCGCGAGAGTTATCCCATCCAAGAAAATGATGGCGTTTTCTTTTTCAATTTCCGCGCCGATCGCGCTCGCATGATTAGCAAAAAAATTCTGGACCACATGAAGCCAATGAATTTATGTTTTGTCACCATGACTGAGTATGATAAAAGCTTTGATTGTCTTGTAGCCTTTCCTGCCATAAAAATCGAAACCACTTTAGCGCATCAGGTTTCTTTAGCCGAATTAACTCAGGCCCATATTGCCGAAACTGAAAAATTTGCTCATGCCACTTATTTTTTAAACTGTGGCGAAGAAAAACCGCATCCAGGTGAAGAACATATTTTAGTCGAGAGCTATAAAGATATTAAAACTCACGACCAAAAACCAAAAATGCGCGCCGAAACCATTGCTGATAAAACTATCGAGCAAATCAACAAGGGCACTGATTTTATTTTCGTTAACTTTGCCAATGCCGACATGATTGGCCACACTGCTAATGTGCCCGCTTTAATTGAAGCTTTAGAAGAGGTAGATAAGCAATTAAAGCGCATCACCGAGGCATTAATTGCCAAGGGTGGTATTGCGTTTATTACCGCCGACCACGGCAACGCTGAAACTAATTTTGATAAAACCAGTAACCAAAAACATACTGCCCACACCCTTAATTTGGTGCCCGCTATTTTAACCACTAACGATTACGAATTAAAGCAAGGTGGATTATCCGATATTGCGCCAACAATTTTATCTTTATTCAATATCAAACAACCGACTTGCATGACCGGCCACAGTTTATTAGAAGAACCAAATATTTATGACAAATAATCCGATCGTCAAAATTGAAAAGGTAATTTACGGTGGCGACGGCTTAGGTCATATTGATGGTAAAACGGTCTTTGTACCTTTTACCGCTCCTGGCGATGAAGTCAAAATTAAAATTACTGAAGAAAAGAAAAATTATTCTCGCGGAGAAATTGTCGAAATTATTAGCTCTGCTTCTTGTGGCCGAATTCCGTTCTGCCAATATTTTGGCACTTGTGGTGGTTGCCAATTGCAACATATTAATTATGATGACCAGGTAACTATCAAAACTGGCTTTGTGCAAGATGCCTATCGCAACCTAGTATTTTCCAAAGATAAAATTCAATCTTGCCAAGCCTCTCCGCGCAAAGATTTTTATCGCAACAAAATTACTTTGTATATTGATAAAGTTAATCATCTCATTGGTTATCATAAAAAAAATTCTCATCAGTTAATTGATATAAAAAATTGCCGTATTGCCTACACTACCATCAATGGCGCCCTCAAATTAATACGCGACAATTTTTCTCCAGAAGATTTTAATCTAATTGATTCAATTGTTTTACGCGCCAACGATTTAAATGAGCTGATGATTATTTTTACCGGCACTGTTTCATATAAATCTGAATTGCCCGAAAAAATTTATAAACTAGAACACGGTTTAAGCATTAAAAGTATTATTTGCGCCGAAGAAAATGGTCATTCATTTATTATCACCAAAAATATTGACGATAACTTTTTACTTAATCAAACGCCGATCAAGCATAAAATTTCTCCGCCTTCTTTTTCCCAAATTAATTTAGCCGTAGCCAGTAACTTATTGGCCACCCTAAAAAATGCCTTAGCTTTAACTGGCCAAGAAACTTTAATTGATGCTTATTGCGGTAGCGGTTTAATTTCCCTGTTTTTAGCTGATAAAGTTAAACGGGTAATTGGATTAGAGTCGGTACCAGAAGCCGTTGAAGATGCTAAGGCTAATGCCGAACTTTTAAATTACTCTAATTGTCGTTTTATTTGTGGCTCAGTAGAACAGGAATTAATAAAACTCAAAGAATCGGCTGATATTTTAATCATTGACCCGCCACGCGCCGGTTGTGACCCAAAAACGATTGAAGCCATCTTACAATTACAACCGCAAAAATTAGCTTATATTTCTTGTGATCCATCCACCATGGCACGAGATATGGCAAAATTAAGCCAAATATACCAAATCTCTTTTATCCAACCTTTTGACATGTTTCCGCAAACTGGGCATGTTGAAACTCTGGCTCTATTGACAAAGTAAGCATTTTATTATATAATACTTAGTCAGTGTTAGTTTTGTTGTACATTCCAACCAACGGGTGGTAACACCCAAACAAGGAGAGAAGAAACATGGCCAAGCAGATCGAAAAGATGCTGAAGAAGTTGCGCAAAGGTCAGTTGGTGATCCGATGCAATTCCGATCGGCTGATCGGCGTCATCACTCAGGTTATGGGTGGTGCCGAGCACGACTTTGTCGTCGCACTGGCCAACGGCTCCGAGATGCGTGGCGTCGAAGCAGACTGGCAGTCGGCGGAGAATTCCATCGGCCACTGCCGGTACTGGCGGATCAAACTCGCCGCTACCTACAAGAAACTCGAGGAAAAATCCATCGAGCTGAAAAGCGGGGTGCGGATGGAAAAACGCCAACTGCACGGATTTGAGCTCATGGCCGCATTCTGCGACCGCGCTGTCGAAGACATCGAAGATGGTAAACCCATGCGTTGCCTTGGCGATGACGCGCTTCCGGCAGAGCTGAGGGTCATGTGTGGCAATGTCGTCAGCTTGCAAAACGACGGCATCATCCATTTGCAGCAGGCTCTGATGGACATCGAGGCGCAAATGGCCTCAATCGCCATCATGATCGAAGCAGTGCTCAAAGCGGAAAACGCCGCAATGCAGAAGAAGGCCGCATAAAGCGACCTTTATCCTCACCAAATCACAACAAGACGGCACGCCCCACAGGCTGCCGTTTTCAATTTGCTAAAAATCATCAAAAACTGCTAAACTGAAAGTATAAATAATATCTTTAACCATATGCTTATCACCTGGCTAGCCACCATCGCCATTATTATTTCTTTGGCTTACACTGTTTATTTAATTTATACTCTCTATCGCGAAAAGGTTATTAATCATTCCGCACAAGTAGTTGCCGACTACATTAAAAAAGGCGCGCGCGTTTTTTTAATGAAACAAGGGGGCTTCTTAGGCATTAGTACACTAATTTTAGCTACTACTATTTCAGCTACTCCTGGCCTAGGCTGGTCGGCTACTTGGCCATTTATTTTTGGCGTCATTCTTACGGCTGGTACTGGCATTCTAACCGTATTTATTTCTACCACCTCTACTGTTAAAATTATCGCCAGCCATGAAACTAATAATTTAGCCAAAACTACTTTTACCGCCACTTCCATTATTGGTTCTATTATCGCTACTATCGGCTTAATTGGTGTTGGCAGTATTTATTTATTATCTGGCACTAGCTTAACTTATTTCTGCTTTGCTTTAGGCGCTTCCATTGTTACTTTATTCGTCCGCGTCGGCGGTGGTGCATTCACTAAAGCTGCTGATATTAGCGCCGATTTGGTAGGCAAGCTAGAAGAAAATATTTCTGAAGATGACATGCGTAACCCGGCCACTGTTGCCGACGCCGTCGGAGATAATGTTGGCGATTTAATGGGCAATAGCGTTAATTTATTACAAGATTACATGGTCGCTTTAATTGCCACTACTATCTTGGGCGGATTACTTTTGCCAGTACTAGGATCAGCCGCGACCACATTACCATTAACCATTGCTGCCACCGGTATTATTATCGCCGTCATCGGTAGCGCCAGTGTTCGCTTTTTAAGTAAAGCCAATGCCAATCTCGCTCCTATCACCTTAGTAATCTCCACCATTTTAATGACGGTGGCCACTTATTTTATTATTAATGCTACTGTTAAAAATATTGGCGTCTTTTTAGCGATCATTATTGGATTAATTTGCGGATTATTAATTAGCTTAATCACTAAATATTATACTTCAGATAATTTTAAACCAACCCAAAAAATAATTGAGGCCTCAAAAGATGGGTCCGCCACTAATATTATTTCTGGATTATCTTTAGGCTTTTTTAGCACCATCGCACCAGCCCTTTTACTATCCGCAACACTTTATTTTTCTTACCAGTTTGCCGACTTCTACGGCTTAGCCATGTCAGCCCTGGGCATGCTTTCTATTCTAGCAATTAATTTAGCTTATAGTGCTTTTGGTCCGATTATTGATAACACTGGAACGATTGCGCAAATGTCTGGTATGGGTCAAGAAATCAGAGAAAAAACCGATCAACTTGATATTATTGGCAACAGCGCCTCCGCTATTGGCAAGGGTTTTGTCGTAACCGCTTCTACTATTACTACCATCGCCTTAATTATTATCTTAAGCAAAAACGCCGACCTTAAAACACTTAACGCCTTAGATATTAACGCCATTGTCGGATTTATCTTGGGTGGATTATTACCAATGGCTTTTGCCGCGATCACAATCAACTCGGTTTTAAAAACGGCCGAAAAAATGATCAAAGAAATTCGTCGCCAATTTACCGCTAATCCAGAAATTTTATCCGGCAATGTTGAACCTGATTATAATCGTTGCATTTCTTTAGCTACCAATTCCGCGCTTAGTCGCATGCTTTATCCTAGTGTTATCGCTATCACTTCCGTAATTTTAGTAGGCTACTTTTTAGGCGTCAATGCCTTAGTGGCCATGTTAATTGCCAGTGCCATTATGGGTTTCTTACTTTCTATTTTCATGGATAACGCCGGTAGCGCTTGGGACAATGCAAAAAAATATTTAACCGCCAAAGATCATAGCACCGGTTCTGCTTATAGTGCCAGCATCGTGGGCGATGTAGTAGGAGATCCATTTAAAGACACTGCTGGGCCCGCTTTGAATATTTTAGTGCAATTAATGGTAATTGTAGCGTTGATTATTTTGCCTTTGATTTTGCGCTAATTATTTAATAAATAAATTAACTTTTACCTTTGACGAAAGGCCTTGTTTTTGCTACAATCTACCAGTTAAATCATAAATTTATCACATGAAAGTTGAATTGAAAAAAATAGAGAAATCCCAAGTTGTTCTTCATATTGAGGTTTCTGTAGAAGAAATGAACCCACACTTACAAAAAGCGGCTGCTCGCATTGCCGAAGAATTAAAATTCCCTGGTTTCAGACCAGGAAAAGCGCCTTATGATATCGTCAAACAACGCATTGGCGAAATGGGTATCTTACAAGAAGCGGCTGATTCTATCGTAGGTAAAACTTTTTTTGAAGCAATCAAAGAAAATAAATTAGTGACTATTGGTCAGCCAAAAATTGAAATTGATAAATTGGCTCCAGGCAACCCAATGATCTACAAAGCAACGGTAGCTATTTTGCCAAAAGTAACCGTGGGCGATTTAAAAAAAATCAATTTAACCAGAGGAAAAATCGAAGTTAAAAAAGAAAAGATTGATGACATTGTCAATAATATCGCTAAGATGCGCGCCAAAGAAACCAAGGTAGAAAGGGCGGCAATTAAGGGTGATAAACTAGATATCAATTTCGATATTACCTTGGATAAAGTTTTAATTGAACATGGCCAATACAAAAATTACGCTATCGTTTTAGGCGAAGGCCGTTTTATTCCTGGCTTTGAAGATAATTTAATCGGCATTAAGGCTGGCGAAACTAAAGTTTTTTCTTTAACTTTCCCAGAAAATTACCATGCTAAAAATTTAGCTGGCAAAAAATGTGAATTCACTACTGTTTGTAATCTAGTAAACGAATTGATCTTACCAGAAATCAATGATGAATTTGCTAAAACCATTTCTGGCGGTAAATTTGCTGATGTCGAGGCGATGAGAAAAGCGGTGGAAGAAAATATCCACCAAGAAGAAGAATTTGCCGGAGAACAAAAATTAGAATTAGAAATGTTAACTAAGTTAGCTGAAATATCCACCATTGAAGAATTACCAGAAGTATTAATCGACGGGGAAGTTCATAAAATGATTCATGAATTAGAACACCAGGTAACTGAAAATGGTTTGAAATTCGATGAATACTTAACTAGCATCAAGCGCACCAGTGAACAGCTAGAAAAAGAAGTTAGACCGGAAGCTGAAAAACGAGTAAAAATTGCGATTATCACCAGAGAAATATTTCAGGAACAAAAAATTGATGTTACTGAAGAGGAAATAAAAAAACAAATCGACGAATTAGTAGCTCACTACGGCAACAATCCAGAAGCTAGACAGCAAATGGAAAGCCCTGCCTATCGGGACTACATCATTAATCGTATTGGTAATAAAAAAGTAATTGAATACCTCAAGGCACAAACAATTAAATAATCTCATGGCAAACTCCGAAAGGGGTTTGCTTTATTATTCCGTCTGATTTAAAATATACTTATGACAAAAATTGGAGCTCACATTTCGGCCGCTGGGGATATTAGCCTAGCACCCGCTCGCGCCATAGCTGATGGTTGCGAGTGCTTTCAATTCTTTTCTCGCCCACCTCAAGGTGGCAACGCCAAACCCATCACTGAAGCTCAGGCTAAAAAATTTATTAGCGAAAGCCGTACTCATGACTTAGATTCCTATATTCACGCGCCTTATTATATTAATTTAGCCTCAGCCGATAATCGCATTTATCACGGGTCTATTAGTGTTTTACGAGAAGAACTAGAACGCGGATCTACATTGGGCTGTTTAGGCATGATGTTTCATCCAGGTAGTGCTAAAGATTTGGGCTCTGAGGCAGGTTTGGCCAAAGTTATAAAAGGTATTGCAGAAATCATGAACGGCTATACTGGCTCTTGCCAATTACTAATCGAGATATCCGCCGGTGCCGGAGAAATTATTGGCGACACCTTTGAAGAAATCGCTCTAATTATTAACGCTCCGGAATTAAAAAATTATCCGATTGGTGTTTGCTTTGATACTTGCCACGCCTTCGCTTCTGGCTATGACTTACGCAGTAAAGAAACAGTGGGAGCCACCTTCAAAAAATTCGATGAGACCATTGGTTTAAAGCGTTTGGGTGTTATTCATGCCAATGATTCCAAGACCGAATTAGGCTCACACAAAGATCGCCATGAGCATATCGGCGATGGATTTATTACCCTGTCTGGATTTAAGGCCATTATCGGCATAGCCAAAGAAAATAATATTAATTTGATTTTAGAAACTCCAGAAGACAACGGCAAAGATGTAAAAGACATCCGCACGCTAAAAAAATTGCGTGATAAAAAAGATGCTCCTATGTTTAAAAAACCAAGAACTAAATAATGCTTATCGCCATCATTTCAGATACTCACGATAACTTAGCTACCATCGATATCGCTCTAGAAAAAATTAAAGCGCAAAATATTAACACGATTTTACATTGTGGCGATTTATGCAATCAAGACACGGCCGAATACTTAGCAAAAAACTTTGATGGCGTTATTTATACTGCCTATGGCAATGCCTGCCAAAAATCAGAACTAATAACCGTGGCTGAAAAATATCCCAATTTAAAACTACTCGGTCGTGAAGGAGAATTTATTACTCCCGAAAAACGCATTGGCTTTTGCCACTATCCAGACCTAGCTAAAGAAATGGCTTTAAGTAAAAAATACGATATTATTTTTTATGGCCACACCCATCAACCATGGGAGGAAAAAATCGGTGAAATAAAAATCATCAATCCTGGAACCTTAGCAGGCTTGTTTAATCCCGCTACTTTTGCTTACTACAATACCACCACCAATCAGCTCCAATTAAACCGATTATAATATGAGCGAAAGAAAAATCGTGGTCACAGTTAAACCCAATTCCCGCGCTATAGAAATAGAAAAAATTTCCGATCAAGTTTATAAAGTAAAATTAACTGTCACCGCTCAAGAAGGTAAGGCCAATAAACAACTGATTGAGGTTATGGCCGATTATTTTTCTTTAAGCAAAAGCCAAGTGACTATAAAGTCTGGATTATCTAGTCGCGAAAAGGTGTTGATAATTTATGGATAACTACCCTTGCCAAGGACAGGCAAAAGAGGTATAATTATTCTCGTGTTTCTGAATATTTTTCCTTAAATTACCCCAAATTATAGAATATCGCTAAATATAGCGGTTTTTTTATCGGTTTAGGCCGTAGGTATTGACAAGTTGATCGCAATTTGCTATACTTACCAGTCGCTCACTACAATTTAAGTTTCTTTTTTAGGATAATATGCGCTTTTCTGCAGGCACGACAAGCATAGGAACTATTGAGAAGGATTACTTTGGCCCTAGTGACTCGAGTTTTACCTTTGAATATTTTCTTTGTCTGCAGCAAAGCGTATAGTATCCAATAATCTGTAGGCCACAAAAAAATTTGTCACCTTCCATTACAAATTTGAGAAAATTATTATCTCACTCACTTATCCCCTATTTGAGACCTCAAGTCTTGGGTGAGCTACTACGGCTAGGCACGACAAGCATGGGAATTTCATTGAGCGCTTTTTGGGCTAATACTCGAAAAATGCCAAATGAAGTTTTCTTGCCTGGCCTTAATAGCTCATCCAAGCACGACCTACAGATTAATGGATAGTATTATAAAAACCCGCTTCTTGAGCGGGTTTTTTGTTTATGTTTTTTAAAAAATATTTACGGATTCAACGGAATGATTTCTGCTGTAGTAGTGGCCAACTTTTCAACCCCAATTAAACAGACTGCTTGCCATGGCTTATAAGCAGAGTAAAAAGTTTTTTTCTTTTGACTACCATCGGCATAAGTAACGGTATAATCAAAAGATGCTTTTAATCCCTTATGGGCTGTCTCGGTACACTTCTTTTTACCCACCGCTAAATCCGTGGTTTCTATATATTTTGTGTCTGGAGGTGAAACATAATCCCAATTCCTTACTTTAGACTGCTCCGCCTTACGACCATCTTTAGTACCCCAAAAAGTAAAAATTAAATTATTACCGTCAATCTTTGTTTGAATCAAAATATAATTTCCCGTATCATTAACAAAACTCAAATCGGGATGCGGCTCATACAGAGTGGCATCTACTCCGGCCAGCCCATCCTGCAAATAATAGGTTACCGAATAAGCGTGAGCTGAGCGTTCTGTGACCGGCAAGCCACTAGCTAAAACAGCGCGAAACATCGTAGTTCCCACCTGACACAAACCGCCACCAAACTCTGGTAAGGTTTTATTGTCTTTAATTACTAATTCCGTAAAATAACCGCCTTCTGCATCAATTGGTCCAAGATTACCAATCGTGCCAAACTCTTCTCCTGGCTTAATCAATAAACCATGCAACTTGGCTGCCCCTGTTGCAATATTTTTTCGACGATTAACCGGAGAGCCACTAAAGTCAGACTGACCTACACCAATAATTTCCTTGATCCCCAAATCATTTACATCCGCCACTTCGGATTTTGGCAGTAAAACTTTTGTCGCTACTTCAACTTTTTTATCAACACTATTATCCGCTTTCAATAGGAAAAGCAACTTATCAAATGTGGCATTCATATCAACTTCCAAACCATTTTTTTGTAAAGACAAGCTAATAATTTTCCCGTCTTTCATTTCAGCGGCAGCATCTAGGGGTTTTACATTTATATCAGAAGCTAAAACTCGATTAGCCCACGGCAACCAAATATCCTTATTAACACTTAACGCTATTTTACCATCTCGATTAACCAACTCTAGCATCTGACCCCATTCCTGTTTGTTTATAGAAAAAGTTTTATCCTCATAAGTAAATATTGGGGCTGGGTAAATAATAGCATCTTCTATTAACTTTTTATTAGCCAACGCTTCATCATAACTAATTTCTGCCAAGCGATATTCATCACGCACTTCTATTGGTAAATTCCTTAATTGATCTAAGTTATAACGAATTTTCTCAATAACCAATTGATAGTCAAAGGTAATTCCATCCTGTGCCGGAATTATTTCTATTCGATAAGCCTCACCATCCCAGACTATTTTAGGCTGAGCATTTTTAAATTCCTTTTTAAAATCAGAAAACTGAGCATCAAGCACTTCTGTCATTGCTTCAGCATCTAAACCGTATTCAGCACCAAACTGTCGACCATAAATCAACATGGTTACTTGTTGATACAAATTATTCCACCATGACTGACCACGGCCATATAAAAAAACTCGATCAATCGCATTATGATTATCAAAAGAAATAATTGTGCGGGACAAGTCAGGATCAGTTAAGCCACTAATGGCTGGGGTCACTTTAATCGCCGTCGTGGTACCATTACGATAAATTAACTTAATACCGTCTCGTTCAATATTTTCGGTAGTATTAAATAATTGATCAACGGCCTCGCTTTTAGTTAATCCACCCAAGGCTATTGACCCAACTTTAGCTCCCGGATAGATACGATTTTCATAAGACAGTTCAAAAAAATAAATTGCTATTGCAATTAATACGACAAAAATAAAAATAGCCACTAAAAAAGGGGCCAACCAATGATATTTTTTTGGCACCTCCGAATTAGTCACTGATTCGGACCACTTATTTTTTAACCAATTAAGTTTCATTAGCCGTATTTAATATCTCATTCAAAATCGCTTTAGCGGTAGCTACTTTTTCCGCCTCCATTACTGGATTAGCCTTAATAAAAATACGCACTGCCGAACCCTCGGCCGAACCTTTGGGTAATTTATCAGCTGGCCAATTAATTATTTGATTATCATCAATAACAATAACCGCTTTATTGCCTTCAAAACGATCAATAATGCCAACCAAACTTGGTTCGTGCTTTAAAATTTTCTCTTCTAGCTCTTTACTCATATTAGTCTTCAATTCTTTTCACTCTAATTGCTGTGGTTTTAAACTTTTTTGGCAAAACTATAGTTAAAATACCATTTTTTAAACTAGCTTTAGTTTTTTCTTGATCTACTTCTTGAGGCAAAACAATTGAGCGACTAAAAGTACCCCAATAAAGTTCACGGGCAAAAAAATCTTTTTCTTCTACAGCATTATCCATTTCTCTAAAACCGCGAATAGTCAATAAATCATTACTTACCGAAATATCTAAATTTTTAGGATCCACACCAGCAATAGTTGATCGCACTACAATATTATTCTTAGTATGATAAATATCACAAGACAGCTGACCCTCCTCGGTAACAAAAGACGCCCCGACTTCACTCTGGCCACGATGTGGCGTCAAAAAAAAGTTTTCATTATCATTAACCGACTTGTTAGTTGCTTTGGCAATTTTAAGCATAAATAATTTTGTTTAGTATGTCTTTATTATAATATTTTTTACCCCTTTTATGC
>CAZNIV010000026.1:0-13040 GCA_964573235.1 uncultured Gammaproteobacteria bacterium
GCCATATCTTTCTTTATTTCTGATTAAAATTTGGGGCTTTAATGGAATTTTCCAGTCTTCAGGGTATAGATATTCGGCGGGAAGTATTTTTACGAGTTCTAATTTATCGGATAAATATTTATTCCAATGAGATTCGTCGTGCCATAAAGCGATAATGTTTTTTTCTAAGTCTAAAAAAGTGTTTTTGTTCATTTCTTCTAGGGCACTAATAAATTCTTGATTTTTTCCACCACTGAGTGCTCCTTGAAAGTAGTATTTTCCGAGTTGTTTTTGCAAGTAAGCTGTTGAGAGTGGATTATTGTCGTAAGGATATTCAGCGATGGATTTGTTTAAATAGCCTGGATGGATACAAGCGACAAATGATTGGCTTTTATTAGGTAAGAACTCATTAGCTTCAATTTTTTTAATAAAAAGAGCGTTGGCGTTGAAGAAAAAGAGATAGTCTATTTTTTGGAGATCGTTTTTTGCTTTTAGAAAAATATCAAAACGCATTAGGGTGTTTTTTGGCCAACCTAAATTTTCTTGAAATATTCTATGAATATTTTTATTTTCTTTTTCGAAGGATATTTCTGGGGAGTCGGTAAAAACAAAATAATGTTTTTCTGCTTCGGTTATAAAATATTTTTCACAGCTTAAATAAAAATCTTTCCAAAAAATGGAGTATTTGCCCGTACAAATGTAGAGAATTCCTATTTTCATAATTAAAATTTGGCAACAGCAATAAGGCCATGGCTGAGGCCTTGATTTAGAGAAATTAGCTTCTTTTTAAAGATTCTATTTATAATCTTGTGATGGATTTTATAGATGGGATCAACATAATAAATATCTTCTGTTTCGAATCCTGATAAATAGAGCATCTTGCTTAATAAATAAGGGGTGAAAGTTGATCGGTGGTCGCTATTAATCATTTCGATTCCGGATTTTATATTGGCAAAATTATAATAACAAGTAGCGTTGGGAACGGTGATGATTATTTTTGAGACAGAATCTTTATATAGGGAGTGTATTTGTTTTAAAAAGGCATTGGGGTTATCGACATGCTCTAATATTTCACCAAGAACAAGATAATCCCATTTTTCTTTTTGTAATTTCTCTAAATTAGGATTTATTAAATCGCAGTAAAAAACATTTTTGAAATTTAATTTTTTATTTACAAATTCTACCCCTTCTTTGTTAATATCTACCCCAATACATTCGCTGGATTGTTCAGTGATGAGTTTATGTAGCCACTGATTTTCTTTTATTTTTTTCTCAACTAATTTTAGATGATCTACACAACCAACATGGATAACCCTTTTTCCTTTAATGAGCGATATAATTTTTTCGATGCGAGTAATCTTTTCTTGATCTAGTGGTAACTTAATAATTAATCCTTCATCAAAGGATTCACCGGATAAAAATTTTTCAATATTTTTTATTTTCATATTCTAATTTTTCTAGATTAAAGGCATTATAGCACAAATGAAATTCTCACGGAAGTGGTTAATTTAGGCGTTTTTCGGTCATAAATAAAGATGGTTGTTAACTATTTTTGATTTATGCGTTAGAATGATATTAATTAATTATAATATTTATGAAAGATAAAATCACCGTGGTCGCTTCGGGTTATTTTGATCCGATTCATATTGGGCATATTGAGTATTTAGAAAAGGCCAAGGAATTGGGTGATAAGTTGATTGTAGTTGTGAATAGTAATAATCAGGCAATTTTGAAGAAGGGGAACTTTTTTATGGACGAAAAGGAAAGAATGGCAATTGTAAAAGCATTGCGTTGTGTGGACGAGGTGTTTTTATCGATTGATGAAGATGGTTCGGTTTGTAAAACCATTGAGGCACTGAAACCCAATATCTTTGCTAAGGGTGGCGATCGCCATGTAGGGAATATTCCGGAAGTGGCAGTTTGTCAAAAAATAAATTGTGAGATTATTAGCGGGTTAGGCGACAAGATTCAATCATCTAGTACGCTGGTAAAAAATGCTAAATTAGCCAATTCCGCCGAGATAAAAAAATAGCTATTTTAGCGGTTTGACAGTCGCACGGCTCTTTGTTAAAATAAAATCAGTTTCAGTTTTAGGACTTGGAACATTAAAATGTAAATGGCGACGCCGATTAATGGTGATCGCGTTTATTTTAAGAAATAAAAGAACAAGCACTTATGATGCAAGATGACCAGAAGTTTGTCGAGATGATTATCAAGACAATCGTAGCTAATCCAAACGATGTAAACATCGAACGAACCGTCGATGAAAGAGGCGTGTTACTTTCCGTAAATGTTAACCAAACAGACATTGGTTATGTTATTGGTAAAAAAGGCCAAACTGTTAATGCAATCAGAACTTTGGCAAAAGTTGTTGGCGCTAAGAATAACGCTAGAGTTAATTTGAAAATCGTTGAACCAGAAGGTTTTGAAAAGAGAAGAGAACAAAGAGAGGAATCTAGAGTAGAATCAAGAGAAGAAGTTACTACCGACATGGTAGATGATTTAAAGATCTAACATTAAAATCGTAGTATAAATTAAAGCTCCGCCCTAGGGTGGGGCTTTAATGTTTATGGCTACTTGAAAAAAATGCCAGTTTATTGTATGCTTATGGCAGGTTTTATTTTAAAACCGCATTAAAAATGCCTGGAGGGCAGCTAAACCATATCAATATGGCTGACGCAGTAAAACAACCAACGGTTAATCCGGAGGCGCAACTTAGCGAAGTAATTTACTCTTGGAATCATCCTGAATATGTAAGATATGAAAAGGATGTTCGATGGTATGTTATTTCAGTAATAGTTTTAGTTTTGTTAGCTTGGTATTGCTATGCCCAGAATAATTGGTTATTTTTTGTTTTAATGCTAATTGGTTATTTGATTGTTTTGATTGAGCATTTTCGCCCGGTTAAGATGATTGATTTCGTGATTACGCCAGATGGTATTAAAACGCACGAACATTTTTATTTTTACAAAGATCTGAAACATTTTTATATCGTTTATGAAGATGCCGGATTGAAGAATTTGTATTTTGATTTTCAGAATCCGCTTTTGGGTCGATTAGTTATTCCCATTGACGGCCAAGATGCAATTGGGATCAGACAGTATTTGTTGAATTTTTTAGATGAAGATTTACAAATGGAAACTGAGCCGTGGTCAGAAACGATTCGTCGATTATTTAGATTGTAAAGATTATAAGTTCACGTAGCTCAGTTGGATAGAGCGTCAGCTTGCGGAGCTGTAGGTCGCAGGTTCAAATCCTGCCGTGGACACAGATTAAAAGATGGTGAATGAAAATTCGCCGTCTTTTTGTTTTAGGTTGATTTTTTATGCTATATCTAGTAAGGTATGGCGGTAAACAATTGTTTATACAGCACATTGAATAAACCAAAAAGGAGAAGGTGGTATGAAAGACAGAATTGATTCCAAGGCACTTAACATCTCGGTCGGTTTGCGGACGAGCAATAACAGTGCCCGGAGGCAAAGATCATTGGATTCTGATGAATTGCATTTCTTCAGTATGAGTCCATTCAAGCGCGATGCGCGCGCGATCATGGAATCTAAAGCGTTTCGGCGCCTGGCTTTTAAAACCCAGGTCGTGACCAATTCATGGAATGGACTGGTGCGCAATCGCAACAGCCATACCATGGAAGTGGTTTCGATTGCCACGCAGATCGCTGAGATTCTTGGGCTTAATGTGGACTTGGCCGAGGCGATTGCCTTGGGTCATGACATTGGGCATACGCCGTTTGGCCATGCCGGTGAGCGGTTCTTGAATCGCAAACTGGTGGAAGAAGGGCGAAAGCGCGGCGAATCGGAAGGCGAGCAATTTTTTGCCCATAATATTTTCAGCGTCATTGTGGCGCAGAAAATTGAACGGCGCGGACATGGGTTGAATCTTTGCCATCAGACATTCAAGGGCATGGAGCAACATTCCAGCGGTTCTGGTAAGGTGGCGCTTAAAGAAGATATGTCGGAAGAAGGCGCGATCGCGATGTATGCCGATAAATTTGGTTACATCACGGCGGATTACGGCGACATGTGTCGTTTGGGCTTGACTGATCGCTTTTTTAAAACTGACATTTGCGATGTGCGGGAGGAGATGCAGAAGCTGGGTAAAAACCAGCGGGAACGCGTTTCTTATCTGATCGCATCGTTGTGTAATGAAACGGCTGATTCCCGGCGAGGAGGGGTGGTGTTTGAACACAGCCCGTCGGCCAAGCATTTCAATATGATCAAAAAAGCGATGTATCAGCTGTATCCAAAAATCAACAGCGATGGCTCGCAGATTGAAGAGGCTCTGGATCGGATTTACGAATTCGTTGGTAAGAGCCTAGATGTGCATCCGGCCGTGTTCATTGCCATGATGACCGACGGCGAGGTTAGTATGTTGGCCAACAAGAAATTGTGGGACATCACTGACCTGCAACGCACTTCTGTTTGGGAGCAGTTGGATTTTCTTCTCAATATCAATCCGTGCCAGCTCGACTTGAACTGGTGAAGGATAAAAGTTTTAGCTACCGGCAATCGGTAGCTTTTTTAGTTGCTTTTTGTTGGGATATTTAGTAAGGTGTTTTTAATAAAGTGTACATTTAACCCCAACCAAGGAGAAGTAACATGGCGGAAAAAGTGGAAAAAGAGGCCAAGGCCGGTTTGTCGCTCAACATCAGGGCAATGGATTTGACGAATGCGATGGACGAGTTCTACTTGGCTGGCATTGCCGGCCAAGATACTGGTTTGGCACTGGACAAGATTCGCGATTTTCTCAAGGTGGCGATTTTGGAGGTGGATCGGTTCAGGATGCAGGAGCAAAAAGCCAAGTTCTATGACAAGGTCATAAAGAGCGGGGCTATCATTTCCGATCTGTTGCAAATCCTGGCCGTTGAGTGCGACATGGAAGTTTTTGATGGCGAAAGCCTGATGAAGATTGAGCAGTCGGTGCTCGACTTGATGCCGCCAGATGTGGCCAGGCGCTACGGTGTAGTGCCGGCAATGATCAAAGACAAGATCTTGGTCGTGGCCATCGATAATCCGACTGATTGTGAATCATTGGACAGCTTGCGCTTTATCTTGAAGCGGGACATTGAAGGGGTGGTGGTGGATACGGCGAGCTTGGAAAAAGCGCTGAATCACCATTACCACGACAAGCGGCGGCGGAAATTGAAACCGCTGAATCGGCGGGTGGAAAAAGATCATCCGCTGTATGAAGTTATTCAGCGTTTTTTTTCAAAAGCCGGCGAAGAAAAAGGGCTACATCCTTTAAGTTGCGCGCCAAAGCGCCAATAGTAATTAGCGCCACCGAGTAATCGGTGGTTTTTTAATTTGCTAAACCATAGTTGATAAGTTAAAATGAAAATATAACTTTATGATGAATTTAAGCGATAAAATTGGTACCTTACCTAAGGTAAGTAAGCCCTTGGCGGGAAGGTTAAAGCGAATTGGGCTGGAAACAGTTCAGGATTTGCTTGGTTATTATCCTTTTAGATATGAAGATTTTTCGCAAGTGTCGACGATAGCCAATTTACGCCCCGGTATGAGTGTAACAGTTAAAGCGCGAATCGAACTGATTGGTTCTAAGCGTAGCTTTAGGCAACATAAGATGATTACGGAAGCGCTGGTGAGTGACGAAACGGGATCGATCAAAATAATTTGGTTTAATCAGCCGTGGATTGGCAAGACTTTGCATGTGGGTGAGGAATATTATTTTTCGGCCAAGGTAACGGGCGATATGTTTGACTTTTATTTCAGTTCACCAAACTATGAACGCGTAGGGGTGAATAATGTGAGCACGGCGCGCGTGGCTCCGGTGTATTCACTAACCGATGGCGTAACCCAAAAGCAATTGCGACATTTGATTAAGGCGGTAATTTCTTTGGCGGATGGCGTGACGGATTATATTCCGGCAAAAGTGATTACAGAAAATGGTTTGATTAATTTATCTTTGGCATTAAAGTATATTCATTATCCACCTAATCAAGCGAGTTTACAGCGCGCGCGCGAACGATTGGGTTTTGATGAATTATTTTTGGTGCAAACTTGGTCGCAAATGTTGCGCGAAGCTTTGAATGAGAAAAAAGCGCCGGCAATTAAATTTTTACAGGCGGAGATTAAAGAATTGGTGAACGCATTACCATTTGAATTGACGATTGATCAGAAAAAGGCGGCGTGGGAAGTATTTTTGGATTTAGAAAAAGAGCGCCCGATGAATCGCTTACTAGAAGGTGATGTGGGTAGTGGTAAAACACTGGTAGCCGTGATGGCGATGTATAATGTGGCGCTGAATAAATGTCAGAGCGTGATTATGGCGCCGACAGAAATTTTGGCGGGGCAACATTTTAAAACGGTGCAGAATTTTTTGCGTCAGTATAATTTGCGCGTGGGGTTATTAACCAGAACCCAGCGAAAAATTAATGAAGAGGAAGTAAGTAAAAAAGAATTTTTGGAAAAATGCGAAGCGGGGGAAATAGATATTATCATTGGTACGCATGCCATTATTCAGGATGGGGTGAAATTTAAAAAGTTAGCGTTGGCGGTAATCGATGAACAGCATCGTTTTGGTGTGAAACAAAGACAATCGTTAAAGAGTAAAGGTTTTGGCATTCCGCACTTTTTGTCGTTAACGGCCACGCCGATTCCGCGTTCGTTGGCACTGAGTTTGTATGGTGATTTGGATTTATCCATTATTAAAGAAATGCCGAAAGGCCGTCAGCCGATTGTTACTAAAGTGGTGGCGCCAGTTAATCGTCAGCCGGCTTATGATTTTATTGCTAAGCAAATTGAAATGGGGCGACAGGCGTTTGTAGTGTGCCCACTAATTGAAGCGTCGGATAAATTGGGGGTGCGCAGTGCAACGGAAGAGTTTGAAAAGTTATCCGAAAATATTTTTCCTAAGTTTCATGTTGGGTTATTGCATGGTAAATTAAAAGCCGAAGATAAAGAAGCGGTGATTAAAGATTTTAGAGCCAATGTGATTCAGATTTTGGTGGCGACATCAGTAATTGAAGTGGGCGTGGATATTCCTAACGCGAGCGTGATGATGATTGAGGGTTCGGAGCGTTTTGGTTTGGCGCAATTGCATCAGTTTAGAGGGCGTGTCGGTCGAGGCGAGCATCAATCGTATTGTTTTTTGTTTTCAGATGCTAATGATGAGATGAATCCGCTAGAGCGGTTGAAATATTTGGCGGAAAGTAATGACGGTTTTTATTTGGCGCAGAAAGATTTGGAGTTGCGTGGAGCCGGGCAGGTGTATGGCTATGATCAATCGGGGTTTGCGGATTTTAAAATTGCCAATTTAAATGATTTGGAATTGATTAAGCGCGTACAGATGGCGGCGAAGAAATTTGTGGCCGAGAATAATGTGAGTGATTGGCCGCTTTTGAGTAAAAAATTGCATTCGCTGGGATTAGCGAAGCATTTGGAATAAATAATTTCGTAAAAAATATTTTTCGTGATATAATTAAAACAAGAAAATAAAAAATATCAGGAGGGATGAGACTTTTTTATTCGTTAACCAAACTAGCTACGCCAATCTTCGGGTTGGCGTGGTTTTTATTTGGCGCGTTGCCAGTGTTGGCGGTGGATTATCATATTACGGGTGATGTGATTTGGTCGGGTGAGGGCGCGCCAATTGTTTATGGTGATAATAATGATGGAATCGACAATGTAGTGGTTGATGAGAATAGTAGTTTAACGATTTTACCGGGTACTGTGGTAAAAATGGGTTGGTGGGGAAAAATTAAAGTATTAGGAAAGTTGAATATTGCGGGTACGGCAGAGCGACCAGTAGTTTTAACCCGCTTAAGTGATACCGAAAATGGCGCGGAATATGTGCCACAGGCAATTTTGGATGATTATAAACAGCCCGGGAATTGGGCTGGTATTTTAGTTGATCGCCGAGGAACGGTTAAGGGAGAGCTTAATATGAAGTACGCTAAGATATTATATTCAGATGGTCCGTTAAGTTCTTATGGTACCACCACGATAGAGAGTTCATTATTTAGTCATAATACCAGCTGGATTAGATCGATAGATTCGAGCTTTATAATGCATAATTCGGCAATATTGGATGAGACGGGTAATTCTGGTTTATATCTTAAAAAAGCGGCCAGCCCTTCTGGTGGCGGTATTTTTGCTTGTAGTTTTGATAGTGAAAATGTTTTGGTGCCAATGTATGATGTGAGTAAAAATTATTGGGGCGCTGATGGTGGCCCGTGCTTGGTGGTTAATGAAGATGGTTCAACTGATGAAGAAAGATATGGTGATTGTGCTGGTCGAACTAAATTAGATTTTTATCCAGCTGGTTTTAAAAGCGAGGTGAGTTATCAACCGTTTTTGGCTTCGATGCCAGAATGGTTAAGTGGAGTAGAAAATAAAGAACCGGTGATTTTGATTCCCGGAATTTTGGGTAGCTGGGGATCGGATGAGGAGTGGATATTGGATCCGGTACTGAATACTTATACTAATTTGTATGAAGCGCTAAAATTAGCGGGATATGAAGAGGGTAAAACTTTGTTTGCGATGCCTTATAATTGGCGTGAATCAAATGTAGATACAGCATATTTATTGAAAGATAAAGTGGAGGCGGTGAAGAGAATCGCGGGAACTGGTCGTGTGAATTTGATTGCTCATTCCATGGGTGGATTGGTGGCGAGATATTACGCGCAGGAATTAGATGGGGCGAAGAATATAGATAAGTTAATATTTTTGGCAACGCCACAAAGGGGATCGCCGAAATCGTATTTGGCCGTAGAGGGTGGGGATGTAGGAATTGAGTTATCAGATTTTTTTGTAGAAATGGCACTAAAAAATGAAGCCGAAGAAAGGGGATATAGTAGTTTGGGTGATTACATAAGAAATAAACCATTAGAGTCGGTTAAGCAATTATTGCCGGTTTATGATTATTTGTCTTATGGTGGTCAGGAATTAAATTATCCTAATAACTATCCGCGCAATACTTTTTTGGAGCAATTAAATAGTACGGCTAGTTTACAAAAACTAAAAGATTATGTGGGCGTGTATAATTTTGTGGGCTTAGTTAAGGGCGATGATGGGTTATTTGATGCTTCTAGTACTTATGCCGGATTTAAATTACAAGCTTATGCCAGCAGTAGCGCAAATGGCAATTGGGCAGATGGGATGCCAGTTAATTACCTTACATCAAAGACAGATGGAGTTGTTTATAATTATGGTGATGGTACAGTGCCGAGTGAAAGTAATAGGCAATTTTTAGGTTTAGAGGCGATTCCAGTTTATGCGGATCATACCAGTATGGTAAGTGGCAGCCAAAACCGAGTGATTAAAATTTTAACAGGCGTAGAGCCGGTAGAAGAGGTTAATCGTACTAAGGCGCATAACTTTTTATTCTTTACTATTTTTTCGCCCGCGGATTTTATGATTACGGCACCGGATGGTAAGCGTATTGGTCGCAATATTGATGGCGCGGGCAAGATCGAGGAAATTTCTGGCGCCTATTATTCAGGGTTTAATACGGACAGAGAAGTGGTGATTATTCCTAATCCGTTAGCGGGGGAATATAAAGTAAGTTTATTAGGCACGGATAATGGCGGTAGTTATCGGATGAGGTCGGAATATATTGCGGACGGGGTTAAGCAGTCATCAGAAATGACTAGCAATATTAAAGCAGGAGAAAAACAGGAATTATTAATGAATTATAAAGAGGCTTCTTTTACCGCATCTAGTACGGCAGAGTTGCAGTTCGAATTAACACTAGACGAAACCGCTTCGGTGGTGATGGCTACGACGACGAATTTAGCGACCTCGGTGGTTAGTGGTCAGGCAATGTTGGTTAATACTTTAGCGTTGCCTCAAGTATTATCAACTTCATCGGATGGAGCTTTAATTAATTCAGTAATTGAATTGGAGAGTAGTGGTGATAATAATGAAAAGCTGGCATGGCTGATGAGTAGTATTGATCACTGGCGAGAAGGTCAAAACTTAACGACTTATTATGTGAATAAGTTTTTATTGGTCGCTAGAAGTTTGCAAAAACAAGAAGAGTTGATTAATGGCAAGATTACCGCATTAAAAGAAACAATGGAGACAATTAAAAAAAATCAATATTTATCAAATATAGAAAAACAACAGCTCATTGCTCAGGCGCAGGATTTGATTAATTATAATTTGGTATTGTTAAAATATTATGCGCGTTTAAATTTAAATCAACTCCAAGAATATTTGAATACGGCAGTTAATCGACGCAAGATTAACACAGCTGATTATGTTATAATAAGAGCAAGTTTAGATCAAATAAGATTATTTTATGAAAAGCGCGCTTAAGCAATTGCTTGTTATTTTTTTAGCTTCTTTTGTAATTCCATCTTTTTTTGCCAAGGCAATGGGTAGTTATTATTATCAAATTAATAACTTCCCAAGCCACAGTGGTTGGCTTTTTGCAACTTGTCCCTGGTGCACAGAGGGGTATCTTATAACTTTAGCTTTTTTTCTTTCTCTATTTTTCCCTTTAGCTACTTTTAGGTTTTGGTACATAGTTTATATTATTTTGATTGGCATAATTATTTTATTATCTAGCATTGGTGCTTATCCGCTTATTTTTTGGGTTTTATGCTTGGCAGTGATTGGTTTTATTTTGGGGCATATATTTAAATTTCTTTACTCTCGCTATTTATCTAAATAAATTCATATTTTACCCCGCGTCAGAGATGGCGCGGTTTTAGTTTACCCTTGACATTTTGGCCAAAATAGGGTAAAAACTTATTTCGGTACATTAAATTAGAACAATTACGCAATGGTAAAATCAACCAAGCTCGGAGGATTTAATTATGAATCAAGGAATTGGTTTTCAGGAAATGGGTCCTGTCGCCTCATCTTTTGCTTTTAAAAAGAAACGAGGGCGTGTAAAACGAGAGTTGTTGGATTCTCCGAGGCCTCGCAAAATTCGCCGGCCGAAAAAGACGGAGAATGTGCAGGACAGAGGGGTTTGGGATACGATGGCGGTGTATGTTAATTCGCTGAGCACGGATCGTATCACTCTGGAACAAGAGGGTGAATTGGCTAGGGCAATCGCCACGGGAGATAGAGAGGCCTGGAGGAAATTGGTTAAGGGAAATCTGCGCCTAGTGGTTAAGATCGCCCATGACTTTAAGGGGCTGGGCTTACCACTGATTGACCTGACTTCTGAAGGTAATATCGGATTGATGCGGGCGGCGGAAAAGTTTGATCCAACCAAGGGCGCTAAGTTTTCAAGCTATGCTTCATGGTGGATTAAGCAGGCAATGCGTCGAGCGTTAGCCAATCAGGCTCGTACGGTTCGCGTTCCTATTCAATCGGCAAGTAAGATTAGCAAGGTGCGTACGGCGCGTATTAAGCTGGGCGATACGCTTGGTCGTGAAGCAACTGATGCGGAAATCGCAACGGAAGTGGATATGACTAAGCGAGTAGTTAATGGCTTGAGCAGGATCAACTTGTCATCAATAGTCTCGCTGGACGAGACGATTGGCGAAAGGGATGAAGATACCCGCCATGAATTGGTGGGGGATGATTCGGCTCAAAACCCATTTGACGATGCTGACCGGATGGGCTGTGTGGAAATGATCAAGGAGATGATCCACACGCTGGATGAACGGGAACAGTTGGTTGTTCGGATGCGTTTTGGCTTAGATGGTGATCAGCCAAAAACATTGGGTGAGATTTCGCTTTTAGTCGGTCGTTCTCGCGAACGGGTGCGACAGATTCAGGAAGAAGCGCAAGGCAAGTTGCGTCAATTGTTAATTAAGAAGGGTTGCGAATGGTAACCCTCAAGTGTTTACCCCGGATGAAAGTCCGGGTTTTTTATTTTTCCACTTTTATTTTTTTCTATTCGTGATACAATTATATCTATCATGAAACAGTTCGACATCATCACTATCTTTCCGAATATTTTAGATTCTTATTTTAATGAGAGTTTATTTAAGCGTGGGCAACAGAACAAATTATTAAAGGTGAAGACGCATTATTTGCGTGACCATACGACTGATCGTCATCAAACAGTGGATGAGAAACCGTATGGTGGAGGCGTGGGCTTACTATTTAAGGCCGACATTATGATGAAGGCTTTAAACGGTGTGCTCAAGGGGAATAAAAAAAAGACCAGAGTGATTTTAACCGCGGCTAATGGCAAGCGCTTTACGCAAAAAGACGCGGAGCGATTGGCGCAATATGATCGTTTGGTTTTTGTTTGTCCTCGCTATGAGGGTGCCGATGCCAGAATAGAAAAAATGGTGGATGAGAAACTTTCGATCGGTGATTTTGTGTTAACCGGTGGTGAGTTAGCGGCGGCGACAGTAATTGATGCGGTGTCGCGCCAGATTCCCGGATTTGTGGGCAAAGAAGAATCAGTGAAGGGAGATTCTTTTTCTGATGAAACAAATTTGGAGTATCCACAATACACTCGTCCAGAAGTTTTAGTTTATAAAGGTAAAAAACTCCGTGTGCCCAAGGTGTTGCTGTCCGGGCATCACGGTAAAATTAATGAGTGGCGCTTAGCGCACACAAAGCATCGGTCAAAAAAACTAGAGAGCTAATTTATTTAGCACTCAGTAAAAGGGGTAGACTGTGTATATATTGTGGTTATTTGTTTTAGTAGGCATTGCCGTAGCCTTAAAATTCGGTGTTTTTATTAATATAAACTTTTAAAATATAGCTAATTTAAGCCAAGAAATAATAAAGAGTAAAAATACACATAATAGCTGTTGACAAGCTTTATAAAAAGAGTTAATATTATTGAGCAATAAAAAATATCCAAAGATCGCTTTCGAAACCGATTTTTACAACTAAAGGAAGAGAAAAAACAGTGATAGCTGATTGATTCGCCACTAGATGGCGGTTCGCTAAATCGGAGCTCTCTGTTTTTTCTTTTGCTACCGCAAAGGGAAGAATCGTAATTTGACAACTAAAAAGTGATAAACAGCAAAACCTAAAATTTGTTTTCAAACAATTTCTTTTTGTTTTATAAGGTTGGCAACTGGCCTTAATCTAGTTGCAATTATTTTGAGAGTTTGATCCTGGCTCAGGATGAACGCTGGCGGCGTGTCTAAGGCATGCAAGTCG
>CAZNIV010000027.1:0-12899 GCA_964573235.1 uncultured Gammaproteobacteria bacterium
ATAACATTGATAAATAACTCCGACGATCAGAGATACTTATTTGTCTAATAAAAACGGCTAGTCTAGTTTTATTTTGAAGGATAATCAATTCGTTCTTTTTTATCTCTAATTGTACTCGATCAATTTCTAGCTCAGTGGCTTTAATTTCAGATTCTTTTGACTGAATATCTGCTCCGGCTTTAGCAATTTGATTATCCAATATAGAAACTTGACTTTGTAAGCTACTTTTTTGTTCACGAACTTTTTTAATTTCCGCATTATATTTTTCAATTTGATCCCCCATTTGATCAATTTTTTTACGCTGCTCATCTATTTGCTTATTCAAGTCAGTGATTAGGGTTTCATCAGCAACTGCCTTAACGGTATTAAAAGATAAAAGAGCGCCCAGGATTAGCAGGGTGGATAATATTAACTTTATTTTAGTAACAGATTTAAACGATAAAAGCATAAGTATTTTTATACCGTTTAATTATAACAATTTTTAATGAGATTGAACAATCCGAGTTAGTTCAATTTAGTTATGGCTGTTTCAATGCGAGTAATAGCGCGTTTTTGACCAATAACTTCAGCAATTTCAAAAGGAGTTGGAGATTTTTCTAAGCCGGTTAAAGCTACGCGTAACGGCCAAAGCATTTCGCCATTGGTTAGCTTATTTTCTGCAATAAAGGCTACGATTAATTCTTGTAATTTACTTGCTTCCCAATCCTCATTCTTGATATTAATCAAAAAGTCTTTAATTAGCTTTAAATTATTCAAGGCCTGTTCTTTAGTGCTTTTTTTCCAGACTAAAATTGCGCCATCATATTCTGGTTCAGTAGAAAAATAACTCATATTCTCCCCCACTTGAGATAGATTAGTCACGCGATCCTGCTCGATTTTTAAAGCCTTATCAATACTAACTCCATCAAGCCAAGAAATATTTTTAGCGGCTAGATATGGCTGAGCCAATTTGATAAATTCCGCGGTTGGCAATTTTTTAATATATTCGCCATTAATCCAGTCTAATTTTTTAATATCAAAAACTGATCCTGTTTTATTAACCTTATCTAAAGAAAAGGCTTTGGTTAGCTCTTCACGACTAAAAACTTCTTGCTCCGTTCCTGGGTTCCAGCCCAATAAAGAGATAAAATTAATTAAGGCCCATGGTAAATAGCCTTTTTTGCGATAATCCTCAACAGACACGTCACCTTGACGCTTAGATAATTTAGTTTTATCTGGATTTAACAATAAAGATAGATGGGCAAATTGTGGTGCTTCCCAACCAAAATAACGATACAACAATAAATGTTTTGGCGTAGAAGGTAACCACTCCTCACCCCTAATAACATGAGTGATTTCCATTAAATGATCATCAACCACTGCTGCCAAGTGGTATGTAGGAAAACCATCGGATTTCATTAAAACTTGATCGTCAGACTCTTTGGTATTAAAGGAAACCTTACCGCGCACCAAATCGGTAAAGGTGATAATTTCATTTTCTGGCAGACGCATTCTAATTACATATGACTCACCGGCAGCTATTTTTTGAGCTATTTCTTCTTTGGATAAATTACGGCAATGACCATCATATTTGGTTGGCTGCTTATTTGCTGTCTGTAAATTACGCAATTCAGTTAGTCTTTCTTCGGAGCAAAAACAATAGTAAGCATGACCAGAATTAATTAGTTTTTGCGCATGATCCTTATAAATTGGCAATCTTTTAGATTGAGTATACGGACCATGAGGGCCAACTTCAATGACGTTATTATCATCATCCAATTTAACACCTTCATCGGGAACGATTCCAGCCCACTTCATGATTTCTAATAATTTAGCTACTGCTCCTGGTACTTCTCTGGTCTGATCGGTATCCTCTACTCTTAATAAAAAATCGCCACCAGCAGTTTTGGCGCATAAATATTCAAATAGCATAGTTCTAAAATTTCCTACATGAACATAACCGGTTGGACTTGGGGCAAATCTGCTTCGTACTTTTTTACTAATCATATCTTTTAATTCATCTAAATTATGGCAATATCTTACTATTTTTTAATTTTTTTGTAAATGCCAAGCACTGAATCGATAACCAATAGTAACGGAAAAATAATTATTGCTGAGATAATGCGTCCAAAGCGTTTTGGTTGTTTAAATAAGCGAAATAGCCACTCTAAGCCAATATTCCTAAGCCACTTAGGTGCCCGCTGGATATTGCCAGACAAGTAATCAAAAGTACCACCAACACCAATACCAACTTTAATTATTGGCATTAAGCTTAAATTTTTTTTAATCCAATTTTCCTGCTTAATTTGACCAAAGGCTACTAAAACAATATTAGCTCCACTGCCGTTAATTTGATTTAAAATCTCTTTATTATTACTTAAATTTCCGAAGTTATCAATTTTTCCAGCCGTATTATGACCAACGATATTGGCACGAGGATATTTTTTTAATAGTAATCCAGTAGAATTAGCTAGTCCACCCAATAAAAATATTTTATATGTCTTATCAATAGCTGACACTTCTAATAATTCTTCTACTAAATCAACACCAGTTACGCGATACACCTTATTGCCTGCAAATAACTTAATACCAGCACCATCACACAGAGATAAATCTGCTTCATTTAGTAATTTTCTAAAATCAGGATTATTAACCCCGGCCACTAAAAATTCTGGGTTGACTGTTACTATTAAATTTTGTTTTTCCTGTCTAATAGCTTGATCAATAAAAAATAGCGCTTCAACCTTAGAGGGACCATCAATTTTTACGCCCAGCAATTGAATCATTTTTTTAGTAACTTATCCATTATACTACTAATCGTATTGGCAGAAGTGTTTTTTAGCCAATCCCAAGCTGAGGAGGTGGCCTGATTAACGATTTGATTAGTAGAGCTACTTAAACTAGCTTTGGTGGTGGAAGTAATATTCTGAATAACATCATTAGAGCTACTAGTCATTTTTTGCCAAGTTGATGAAGCAACTTGTTTACTTGTGTCTACTAGCCACTGCCCCGTTGGTTTAGAAAATAAACCCGAAGCGGTTTCTTTGAGTCTAGTGGTAAAGTCTATATTTACAAAATTATTCCAAACTTGAGACACTTGGTCTGTTTTTTCTTTATAGGGCATTAAAATAGTGGCGATGGTGACAATTACGATACCAAAAACAATAAGTAAAAGTATAAAAAAACAAGCGCAGGAGCGAAAAATACCCGTTTTTTTGGGTGGATAGTGCCTTTTTGGTTCATTAATTAAGTACTGGTCGTCATCAAAATTGATTTGGGACATATTTTTATATTATACTTTAATTTTAGCAGATAAGTCGCTATTTTTCAAAAGAATAAATTTATGCTAAAATAATATCAGAAATACTTATCTTAATTATGAACAAATATCAAAAAATTGTTTTTATTTTTATCACTCTTTTTTTAGGTTTATCGCCAATTACTACATTAGCGTCTGAATTTAATCATGACTATCTTATTTCTGATACCGAAATAAGGGATTATAAAGCGATGAATTTAGCCGATATCCAAGCGTTTTTAAATAAAATGCCTGGAACACTTAAAGATTATATTACCGTTAATAAAGAAGGGCAATTTATTACAGCCGCCCAAGCTTTTTACGAAATTGGTCAACGCTGGATAATTAATCCAAAATATTTAATGGTTTTAACCCAGAAAGAAATGGGGCTATTAGAAGACCAAGCACCGAGCCAGCGCCAATACGACTTAGCTACGGGCTATATGTGTCCTGACAGTGGTGGCTGTGATCCGCGTTGGAATGGTTTTTACAAGCAGATCAATTCAGCAGCAGCAGAGACAGATAATTACCTAAATGCTATTAATACCTATAATTTTAAACCAGGTCGCACCTATTCTATTGATGGCGAAAGCGTAACACCAAAAAACACGGCTACCGCTGGTTTGTATAATTACACTCCGCATATTCATGGCAATGAATTATTTTGGACTTTGTGGAATAAATATTTTAGTAAAAAATGGCCCGACGGAACCTTAGTCAAATCTAGCTCTACTGATGCTTATTATTTTATTGATGATGCGGTAAAGCGCGCCATTACTTCCCCATCGGTTTTAATGTCTCGTTTCGACATCTCTAAGGCCGTGCTAGCTGACGATGCCGATTTAGCTCAGTATGATGATGGCGTACCAATTAAATATGTAAATTACTCCTTATTGCAATCTACTACCACCAATGAGGTTTTTATGATTGTTGATGCTGATAAGAGAAAATTTTCTGACACTGCCTTAATTAAATCTCTTGGTTTTAATGAGGATGAAATAATGCAAGTCCCAGACATTGATTTAATGCAATATAAAGATGGTTCACCAATTACTAAATACACCATCTATCCTTTGGGAAAATTAGTACAAGATCAAAAAACTAAAGAAACTTGGCAAATTTTAAATGGCGTTAAGCGATTAGTAACGAATAAAGAAATTTTAGATTCTAATTTCTTAGGGCAATCCGTGACCAAAATAGCCGGCGCCGATTTAGATCAATATATGACCGGAAACCCCGTACCATTACCAGATGGCTCTTTGGTTAAACTAAAAACCGCCTACAAAACAATCGTGAATAAAAAAACTGGCAAAAAAACTAAAGTAGTTGACGAACAGACTAGCACGATATATGTTATTTCTAATGGTAAGCGCTTGCCAATTTCTTCTGGTGATGTATTTAAGAGCTTGGGTTATTCCAGTAAGAATGTTCTTACGATAACCAAGGAAACACTAGAAGTTCATTCAGTTGGGCAAACGATCGCCGGAAATTGGTAATAATTATTCACTCAGTTTAATAATATGTCTTTAGTTTTTGCAGCAATTGTCCCACATCCACCAGTATTAATTCCTAATATTGGCAAAGAAAACATCAATAAGTTAAGTAAAACTAATGAAGCTCTAAAAACCTTAGAACAAGATTTATATGCTTCTAAGCCGGATATTATCTTAGTAATATCTCCTCATGGTGAGATTCAATCCAAGGCCTTTACTATTAATCTTTCTAATAAATATACAGCTAATTTTGAAAGCTTTGGCGATTTTGCCACCAAATTAAATTTTAAAGGTGATACTACTTTAATTACCACTAGTAAAGAAAGTATTAGCGGTAAATTTGCTCTAAATATCATTTCTGAACCCAACTTAGACCACGGTACAAGTATTCCTCTCTTTTGCTTAACGCAACACATTGAAGACGCGCGCATTATTCCCATTTATTTTTCCATGTTAGACAATTTAACTCACGTGGAGTTTGGTAAAGCGCTAAAAGAAATAATTTTATCCACAGATAAACGAATAGCTATTCTAGCTTCCGGAGACTTATCTCACTGTGTTACCAAAAAAGCGCCATTACCATATCATGTAGATGGTAAAAAATTTGATGATCAAATGATTGAGTTAATAAAAATTAATGATACTCAGGGTATTATTAATCTAGATCATAAGATGATAGAAAACGCTGCTGAATGCGGATTAAAATCCATCTTAATTTTGATGGGTATTTTAAATGGTATTAATACCAAGTCAGAGATCTTGAGTTATGAGGCACCATTTGGTGTCGGCTATTTGGTGTCCAGCTTTAAACTTTAGGTGGTTCTTCTGGTTTGTTTTTATCCCCAACTACTACTTTAAAAAAATACTTCCAACGATCCCCTGTTTGGCACAATTCTTTAGTGTCATTCAAACAACGCTCGATATACTCTTTAGAATTATCTTTGCACACCTTAAAAACCGAACTGCGCTTAAAATTAGGGATAGCTAATTCTTTAATAATACGCAAAGCTGTATCCTGCCATTGATAAGCTGGACCAAAAACTTTTTCTACTTTTTTATTGATAATGAAGCTAATGCCTTGGAAGCCGGAACTTTTTGGTTTATCCATATTAAATTTAAAATAATCTATTATAATTTTACCGCTTTTTAAAACTTTTGTCATTTGACAAAAAGGCTAAAATAAGATATAATATAAACATGTTACCCATAATTACTATACCAAATCCTATATTGCGCGCAAAATCGCTACCAGTTAGCGATGTTTTTACGTTGGAAATTCAAAAGTTAATTCCGGAAATGATTGATACCATGCATGAAGCTCAGGGTGTTGGCATTGCGGCGCCACAGGTTGGTAAAAACATTTGCTTAGTAGTTGTTCATAATAAAGGGGTGGATATTCCTATGATCAACCCAGTAATTAAAAGTGTTTCCACTAAAAAGGTCTGGGGCGAAGAGGGTTGTTTATCGGTTCCGGGTAAATTTGGCCAAGTAGAGCGCTATAATCGTGTAACCATGGAATTCATCGATGCTACTGGAGAAAAACGCGCCATTAAAACCACTGGTTTTTTTGCCCGTGTTATTCAGCATGAACTAGATCATTTAGATGGCATTTTATATATTGATAAAGCCAAAGATATCCAAGATGGAAAACCAGTCCGCGATTAAAATTGTTTTTGCCGGCACTCCAGAATTTGCCGCTAAATTTTTACAAGATTTAATAACCGACAACCGCTTTCAGGTCGTCGGCGTTTTAAGCCAACCCGATCGACCAACTGGGCGCAAGCAAATCATCACCCCTAGTCCAGTTAAAGTATTGGCTATTAAAAATAATATCCCCTGCTTTCAGCCAGAAAAGTTATCTCAAGAGCCAGAAATGATTAAGCAGATTCAAGCGCTTAATGCTGATATGTTAGTGGTAGTGGCTTTTGGTCAGATTTTGCCCCAAATAGCCCTAGATTTATTCCCTCATGGTGTAATCAATGTTCACCCATCACTTTTACCATTATATCGCGGAGCCTCCCCTATCCAATCAGCCATTTTAAACGGCGAGAGTAAAACAGGGGTAAGTATTATGCTTTTAGATAAAAAGATGGACCATGGGCCAATTTTGAGCCAAAGAGAGCTTATTCTAGATGGCACCGAGACTAATGAATCCTTGCATGAAACGGCTTATCAAATAGCTTCGCCATTATTGCGCGAGTGCATTATTGGCCAATTTAACGGTACCATCAAGGCCGTGGAACAAGATCATAGTAAAGCCACTTTTTGCCAAATGTTTGAGCGCGATGCCGCCAAAATCGATTGGACTAAAGAAGCTAAAAAAATTAGCGCTTTAATACGCGCCTTATATCCTTGGCCAGCCACTTGGACTACCTTTTTGAGCAAGCGTGTTAAAATATTCCCACCGGTAGAAATTATTAATGAAATCAATCAAGCGCCGGGCAAAATTATAGTAAAAGATAAAAAATTAATTATCGCTTGCGGTTCTGGCGCTTTAGTAATTCATAAATTACAACTAGAAGGTAAAAATATTACTAGCGGTGAAGATTTTATCCGCGGACAAAGATTAAGTGAGGATTCTAAGTTTGAATAAATTAAAAATATAAAATATAAAAACGCCTCGAATTAAATCGGGGCGTTTTTTAGTAATAACTAATTTTATTTTTCGCTCTTTACAATAATGCCTTCAATAACTTCTCTTGGTAACACCTCGTCGTATTCAAAAATAGCTTGGCCATCCTTTTCTTTTTTAAAGGTAATATGAACTTTTTCTTCTTCACCATCTTTAACAATCTCAGTATTAAAACCTTCAGCAAAATCAAACCCTTGATTATTTAAGGCCGCCACAAAAGCATCTCTTTCAGCCACTCCCTTGGTAACTTCAATAACCTTAGCTAAAAAAGATTCACCCACTGATTGATGAGTGGCCGTGAAACGCTCTAATACTGGCTCGTAATTCTTTTCTTCGTCTTTAACTAGTTCTTCCCAGCGAGGTAAAATCTTTAAATACTTAGCGATCAATTCGGCTATTTTAGAGGCCAAAGAAGAATAGGTATCGAGTTTTTTATCAACACCTAATTCTACCAATTTCCTATCACTCTCCTCAACGTAATACTTTAATAATTTCCCACTCTTATAGGCAGTCATTAATTCATCAAAATAAGGTCCCGATTCGGGAATGATAAAATCTAATCTGGAATCTCCCATTAGTTTAGAGCCGAATTCCCGACCACTATTTATTTTAGTTTTTAAATCCTCTAAACTCTCCGTTCCTTCTATACCATCCTGAGCTCCAGCCATGACTAAGCCAGCTGTTTCTTGAGTTCTTTTTCTTGGCGAACCAAAAGCCATAGCTTGAGACAAATCTGTTTCCGAACTAGATAATGACTTGGCATGCAACTTACCTTTTTCAGTTAGGCGCACTTCGGTATCGTCTGATCCTTTAGCTTTTTCATCGTGACGAAAAAAATGCAACATGATCTCTGGCACCTTTTCCTCTTTTATTTCTTGGCTGTTTAATCTAATTTCGCTCATAATTTTATTATTTATTCTTATCTATAATTTTTGTTAAAAGATTAACTAGTAAATTTGGATTAGTCAACATAACATCGTGACCTGCATCAAAACCATAGCATTCATACTTCATAGCTTTGGCCTTATTTTCAAAACGTTCACTTATAGGAAATTGCGTGCACCTAATATAATATTTTTTAATATCAGCGGATACTTCACCTGTGCCAATCTTGTCGGTAAAAGTTTTTACGGATGTTTTAACTAATTTATCTTTAATGGCGTCTTTAATGGATTGATCATAAATTCCAAAAAATTCAGGATCTCTAACTGGAAGAAGGTATGGATCAACCCCTCCTTGCTCCAAAGTTTTTCCGTCTTCATCTACTAATGATTTTTTCATTGTTTGAACCCTTTCTGGAGCTGATATATCAAATAATGATTCACCTGGATTAGGTAAAAAAGCGTCCAGATAGACTATTTTTTTGATCCTATCTGGAATAAGCAATGAAAGTCCAGTCATAACCATGCCCCCATAACTATGTCCGACAATTATCAAGTTAGTCAGATCTAGCTCAGTGATTATCTTTTTTAAGCTATTAATATGTTCAACCAAACCGATTCCTCGAGCCGGTGGTTGTTTTCTATAATCCATTTCTAAGAGTGTTGGCGCCAATACAGTATGGCCATCTTTTTCAAGTGATGCCTTAACCTCATCCCAGCACCAGCCACCGTGCCATGAACCGTGAATAAGTAAAATATTAGACATATTATTTTGCATTAGATAATACCCACATTTTAAAATCGGCCTTAATTAAATCTTCACCATCTTGTCTCGGATGAATAATATGCTCCTCACTTGTCATTTTAACAGAAACTTCTTCTGGATATTTATCTAGACTTAAGCTAGCTAATTCATTTTCACTAATTCTTTCAACTTTGAAACCATAACCAGCATACTCTCTCTCAATCTCATCTTGTCCATATAATTCTCTCATTGCCTCTTCATGTTGTTTTTCACTTCGCTCAATCATTTGTCTGGTTATGTTGGCAAAATCACCACTTGATCGCCCATGCATAATTTCTTCATTATCTTTCTGATATTTAAGAATGTCCTCATGAAAGAAAACGCCATCCTTATCATTTAAAAAGTTTTTTACTAGATTAAAAAACCTTCTTCTTTCTTCTGCATTAAAATACATCATCAATCCTTCACAGAAAATAACTACGGGCACCCCTGGTATAATTCTTTGATTAAACTTCTGCCAGGTAGTTTCATCTAGGGCACTACCGGGAATAAACTCAATTGGAGCACCAGCTACAATTTCATTAACGGTTTCCTGCTTAACCCTTAAACTTGCCTCAAAATCGTTATCGATCCACTTTTTAACACCCTCATGATCATAAGTCATCGATAATCCATGTGCGGTAAAGCCACTGGCAAGCTCTATTACCTGAATCTCGCCATATCGCTCAAGCATCTTTTGTATTAAATTTTCTGACGACTTATAGCGTAGTTCAATAAAACACGGCGCCCCCATATTAGGAACACTTTCATTAGGAAATAATTTTTCCATCGATGTTTTATAGAAATTCTGTCTCAAAAGAGTTGGGTCTGGAATATATTCCGCTGCCATTCTGGCAGTAACAAACGCCGTTGCTCTTACCGCCCTTTCCTCTCCTGTATTTTCAACGTCCGCAATTCCATAATTAGTTTGTGATATTTCATAATTTTTCGACATCTCTTCTGGTGCTCTTGAAAATGGTTTCATAATCTTGATATTCTATTTATTTTTGATTACCTTAATTACTCCACTGTTAGCATCTACCTCTACCAAATCACCATCCTTTAACAATTCGGTTGCGCGCTTTATTCCAACAATACATGGTATGCCCAATTCCCTGCTGATTATTGAAACATGAGCGGTAATTCCGCCCTCCTCGGCAATAATAGCAGAAACATTATGAAGAATTTTAACATAATCCGGGCTAGTATTAAAAACGACTAATATTTCACCACCCTTAAGCTTATTAAATTCGTTGCTACCCCTAATAATGCAAATTTTCCCCGTGGCTTTTCCTCGACAAGCAATTCTGCCTCTTAATTCTCTATTGGTTTCTTTTTCTATTTTGAGATATTTATCCTCAATATGTTCTGCCACCGATCCAAAATATTCATTATAACGTCCGATATTAGTAATAATTACGCTGTTTCTATTTCTATTATTGATAAGATCTTTATCAATCTTTTTACCCTCAATCAAAGATACGATCTCTTCTGGGGTAAGATTTTTAATAAAATCAATCGGTTCATTGATTTTATTAGCGATAGCCGTAAAAAGCTCTTCACCCATGAATAAAACTTTATTGGTCGAGTATTTATAGTAATCCTTTAAACGATTTGTTTCAGCGGCAACTTTGGCAATCTTTTTTTCTTTAACACTTAGTAATTTAATAAGCTTTTTTCTTTTTACTAAATCTTCTTGATGCCGTTTTGCCAATTCTTTTATTTTAGCTCCTGGATTACCAAGGCTAATATTCTTGATAATATTCAAATAATCGTTTTCGGTTCTTGCGGGCTCATTGTAATAACCACAAGTAGTCCAGCAATACATCTTTTTAATTTTTGCTATTTCGATTGCCAGTTTTTTTGGTTTTTTTAAAAATACTCCTACTTTTAGTTCCTTAGCAACTTTGGCAATGGCCAATTCTTCTTTTATGGAATAACTTTTTTTAGCAGAAACAGAAAGATACCTAATTAATTCATCTTTCTTTTTGTGATTGTGAAATTTTTCATTAAAATACTCAAGGATTGATAAGTCGATAAATCTTAAAATAACTGACACATGAGACATGCTCATAAATGATTTAGCAAAATAAGGAACTAATTTACAAAGTTTATCTGCTGATATTTTTTCAAAATCAATACTACTAAATTTATTCTGCACTGATTTTGAAGTAGTATCTAAGGTATTTTTGATTTCTTTGAATATTTCTTGGTTTTCTATGCAAAGCTCTAAATATTTACTTAAGACAACATTTTTAGGCCAAAGGTAATACCATTTGGACAGGTTGTTTTTTGAATGACTTAATCCACCAGTAATTACAGGCCATTTTTTATAGTTTTTTGTATAATTGTGCAATAAGCACCAATTAGTAAAATACCAACAAGCTCTTCCACCGATGGGCACAATGGAAAATTGTTCTAGATATTTATTGATAACTGCTTTAAGCTTGTCTGGCATAATAGATTATTTAATTACTTTAACCCTTCCAGTATTGGCATCTAACTCCACCCAATCCCCATCCTTCAGCGCCTTGGTGGCTATTTTGGTACCAATAATGCATGGCTTTTTCATTTCACGCGCAATAATTGCAGCATGGCAAGTGATTCCGCCTTCATCTGTGATAAGAGCAGAAGCTAATTTCATTAACGGCAAAAATTCCGGCCGAGTCATGCTAGTAACTAAAATCTCACCCTTCTTAAAATTCATAAAATCTTTATCTCTCATGATAATTCTAATTCTTCCGGCAATTATGCCCTTAAAACCAATTTGTCCCTTGATTTCTTTGAGACTTTCATTTTTATAATCAGAAGTTAATTCATTATTTTTCTTAATCGCCTCATCGCCAATAAGCACCCCACCACCAATAGACCAATATAAGCCCTCAAAAGCAATTCTGCTTTTCTCAAGTAACTGCTTTTTAGAAAGATCATAAAACCAAGAATGCAAAGCCGCTGAAAGAATTATTTGCTTGTCCTCTTTTTTATATCCGTAAATATCTAATAATTTTTTACAAGCACAAATAAGCATTGAGTTTATTTTTAAAACAATTTCTTTTCTTTTGTCCTGTAACACAACAAAATTTGATAAAGCCCTGACTATTATTTGATTATTCTTACTAATTTGGAGCTTCTTAAGTAAAACTTCTTTTTTATTCTCTGATTTTTTTATAGCGCTCTCTATTTCGCTAATTTCTTTTTTCGCTTCTTCTATAGAAATATCATCTAATTGTTGGTTTATGTATTTTTTATCAACAACGTCAACTAGGTAATAATTATTTCTAACCCAATACCATCTCTTTACTAATTTATCCAAAGAAGTATCTAATTTACCTAATTTAAATTTTGCCAATTCATACTCATATTCTTTTGAAAAACTTAACTCATTTGGCGCGGTAATAATTGCTAGATCTTCTTTTGACAAATTTAAATAATTAAGCCAATAATCATCGTAACCCGCAAACATCTCAGCAAAATACCCCATGGAAGTAACATCTGAAACGGCTTCGCAAAATTCCCTCAACCAAGCTTTAATTTCTTTTTCAGACTTTAGCTTTTTAATCTCGTTAAGATAATTTGGCTCCTCAATCTTAAAATTATTAAATAAAGCTATTGTTTTATTATAAATATCATCAAGAAAATCTGGGTTAGATTTCAGCTTCTTAAGGCTATATTGCCTTATATTATCTATTTCATACTGAAATACATATACAATATTGTAATTTTTTCTATAAAAATATTTGCTCAACCAACTTCTGTTTGGTTGGTAGGACCAATGTTGCATATTAACTTTGGTGGTGAGAAAGTTAGAGTTTCTGGCGGAATAGAAGTATCG
>CAZNIV010000028.1:0-12638 GCA_964573235.1 uncultured Gammaproteobacteria bacterium
TAAAATACATTAGTTTAAATACGGCTTTACTTATAGAACACCTTATTTAATAGTCGCATATCGATATACTGAAACTTCTGTTCCCCTATTTTCTGCTGTAAAACCAACTTAAGATTCTTAACAGCTGTAATTGCATCATTATTGATATCAAAATAAGCTTGCCAACCCTGCTTAGTGGTTAAATTAATTTCATTAGCTCCCCCTACCTGATAATTGGCCGGATTTAAACCCTCATCTTTGGCAATTTTATCTAAGTCAATTACAAAATTAACATTACGGGCGGTTAATAATTTATCCCCGAGATTAATTTCATTTTGTTTAATTAAAAAATGCGGAAAGCGGTCAGTGTATTTTTGATATTCTTCACCAGTTAATTCTTGCGTTACAATACCATCCGTATCTGATAAGTATGACTTGGTACTGCTTGCGTTATTAATAATCAGATAACTAATTTTTTCTTCAATGGCGATATCTAACTCTTGCCAATGCCGATTGATGTCCAACTTATTTAAATTATATTTCTCTTTAATCCGTTCTCGTAAACGGTTAGCATCAAAAGCTAATAAATTTTTATTGGGTACTAAAAAGAAACGCCAATAACTAATATTATTATCCACATGACTGATAAAATCTTCTTTTTTTATCATGTCATTGCCACGCAACTCAATGGTTTTGATTTTAAACAGATCGCTGTAAAAAACTAAGTACACTAAAAAAATCACGAATATCGCTTCTAAATAAATAACTAGATTAAAGCCAAATCGCCCTTTTTTACGCTCATAATATGGATTGGCAAATTGCTTATTATGATAATCTCGCTTAATATTGCAAGAACTGCCAATCTCATATTCTTCTACGCGCGCGATAATTTTAGACTCATTATCCCCCATTGAACTAATTTATTTTCTGACAATCTTGTCAAAGCCACAATACATTTGTAATGCCTTTGGCACTAAAATACTACCATCAGCTTGTTGATTATTTTCCATGATGGCAATCAAACAGCGGCCAATGGCGATAGCCGTGCCATTAAGCATGTGTACATAATCCCTGGTACCGTCTTTGGCTTTATATTTGATATTTAAGCCACGAGCCTGATAATCGGTACAGTTAGAAGTAGAAGTGATTTCACCCCAATCCCCCAGTTGATTTTCTTTGTTGGGCTTGCCTGGCATCCAAGCTTCTAAGTCATAAGTTCGAATAGATGGTCCACCCAAATCCGCCGTGCAATGATCAATTACCCTAAATGGAATACCCAAACCAGAGAAAATTTCTTTTTCGGCGTCTAATAGTTCTTGATGAGCTCGTTCGCTATCACTAGGCATAGTGTATTGGAACATTTCAATCTTAGTAAATTGATGTACGCGATACATGCCCTTAGAAAATTTACTGTAACTACCCGCTTCGGTTCTAAAACAATGGGAAACGGCTACATATTTTTTAGGCAAATCCTCTTCATTTAAAACTTCATTCATGTGGTAACCACCCATGGTAATTTCAGCAGTACCGATTAAGCTTAAATCAGAATTTTCCACATTATAAATCTGAGTCGATTCCCCACGAGGATTAAAGCCTAAATATTCTAGTACTTCCCTCTTGGCTAAATCCGGAGTCGAAAATGGAGTAAAGCCACGCTTGATCAAGGCTTGTAAAGCATATTGAATCAAGGCAAATTCCATCACTGCTAATTCATTCTTTAAATAATAAAACTTAGCGCCAGAAACCTTGGTAGCGCGTTCGAAATCGATTAAGTCCATCTTTTCACCTAATTGCACATGATCTAATGGCGCAAAATCAAATTTTCCCGGCTCTTTAACCACTTCTAAAACCGGGTTAGCATCCTCATCGTCACTAACAATCACATCTTTATGTGTCATATTTGGCACTCTGAGCCATAATTCTTTTACTTGATTATCCAAGGGCTCTTGCTGAGCTTCTAGGGTTTTGATTTCTTCGCCCACGGCGCGCATTTCAGCAATAGTTTCGGGAGTTGGTTTAACTTTAGAAGCAACATTGCGTTTAGCACGCAATTCTTCTAATCTAGCCATGGATTCGCGCTTGTTTTTATCTAAAATGACTAATTGGTCGATATCCACATCTACCTTACGGTTTTTGCAGTTGGTTTTCACCAAATCGACATTTTCACGGATAAACTTAAGGTCAATCATATGTTTATAAATTAATTGATTGGTTTGATTTTACAATAATTTTGCTAAATTTGGCAAGTTAATAAAAACGAGCCTTTTACAGCCCGTTTTTTATATTATTTGCGTTTACTTTTCTTTTCTACCTTTTCTTCTGCCTCGGCTTCTTTTTCTAGTTTTTCTTCACGCTTTTCTTTGAAGTGATTAACTAGCTTGCCGACAGCATCTAAAAGTGGTGGCAAGTAGTTGGCTGTGGTTTCTACTCGCTCTTTAATAGTGTTTAAAATTTGATCAATAATTTCTAACTTGCGTCGCAAGCTAGAGGAAATTTTCTGCACATCTCGAAGCATCATAACGACATAATAAATCGCCCAACCAGTAAATAAACTAATCCAAAGGATGGAAAAAGAAAGCACGATCCAAAAAATGTCTTTAGAAGTTTCAAGCATGGGATTATAATAAATTTATCTTATAACTATATTATACGCCTTTTGTAAAGTTTCGACAACTTGCTTATGCGCACCCTGCGCTTCTTCTTGACTTAGAGTTTTATTTTCATCCTGATAAGAGATACGAAAAGCGATGGCTTTTTTACCAACGGCAATTTTTTCACCATGATATTCCGATAAGAATTGGATATCTTTAATTAAAGAATTGACATTAACTATTGATTTAACAATGCCCTGATAACTAATATCCGTATCTACTTCTACGGATAAATCTAAGGTTACTGCAGGAAATTTAGCAATTGAATGATAGACTGGCATCGTTTTAGCTAGATTAGCCAATTCACTGAAATCAATTTCAGCTATGGCTGGAACTTTCTTAAAACCAAATAAATTTTGTGTATCTTGACTAATAATACCTATTTGACCGATTATCACATCCCCTATTTTAATTTCTGCCGCCTGTTTATCTTGCCATAAATTATTTTCCGTCAATGGCATAAATTCTACCTGATCAATATGCAATTTACCAAATAACGCCTCAACACTGCTCTTTAAAGTAAAGAAAGCTTCTTCGCGATTTTTATCCAAAACCGCTAAGCCTAATTTCATACTTTCGTTTGGTAAGTTATTTTCTTTTTTGATATAAACATTACTTAATTCAAAAAATCTTAATTGGGCATCATAATTTTCATTCTCACTAAGCGCCAATAGTAATCCAGGCACCAATGAGGTGCGTAAATACTCAAAATCTGAACTGAGTGGATTAGCTACTTTAATGTTATTTTCTAAATCACCGAAACAATTTTTAATTACCTTTTCAGAAGTAAAAGAATAATTATAATTTTCGGCATAAGCAAAACCAACCATAAAATTCTTTATACGATCCTCAAGCGTAAATGTGTTTTTAATTGACCAATCCACTGGCATTTGACCGGCTGGCAAATTATAGGGTAAGTTATTGTAACCGTAAATTCTAGCCACTTCTTCAATTAAATCATGTTCACCTTCAATATCGCGATCGCGCCACCATGGCACCGTAACCAATAATTCATCATTATTTTTACTATCCGATTTGACTACATTAAAACCCAAAGAAGTTAAAATTTCTTTAACTTGCTTGGCTGGAATTTTAGCACCTAATAATTTAGCTACGCTATTTAAATCAAACTTAATTATTTTTGGTTGGAATTTTTCAGCACGCTCATCATAAATCTTAGAAGCTACCTTGCCCCCGGCAATTTCCTGCACTAACTCTATGGCGCGCATTAAGGCAGGGTTAGTTGCTTCTGAACTTAAAACCTTCTCATATAGATTAGAGCTGTCTGAATGCAAATCTAAGCCCCTAGCGGTTCTTCTAACTTGTAAAGCATTAAAATTAGCTGATTCTAATACGATAGTTTTAGTTTCAGCTGTTGCTGCTGATAACTCTCCACCCATCACCCCAGCTACCGCTACCGGCTTTTCACCATCAGCAATAACTAAATTAGTTGACTTTAAATTATAAGCTTTACCATCTAGGGCCAAAATCTTTTCTCCTTCTTTGGCTAATCGGATAATAATTTCATTCTTAGCTAATTTATCATAATCAAAAACATGCATTGGTTGGCCAAGTTCCAATAAAATATAATTAGTAATATCTACTAAATTATTGATTGGTCTTAACCCGGCAGAAATCAAACGCTGTTGTATATATAAAGGAGAAATGCCAACTTTAACATCAGTCATTACTATTGCCTGATAGCGCAGACAAGCTTTTGGCTCTTTAAGGTTAACCGCTAATTTCTTTTCTTCAAATATCTTTAAATTAGGCCTAGATTCTTCATAAGTAAATTTGCAACCCATGATAGTTGCCGCCTCACGAGCAATACCTACGACACTCATGGCATCCGGACGATTAGAAGTTACTTCGACATCAAAAATCACATCCTCAATCGGCATTAACTTTTCTAATGGCAAACCAATTTTAGAATAATCTGGCAAAATAAAAATACCGGCATGATCTTCACTCAAACCTAATTCACGCATCGAGCACATCATTCCAAAACTATCTATACCACGAAGCTTGGCCTGTTTAATCTCAAAATCCCCCACTCTACCACCAATTAAAACCACTGGCACTTTTTGACCTTCGGCAATATTAGATGCACCACAAACAATTTGTAAGGTTTCATCGCCAACATTAACTTGACAAATATGCAATTTATCCGCATTAGGATGATTTTCGATTTTTATAATCTGACCCACGACTACTTTTTCGAAATTTGGTTTTTTTTCAGTTGTATGATCAATGGATGGACCAGATAAAGATAATTTTTTGGCAAAATCACGTGGTGCTTCTGGGCACTTAACATAATTTTTAAGCCAGTTGTAAGAGATATTTAAATTCATAGCAGTTAGAATTGATTGATAAACCTTAAATCAGTATGGTAAAGTAATCGAATATCATCAATACTTAAACCAGACTTCATCATATAGGTACGCTCTACTCCCCAACCAAATGCAAAGCCACTATATTTTTTAGTATCCACATTACCCGCCTTTAATACATTAGGATGAATCATACCTGCGCCACCCAGCTCTAGCCAACCTTCCTTACATAAACGACAGCCCTTACCGCCACAAACACCGCAACGAATATCAATTTCAAAACTTGGTTCAGTAAATTGAAAATGATGTGGTCGTAAGCGAATTTCACGATCTGGACCGAAAAAGCTTTTTACAAAATAATCCACTGTGCCACGCAGATGAGAGATATCAATTCCCTCATCAATTACTAAACCTTCAAACTGATGAAACATCGGCACATGAGAAGCATCAATTTGACGACGAAAACATTTAGAAATATTAATCATCCGAATTGGAAACTTACCTTTTTCCATTTCACGAATTTGACCAGATGAAGTATGGGGCGTTAAAATGCGCTTACCGTATTTTTTATCAATCGGTTGCAAATCAATAAAAAAAGTTTCCCACTCATCACGAGCCGGATGATCTCCTGGCATATTCAATGCCTCAAAGGAATAATAATCCCATTCTACTTCTGGATAACGAACGCGCTGAAAACCAATCTTTTCAAAAATACCAGAAATTTCACGAATAGCTTCGGTTACTGGATGTAAGTGACCAACCGGCTGTTCTTTACCGGGAATGGTAATATCAAACACGGTTTTGGATAAAGCATGGCTTTGCAAATTATTGCGCAATAAAGCAATCCGTTCGGTAATAAAAATTTTTACCTCATTGATTAATTGACCCATGGCTGGAATTTCTTCTTTGGCTAAAGACTTTAAATCTTTCATGGCTAAAGTTAATAGGCCATTTTTACGACTCAAAAACTTATTTTCTAAATCCTCTAATTGCAACAGGTTTTTAACCTCAGCAATTTCTTGGGTTAATTGAGTTTTTAACGATAATAATTGGTCTTTCATATATTTTTAATATGGCGACATTATACTTGATTTATTGAATTTTGTCTAATTTATGGGGTTTTTATAGTGCTTTTTTACGAACACTAAGCATTAATCCCTCTACTAGCGTTAAGGCTAAAATAATAAAAGTAGCATTAAACCAAGTAAGTAATCCTTTACTTTGTAAAAATAACATTCCCACCGTCATTAAAGAAAAAAATACTGATTGGCGAATAGAAGTGCCAACGATTTTATAATCAAGAATTAATTTAGAAAATAGCTTACGAATACCAAATGAAACCAAAAAGAAGGAACCCAATAAGGCCAAAAATAAACAGAAATAAAATAAAATAACAGCGATCGTATTCTCTGCTTGAAACGGATCAATTCCCATTAAAATAGTTAACCAAATTGCCCAACAGATGGCAGTAGAAGCAGAAATCACCCAGAGTAATTGCTTAAGAGTCATAGAATAACTTATTTATTTACTTCTAATTATAGCACAACTAACGGGAATTATAAAATCCCGCCACGGGGACGGGATTGAGAGAGGAATGATTGAAGTATTGATGATTACACTTGATTTGAACCCGAAACGAATCGGGACAATGTAATTGGCAAGACTCCAATAGTTAGTACCTCCCTTGATTGCAAATTATATCACAAATAAAAATAACTACAATATTTTTTCTGTGGATAAGTCAAGAATATTTTTTACGCGCGAATAATTTTTAATAACTCACTAGTTTTTTCTTGCAATAATTTTTCATCACCATTTGTTTCTACATTAAGACGGATCACTGGTTCAGTTTGTGATGAGCGCAAATTAAACCGCCATTTATGATCAAATTCCAAAGAGATTCCATCGGTCATATCTTTTTTACTAGCAAGTGGTTCATATTTTTTTAAAATATCTTCCAATACCGCCTTAGCATCTTTAACTACGCTATTAATTTCTCCACTATTGGGATAATGCTTTTTACTTTCGGAAATTAATTGCGATAATGGTTTTTTCTTTTCCGATAAAATCGCTGACATTAGCATCCAAGGAATCATGCCGGAATCACAATAATTAAAATCCTTAAAATAATGATGACCAGAAATTTCTCCACCATAAACCGCATCCTCTAGTCGCATTCGTTCCTTAATAAATACATGACCCGTACGCGATTCAACCGCTTGACCACCATTGGCCTTGATCTTTTCTAAAGTATTCCAAGTTAGGCGTGGATCATGAATAATTTTAGCTTCTGGATATTTGTGTAGCATATACTCCGCCAATAAACCGACAATATAATAACTATCCACAAATTCCCCTCGTTCATCAAAAAAGAAACAACGATCATAATCCCCATCCCAAGCCACGCCAAAATCAGCTAGCTTCTGTTTTATCACATCAGCGGTTTGATAATGAGTTTCGGATAGCATTGGGTTAGGTACGCCGTTAGGAAAAGTACCGTCGGGTTTATGATTAACTTTGATTAATTTAAATGGTAATGATTTTTCTAGTTCATCAATGACTAGGCCGGCACTACCATTGCCAGTATTAACTACTATCTTGAACGGTTTTATTTTTTTAATATCCACAAAAGATAAGATTTTTTTAGCAAAATCTTTTGTAACATTTTCTTTTTTGCACAATCCGCGTTTTGTTGCGGGCTCCCCTAAGGCATTATCAACCACAAAGCTTTCAATATTATCTAAGCCAGTTTTGCCACTAATTGGCACTGCCCCTGAGCGCACTAACTTTAAACCATTATATTGTGCCGGATTGTGACTGGCCGTAATCATTATTCCGCCACCTATCTTTTCTCTGGCGGATGCAAAATAAACCGTTTCTGTGCCACATAAACCAATATCTAATACATTTACTCCAGCATCATTTAAGCCTTTAATTAAAGACACGGCTAACTCGTTACTAGATAATCTAACATCGTAGCCGACCACCACCGGGCCAACCGGCTTAACTTCTTTAGCATAAGCGCGACCGATACTATAAACCAACTCTACATTGAGCTGATCGGGCACGATCCCACGAATATCATAAGCCTTAAAACTAATCAATTTATCTGACATATATTTAAATTATAGCTATATTATAACTAATTTTAAGAAAAATAAAAACCCCAGTCATTGCTGACCAGGGAAATAACAAAACATCATCTGGATCTGGGGTGCATTACCCACAATTCACGCCCCTCAATAAAGGGTCGTGCGATATCAGTGATTTGAAGCTTTGGCTCTCTAACCAGCTCCAGTTGATCATAGCTCTGAACACTGAAACCCTCTCCTTGAAGAAAATTGAGGGTTTGGGCTTTAGTCTCAGTCCTGGTGTTAATTATTTTTCCGCCAGTATGTTGCACCAGCGCTTCCAGACATTCCCTTATGACCATGTTGATATGAACATGGCACACGAGACTCGTAAATGCGATATCCGTAGCCACCCAAGCACCGCCATTAATACAAAGCAGTGCGTGAATATTTCGCACCACTGCCAATTTTTGATCATCCCGTAAGTCCGCCAGCAAGCCACTGGTAAGGATTAATACTGGGCTATCAAAAAAGCACTTGGACAGTGAGCGAAAATTTTGCCCGCTTGTTGCATCCAGCATCAAGATCTGTAAATTAGCCGGCAACGACTCCAAGCACATAGCACCGCGAGCAATTTCCCGCTTACGCATCGCCATTTGGCCTGAGTGGGTTTCAGTATAAAACAACCCATCATCATCATCAGAAGCAATCATGCCACGAGGCGACAAATCAGCTTCCAATTCCAAGATGTTCGTGATTCCTGACTGCTTGCGAATAGCACTAACAATGAAATCGACGGCTCCCGTCTGAATTTCAGTCAAGCAAGCAAACAAGCTAACCATAGTGCTAATACGATCACCGAATGGCCCATGAACCAAGTCATTTGCGCCACACAAGTTAGCGATTTGTGGAGCATACCGCAGTCCAGTAATTTGAGCTCGCATAAGCGCGACCACCATAGCCTTGTGGGAAATAACCGAACCATTAACCCGATGAAGACCTTTTGCACTAGTCATGACACTGCCTCCTGTTTTTTGTTTTGAGTTCTTAACTATTTACAACATTAAAAGAACAACTATCGAGCCTTAAATTTATTTTTTAAAATAAGACACGAATTCATATAATACCATATTAAAATAAAAAAGTCAAGGCTTATAACGCATTGACTTTTAGCTAAAATTAAACATTATTCATCCTTAAACTCACAAATATGCTTAAAATCACAATACTCACAATTACGGCCAGGGGTGGGTTCAAAATTGCCAGATTTAATTCCTGCCACAGTTTTTAACACCACTTCTCTTACCTTGTCTAAGTCTTTTTCTTTTGGCTCAAAAACTAACGGCTGATTTTCATTAATATAATACTGCAACAATTCTTTAACTTTTTCCCCTGTCACCTGTTCATAGGCTAGGGCGTAGAGTAATAACTGCTCCTTGTCATCAAAAGTTAATTTCTTTTTTACTGTACCGGTTTTGTAGTCTACCAAGCGCTTACCACCATCGATATCATCCACGCGATCAATCTTGCCGTAAAGCGTGTATGGTTCGTCACTCTGAAATTTAACATTAAACGGATATTCCAAATATTTTACTTTTGGCCAATCCAAATGATTTTTTAAATAAAATTCTTTTAAAATCTTTTCGCCATGTTCACGATATTTTTTTTGCTCTTCTGCATCGGCATAATTTTCAGTAACAAATTGCTCTTCGTAAATCTTTAACAAACGATTAATATCAGTATTAGAATTTTGGATTAGCTCCTTAAAAAAGTTTTCTAAAGTGGCATGAATAGTTTTGCCAAAAGAAAATTGCCCCTTACCCTTAACTGGTACATGAAAAATATGGGCCAAACGGTATTGGTAAGGACAGTTCTGATAAGCAGTAATTTGCGTGTAAGACAAACGATTAGGCAAAAAATTTTGTTTAGGCAAGTCATTAACCGGCTTAGCTATGCGCTTAACTGGAATAATTGACTTATTCTCATCACTAATAATAGTTGCTGATTTTATTAATTGAGGATTAAGTTCGGCAATAAAGCGAGAAATTTTTTTCTTTTGCGCCCCACCATAATTTTCCGCTGAAGTTAAATATAAACCTTCTTTGGCGCGAGTCATTGCTACATAAAATAAACGGCGTTCTTCCATTAAATGAAAATCTCCTTCTGGTGTAATTTCTTTAACTAATTGCTTAGGTAACTCAATAATATCTTTTTTAGCTGTGGTAGGAAAACGACGATCAACCATATTAGGAATAAATACATGCTTAAATTCCAACCCCTTAGATCCATGAATAGTCATAATTTTAACTGTATCGTAATCAGCCAAATCAGCATCCTCACGTAAACGACCTTCATCCCCTGCTTCTAATTCCAACTCTAATAGCGCCAAAAAATTATGAACCGATTTATCATTACTATCTTCTTCAAATTTTCTAGCTTTTTTATAAAATTGATTAAGATAACTGAGCTGTTCTCGAGAATAACTAGAATCTTCACTAATTAATTGCTTTAAGTACCCTGTATCTTCTAAAAATAATTGGATAATTTCCGTAATGGTGGCACTGCGAGAATCATTCGCCAAATCATGTTTAATTATAAGTGCCATCATGGCAGCAATCTTATCTTGAGCTATGGTAGATAATTCAGGAATATTACTTGCCTCTTTTAAGGCTTCATATAATGATCGACTATTTTTTTGAGCAAAATGCCCTACCTTAGCAATATCCATTTTGGGTACACTAAAAAACGGCATATTAACTACGCGATACATACTAGCGCTTTCATGATATTGATCTAAAATCTTTAAATAAGCGACCAAATCCAAAACAATGGGTTTACCATATAATCCCTTTGAGGCCATAAAACTATAAGGGATACCCAATAAATCAAAGGTGTAAATAAAATTATTAGCCGCCGCATTGGCACGCAATAAAATAGCAAAATCCGACCACTTTATTTCTGGATCTAGGCGACGAATTTCGTTAATCTTTTCTACCACCATCTTAACCTCATCCAGCTGATCTTGACCTTGCCAATGCCAAATTTCACCACTACCCGACTGATAAGCTTTTAGTTTCTTATTAAGCTTACCATTGGTAGCTAATTTAACCTCTAGGCGATAGGGATTATTTTTTTGAATAAACTCATACGCTAAATCTAAAATATTTTGTTTACTGCGATAATTTTGATTTAAATAAATTTCTTTGGCTTGCGGAAAATCATCCTTAAACTGCATAATATTAGAAATGGAAGCACCACGAAATTTATAAATCGATTGATCATCGTCGCCCACGACGGTAATATTATTCTGTGGTGAGGCCAACATCTTAACTAATTGATATTGGGCAAAATTTGTATCTTGAAACTCATCCACTAAAATATATTTGAATTGCTTTTGGTATTTAAGCAAAACATTTTGTCGTGTCTTAAATAAGCGCAAGCAATAAAAAATCATATCACCAAAATCTACCGCGCGATTATCTAAAAGCAATTGTTGATAAATTTTATAGGCAATAGACGCTTCTCTGATTTTTTTAATTTCCTCATCTACTGCTCGTTCATAATCAATTCCTTCTAAATCATCCTCATCTTTGAATAACTCATCAATTAGGGCATTGCGCTTTTCTTTTTGATTTAAGCTATTGGCAAAATCAGCAAAAGTTTGCGGATCAATATCTTCATCTTTTAAGCGTGAAAAAAATTTTAATAGATCATGAATAAATTTAGTGGGATTACCTAATGGCTTATAATAATCCAATTCAAACAAGTTCAAATTATTTTTTACTAATAGCCACTGTTCCGTGTCAGATAGCACCTTAAAATCACTGGGCAAGCCAATTTCATGAGCATGATCACGCAAAATTCTTTCAGTAAAAGCATGAAAAGTAGATATCCACAGATCAACATAGCCATAAGGCATTAAACGATCTACGCGTTCTTCCATCTCCCCTGCCGATTTATCAGTAAAGGTTAAAGCTAAGATTTGGTCTGTTTTACAATAATTTTCCGTCACCAAATACGCAATTTTTTTAGTAATTACGGTAGTTTTACCGGTTCCAGCACCAGCTACAATCAAAAGCGGACCATTAATATGCTCAACGGCCTCTAGTTGCTCGGGGTTAAGATTTTTTAATAACTCATTCATATCGTATATTTTAGCAAAAATAAGTAAAAATGTATAAATATTGACAAAATCAGCTTAAACTGATAAAATATAGTCGGTTCTTTCTACGTTTTAGTGCTAGAAGTGTTCAAACCAGTGCGGAGGATGGTAATGACAGAAGCAGTAGCAACTACGACAGAAGTTTTGGAAGTTCTAACGGTACACCAAAAAGATAGGAGGGGTTCTCGGGACTACTTGCCGATTACTGGCAAATTGGTAATCAATATGTATCCCAAAGAAGTTAATCCGGAGGAAATTGAGGAAATTTCTGTTACCAATCCGACATCACTCAATGGAGCTCGCATGGAGCTTCACCGCGCCAATGGCATTATTTTGTCGCTGAACTTTGTACGCCTCACCATGGGCTTACGCGGCACTGTTTATGCCTATGTTGGTACCGATACCGCCAACACTCAATGGACCATCGTCACCAATAAACTCACCT
>CAZNIV010000029.1:0-1635 GCA_964573235.1 uncultured Gammaproteobacteria bacterium
GTAAATAACTATAAAAATAATACTGGCTAAAAAAAAGACTAAAACACTACCAACAAACTGATTTAAATATATAAAATCTATAATAGTCTTGACCCAATCACTAACTCCACCACCAACTTCACCCAATCCACCGCCCGTTAGTAAAAAGATTATACTAAAAAACCATAAAATAACCGAAATAAGCACCTTGAGTTTCGTTGGTTTAAGAAATTCTAAAAACTTATTCATAAATTTAGTTAGATAGTTCAATATATTAATTTTACACCCCCCCCCACTGCAATTATGTCAAATATAACCCACCGAAAGGGTCACTGGGTTTATTTATGATAAATTAATTTTGAGAGCGTTTAAATAATCCTATAACAATACAAAGAGGGATATAAATAATCATGAAATAAACAAAAAAATTGAGTAGGTTTTGCCAAAATACAGGCAAACCAAAAATAATTAATAACCAATCGCCCGGCGCATTTGAAATCCAAACTATTGCACTAACTAATCTTCCTATTTCCGTAGATTCCATTGCATTAGGCGTCATAGACATGCCACCAGCAAAATAAACAAATATAACCAAAAAATAAACAAACCAAAAGCCAAACACTTCCACTACAAGTGCAATCGCTACATTAATTTTTGTTGGTTTAAACCACCCTAAAAACTTATTCATAAATTTGATTAAATATTCAATATCTTAATTTTACCCCCCCCCCACTGCGATTATGTCAAACATAAACCGCCGAGAGAATCGGCGGGTTTATTTATGATAAATTAATTTTGAGAGCGTTTAAATAGCCCCATAACAATGCATGTAAAAAAATAAATAATTGCGCAATATACGAAAAAAAATATCAAAAAGATAGTCACTAAAAAAAAGATGGAATTACCGCTGTTAAAAAAATATAAAGTTACCCTATCCACAATAATCCGAACTAAATCATTACCATTTATTAATAAGACAAATAGTAATATAGGTATAAAAAGACAACTAAAAATACATATCATAAATGAAGTAAGCACCTTAAATTTTGTTGGTTTTAAAAATTCTTCAAGCTTATTCATAAATTTAGTTAAATATTCAATATCTTAATTTTACCCCCCCCCACTGTAATTATGTCAAATATAAACCCTTGTACCTTTCTTCCGAGAAAGGTACCCAAAGCTCGCCGACAAATCAAGGATTGGAACAAAACTAAGAACCCCGGTCAAGTTAATTTCCGGAACTCGCTATGGCTATATATTTATAATAAAATGAGTCATAGCTCAAACAACTGATAAATTCCGCTCGCTCATACAGCTCGCCTGCCTGCGCAGGCAGGCGGAAGCTTAGCATCGTTCCTATTTTGTAATCAAATCATTTCCAGCCGGCAGGATAGATTAGAGTCTGTTTTTCTTTCCCTTAACTTCCGGCCTTGGAACTAGTTAGGAACAAAATAAGAGTCTGACTAGGCGTTTGCGAGTTGTCTTAACGAGCAAAATTTACCGCATGTCTGAGCTGTTTGTTGACTAATACAAATAGATAACAAACAGCGAGTTCGGAAATTAGCCTAAGACAGAGTTTTAATTTTGTCTAACTAGTATCCATTTGGCCGGAGAGTTTTGGGTACCTTTTGCGGAAAAAGGTACGAAATAATCAAA
>CAZNIV010000029.1:1735-12635 GCA_964573235.1 uncultured Gammaproteobacteria bacterium
CATCGCTCCGCCGTTCGAGTCTCCCGCGCGAGCCAAGCAGTTAGCTCGCTCTTGGGCACGAATGAAGACTCGGCTTCGCCTAAAAGTTTTTCGTCAAAAACTTTTGGCTAGCCACCGGCTCGCGGTTTGGTCTGTTGACCAAACATCGCTCCGCCGTTCGAGTCTCCCGCGCGAGCCAAGCAGTTAGCTCGCTCTTGGACACAAAAAAACACGCCTTTGCGTGTTTTTGATTTGTGCCCAAGGAGAGACTCGAACTCTCACGAATTGCTCCACACGATTTTGAGTCGTGCGCGTCTACCAGTTCCGCCACTCGGGCTAATATTTTTAGATACTGAAATATTTTAAACAAAAAACCATCAATTGTCAAATCCCCTCTTTTCTGCTATAATAACCTGTATAATATTTATAAACTTATGTTTATCACTGTTCATGCCGCCGCCGCCACTATTATCGGCCAACATATTTCTTCTCCTATTTTGGCTTTTATCTTAGGCTTAATCTCCCACGCCATTTTAGATATCATCCCTCACGGCGATCAAGAAATGGGTAAAAAGTTTTTTAAATTCCGCTTTCATCATTCTGAAGCTGAAGAGTTAAAAGAAGAAGAAGACACCGCTAAAACTTCTTTACGTGCTATGGCGTTATACGGCTTAATTGACCTATTTGCTCTGGTGTTTTTTGTTATGTATCTTTTTCGTAATTTTCAATTTACCAATATCGATAGCGTTATTTGGGCTATTATCGGCGGTATCATTCCGGATATTTTAGTTGGCCTATATGTTATCGGTAAAATAAAACCGCTTAAAGGATTTTTTGATTTACACACCGCTAATCATTATATTGCTATTAAAAAAATCGGGAAAGACATGCCCCTAATGGTTGGGATGCTAATGCAAGTTGTTATAATGATTACTTGCGTCTGGATGATTGTGGTCAATTAAATTAATACTTACATATCAAAGAGTGCCTACCTGATAATATCTAGTAGGCACTCTTTGATTGACAAAATAATAACTATACTGTAGTTTGATTTCATAGCATTTTGCTATAAAATTGCCCATTAACAAAAAGAGGGGGAAAGCCGCAATGAAAACCATCATCATCGTCATCCTGTGCCTTGTGCTCTGTGTTATTGGCTTCAACACTTATCTGAAAGATTACAAAAAAAACGCCAACAACCAAGAAAACTCCAACCCTACTGAGGCCATCGGACAACCAATCGACTACCTGCCAACCACTCCCGGATCAATCTTGGAATACAAAATCGAATTGGGTTCAATTGAACCCCTTAATTACATGGAATCAATCAACCCCTGTGGCGATAAAGTCAATATTACTTCAGTCAGGGGAAGGTTTATAGCTGCACTTATCGAATTCGACAAAAGTAAGGATTCGAAAAAACCCAAAAAAATCCTATGCCTAAAACTAAAGGTTAAGGGTCCGGCAGTTAAGCAAGGAATGTTTCAACGACCAATCGGCGTTGAACTGGTTGTAGAAAAAGACGACCTTGGGGTGTATAAAGACGCCAAAAAGATTTTTTGGTCGGCAACTGCTGCGGGCAATTTTAGATGCAATGAAATTGTCACCTATCCTCCAAATCTGCATAGCCTTGGAGGTGGCGGACCGTGGGGGGATTGGAATGCTGAAGATGGTTTTTCTATGAGACTAATCCTCTTTGGTGAAAAACCCGGAACGCAAATAAGTAGCACCTCTGGAAGCGATTCCAAAGATCATCTGATTTTTATTGGTGTTAAAAACGTTCCCGGGCTAAATGTTCCTGGACTATGTTTTTTACGCATCGTCGAGCCCCATTCTAAGGAACATAAGGGCGACTATTTTTCAAGCGGATTCGCTGAAGTAACCTACTTTGTCAAAGGCAAAGGAATGGTTTATCTTCAGCAAAGAGTAGGCGAAGAAGTTTCAATGACTTGGACGGCGGTTAATTAACTGCCCTTACAGAAAATCCAAACCAACCCGCACCAAGTGTGCGGGTTTTTTAATATCAATAATATTAATTACTAAACTTTTTTATTAACCACTCCCTGATAAATAGCTAATGTTTCTTCGGCACATTTCTCCCATGATAATTCTCTAGCCCGATTTTGACCCAATACACTCAACTCTTCCGCTAAGCCTGGATCTGTCAATAATCGCTGTAAAGCATCCACAATTGAAGACTCTTGATTAGGGTCAATAAAAACTGCACCATTTTTTCCAGTCACTTCTGGCAAAGAACTAGTATTAGAAGTAATCACCGGAACCCCCATACTCATAGCCTCTAATACCGGCAAGCCAAATCCTTCATACAAACTTGGAAAAACCAAACAGGATGAATGACATAAGACTGCTAATTTTTCAGCAAAAGGCAAATAACCCAAATACTTAATTGGCGTTTCTAATCGACAATCAATCAACTGTTCTGGAGTCCAAGCTGGATGCTTTTTACTCCTACGCTTTGTTACTTTATTACAAACCAAAGACTCATACTTTTTACCCATGATCGCCGTATTGGCGTCACAAATAGCGGTAAATACATCATCATAATACCAACCAGGGGCACCAGCAATAATCAATTGATAATTTTTTATCGGCGAATCATGCACTAAACGCAAGTCCATAAAGGCCTTAACTAAGCCATTGATATTTTTTCTTGGCTCAATCGTGCCTAAAAATAAAATATATTTATCTGCTAGCCCGTACTTAATTTTAGTATCAACAAAATTAGCCTGATTTGGGCAATTGGGGCCATGACTGACCACCCCCTCATATACAATAGCTACCTTTTCTGGCTCCACATTAAATTGCTCAATAATATCCGACTTGGTATTACGGGAAACAGCAATAATTTTACTTGCTTTAACCATCGTCTCTGGCATTAATACTTTAGTAGAAAATGCCTGACGACTCATAAAAGACTTTGGGAAAAAATGCGGATACTTATAAATGGCTAAATCATGCACCGTCACTACACTAGGTAGATTATAAAACATCGGAACAATATTAGCTGGGGAATGAAATACATCCAATTTTTCTCTTTTTAAAACAGAGCTAACTAACATTTGAGAGTAAACTACCGGCAAAAACTTTTTATACTCATAAAAGGGAAAATGTACAATTTTCACATTTTCACTTTCGAATTCTTTAGCGTCTTTAAAGCGACTATCAAAAAACAAAATGTACTGATTTTTTTGATCGAGCTTGAGTAAATTTTTAACTAAGTAATAAGTGTAATGACCAACGCCGGCATGCTCCCCCGCTCCAGGATTTAAAATAGTACGACAGTCAATTCCTATTCTCATATGATTACTAGTTATGACTTAAGCAACAATAAAAATTTATTTTCCTCAGCTACTGGACCAATAATTGCCAAATTAGCTTTATTAAAATTAATTACCTCATTGGCCACCTCTTTAACATCTTCCATGGTTACGGCCATAATTTTAGCTTTCTTCTCATCTGGAGTTAAAACGGTTTTTTGCAGCAACTCCTGACTAGCATACCATTGAGCAATACTGGCACTATCCTCTAAATCTAAAGACATTTTACCCAATAAATAATCCTTGGCCAACTTCAACTCCTCAAGCGTAACGCCATCCTTAATTTTTGTCAATTCGGTTTTAATCACTTGCAACGCCTGCTCTAATCTAGTCTTATCTAATCCCGCCTGAATTACTAGGGCGCCTGTATCTTCATAAACACTCAAGCTAGCATGCACCGAGTAAGCCAAGCCATTTCTTTCGCGCACTTGCGTCCATAATCGAGAACTCATATTACCCCCAAGGATAGTAGATAAAACACGCAAAGCATGAATTTTGGCATTAAAATAAGAGTAAGCTGGAAACCCTAACGCCACCTGCGTTTGTTCAGTTTCTTTTTTCATAATTTTCACTCGCGCCTCCGTCTGAACTAAGTCAAAATTTTTATAACGACTTTCTACTTCATCAACTAAATAACTAAATTTATTTTTCAACAAAATAACATCATCATCAGTATATTTTCCTGCCAAGGCAATAACAATATTACTAGCACGATAATGCTCATTTTTATATTTAATAATATCTTCGCGAGTGGTTTTTTTAACACTCTCACGAGTACCAATAATTGACCAACCTAATTTATCGCCGGTAAAAACAGATTGTTCCAATAAATCATCCACATAAAACATCGGATTATCTTCATACATATTCACCTCTTCGATAATTACGCCCTTTTCGCGCTCAATTTCTATAGCATCAAATTTAGAATTGATTACCATATCAGAAAGCACCTCTATTGCTATCGATAAATGCTTGGTGTCCGCCTTAACATAATAACCAGTATAATCCTTCGAGGTAAAAGCATTGAACTCCGCCCCAATACCATCCAATTCTTTCGCAATAGCCATCGTATTTGGACGCTTCTCTGTTCCCTTAAACATTAGATGTTCAATAAAATGAGAAATGCCACGATTGCCCTGGTCTTCATAACGAGAACCAACTTTATACATTACCAAAAGCGTTGCCGCCTCGGTTTCTTTGATTGGGGCCGTAATTAAGCGAATATTACTAGGTAAAACTTCTCGCTGATACATGTATTTATGATTATTTCTAGGTGTCTTTATAATAGCGGAAAAACGGAATATTGGCAATAAAAAAACGGCCTACTCGACCGTTTCCCTATTCCTTGGCTTGAACTTGTATTAAGCCAAAAAATTCATCACTACTACCAACACCTAACAAATCATAAAGTTTTTGAGTAATTATTTCATCAGATATTTTATAATTAGCCACCCGAGCAACTAAATTTTTCTTTTCTATTTTAATATCACTATCAACTATAAAACTATAAGCCAAACAAAACAACAGTAAAAAATAAATGATTGATAATGGTAAAAAAATAAAATTTAATTGGCCCAAAAAAACAACTGGCCTATTTGTTTTTTCTAAAATTAAATTCACCCGAGAACTGCTCCTAATCTTTTTAGATTTCTCTATCTCTAAGTAAGCAATATTTCTTAAATTTATCAAGTACTCTTCAAACCACGAATTCGTAGTATACCAATATCTATCAATCATAAACGCCTTCAATCTACCATCAATAACTAATTTTTCTAAAAAAATTTCACTAAAATTCTTAACTCGCGATAATTCTCTTAATGACAAAAAACCCAGTCGTTTATAATTATAAACACTAACTGGCAACGCCTGATTTTTTTTATTTACTTTTTTCATTACTAAAATTATAACACAAAAATAATGATAAAAAAAGAACTCTCCGCTTTCACGGAGAGTTCCCAAAAAATACTTTTATTTTTTAGCCGCCGCCTTAGCGGTATCGGCTTGTTGCTTAACATAATCAGCAATTGTCTTTACTACCTGAGAATCTTCCTTCAACTTTTCGGTTAACATTACCTGACTAACATTAATAATCATCTGATCTACTGGGCCATGCAATTCATTACCCAATTTTACCAAAGTTAAGCTCTGTTGCGCTTGAGCAGCGGCAGTATCAGCCCCCTCTTGTGTTCTCTGCAAGGGCTTATCTACTACTTGTAGATAATAAATATTTGTTAAAATTAAACGCTTATCATCGGCACTAACTATTTTACCAAAATAAACTTGGCCATTAGATAAAAATACTGCCTGCCAACCAGAACCATAAATATTAGACTTACTCACTCCCGGCAATGACATGCCAGAATATTGACCAAGGGTAATATAAACACCAGCCAAAATAATTACCGTCGCTACGGCAATCAACCAATGAGTAATAATAAACTTTCTTTCACTTTTTTCCGACTGCCCTTCACTCTGAAAATCTATCTGGTCATTAGCCACCTCTTCAGAAGCGATGCGTCGTTTCTTTTTGTAATCGATCATCCTTTTAATCTTATGATTTATTTAATTTTAAATTAATCCTTATCTATTATAACACTACCATTAAGCGGATTCAATATCCTCATCTTCCTCAACCGCTTTTTTATTAATATCCAAAAAATCACCTACAGCCACACCAATTGCTGTAGTTACTGGTACGGCCAAGGCGATACCCAATATACCGGCGATCTTAGCACCCACCAATAAAGCAACTATAGTTATTACTGGATTTAAACCAACAGTGCGACGCATTACTTGTGGTACTAAGATATGATTTTCGGCAAATTGAATCAAATAATAAAGAATTAAAACTCCTACCGCTAACATTGGATATTGCGTAAAGGCAATAAACACTGCTGGAATAGCGCTAATAATCGGCCCCAAATAAGGCACTATTTCCATTACACCGGCCAACAAAGCTAACACCACGGCATATTTAACGCCCAAAATAGTTAAACCGATCCAAACTAAAACAAAAATTACTAAAGATAATATTAACTGACCGCGCAACCATAAACCAATTTTATCCTGCATGCGATTCATTAAATTGGTAAGATACGGCTGATGTTTTAATGGCACAAGAGAACGAACTAATCTTTTGGTTGCCTGCTCTTCTACGGTCATATAAAAAACAATCACCGCGATAACGATAAAAGAAACAATGCCACCGAAAACACGGGAGACCGTGCTAAAAAAACCACCAGCAGCAACTCCGACACCCTCTTGTAATCCCTTTAGGTAACCATAAATTTCTTGAAGCCACTGATGATTATTAGAATATTCTTTCAAATCACCTAACTTATCTGCTACTGAAGCCCAACGAGCCGGAAAATCAACTACCAACTGATTAACTTCTACTACGATTGGTGGTATAATTAAATACACCGCGCCAACAAACAGAATTAATAACCCCAAATAAACAAGAGAAACACCAAGACTTCGTGGAATATGATATTTCTGCATCCAATCAACCATTGGGTCAAACGCTGAAGATAATATTAAAGCGACAAATAAGATTATTACAATATCCCGAATAAAAAACAAAAAGGCCACACCCACAACAATCAATAACGCCTTAAGCAAGGTAGAAGTAGAAATATCAATCAAGGTTTTTCGTGGCAAGCTGGAATTAGACATTTGTTTAAAATTAAGATAAAAATATAATCTAGATAGCTAAATTATAACCAAGGTATCAAGGTACTGTCAAGAGATTATGGTAAAAAAAATATTAGCAAAAAACAAAGAAGGTCTGTTCGATTATGAAATACTGGAAACTTACCAAGCCGGTATTGTTTTAACTGGTCCAGAAGTAAAATCCATAAAATTAGGCCAAATTTCTCTAAAAGGCGCTCATGTGGTTATTAATCACCGTCTAGAAGCCATGTTAGTGAATTGCCACATATTAGCTTATAAGCCATCTGCCCCGATTCAAAAGCATTATGATGCCGATCATAGCCGTAAACTATTGCTTCATAAAAAAGAAATTACTACTTTAATTGGTAAAAGCAAGCAAAAAGGCTTGACAATTATACCTGTTTCTGTATATACTAATAACGGATTGATCAAGGTAGATATAGCCTTGGCCCGAGGTAAAACTAAAGTAGATAAGCGCGAAAAGATTAAAGAACGCGAAGTTAAGCGCCAAATCCAAAGATCATTAAAACATGGGTAATCCAATTACTTTACGGGGATGCTTTGCATCGACAGGAGCTAGGCCGTGATTTAACAAGACGAGCATGACTATCGCTCGTAAATCAATAGTCAACACGATAAGTGCAAACAACTTATTTAGCAAAGTAAAATCTGCTTTCAGCGGATTAGCTTTTGCTCCTGTTGCCGCTTAATTAAGCTTGGCAACCATCGCAGCGTCGAAGCCTAATGGACGCATTCGCGGTGTTATATTTTAGGCTAGCCAACACTTAGTTAGAGGGTGAAAGGCGAAACGTTATTCTGACTCGGTATTAAGCCATTTTGTCCGCTTTAGACGCTTAAGCCTAAAAAAATAAACGGAATAATCTTGTATGTTTAAGTTACGAAATACTTCTGGACAGGAGCTCAACACTCCTCATCTCCACCAGTTTTTCAGTTTTATAAATAAGAGCATTAATGAGAAAGTCTTTTAAAGGCAGTAATCAGAAACCGGATCTAGGCAAAGAATTTCGTATCAACGAAAAAATTCAAGCTCCGGAAATGATGATCATCGACGAGGAAGGCAAAAACCTAGGAACCATCAACACCGAAGAGGCTATGGAAATGGCCATGGAGCGCGGTTTAGATTTAGTGGAAGTTTCCCCTAAAGCTGTGCCACCAATCGGTAAATTTATCAATTATGGCAGTTATCGCTACCAAAAAGAGAAGATGGAAAGAAAGGCTCGCGCCAACACTAAAACTGCCGAAATCAAAACCTTAAAATTATCCGTCCGTATTGGCCAGCATGATTTAGACATTAGAGTTAATCAAGCAGTTGGCTTTTTAACCGATGGGGATAAAGTAAGAATCGAATTGCAATTGCGCGGTCGTGAACATCAACACAACGATATGGCTCGTGAAACTATCAAAAAATTCGTTGACGATGTTAATAACCTATTGCCCAAGCACGATCTAAAAACCGAACAAAGCATTATGCAGCTCGGCAGTAAGATCTCTACCATTATCAGTAAATAAATTATATAGAAATAAACGATTATGCCTAAGATCAAAACCAAAAAGTCTATCGCCAAACGCTTCCGTATTACCAAAAACAAAAAAGTAATAATGCGCCGAGGCGGTCAAGACCATTTTAACGCCAGAGAATCTGGTAACACCAAAAGAAACAAAAGACGCGACGCCGTTATCGGTTGCAATAAAGATGCAAAAAACATCCGCCGCTTGATGCCTTACGCGTAAAAAGAATTAATTAATCAACAAGTAATTTAGAATAATAATATGGCCAGAGTAAAACGTGGCGTAATGCACGTCAAAAATCGCAAAGGCATTTTAAAGCAAACTAAGGGCTACATGTGGGGTCGTAAGAACCGCATCAAACTAGCTAAAACTGCTATCTTACATGCTGGCGCTTATGCATATCGCGATCGTAGAACAAAAAAGCGTACCGCTAGAGCTTTATGGCAAATTAACTTAAGTGCTGCCCTAAAACCACTTGGTCTTTCTTACAGCAAATTCATGGGCATCTTAACTAAAACTAATGTTATTTTAGACCGCAAGGTATTGGCTGAATTAGCCGCTAAAGAACCTAAGGTTTTTGCCGCTATTGTTGCTAAAGTACAATAAACGAATATATTTAATAAGGCCACTCGCAAGGGTGGTCTTATTTTGTTTAATTTTAGCTATTTATATGCCATTTTAATGGATTGGTATTGACTTTTTTGGCATTATATGCTACAATATTGGGTCAACCATAATGTTGATAAATTCGTACAAATAAACAAAAAAACCAAACAAGGAGGAGGAAATGTGCCAAACCTACTAGCCAGCCCAGGAATCTGGTTGCTGGCAGGTGTATCGTTAGTGGTGTCGGCCTTTATGCTGACATGCAAATGGTTTCCTGTGGTTATGTTAGAAAAAACCAAAGGGACAACGGTCCCGGAAAACAAGGAGTAAGGCGAGATGAAAACGTACTGGCAGGTGATTGTTGGAATTATCGTCGTTGTATTGCTGGCAGTGTTAGTGATCTGTCTTTGCCAACTCTACGGCAAAAAACTCGGAAAGATCGAAGCGGGCATTAACCGCATCGAGCAGGCTGTAACCCAGCCACCCGCCCAACCGGAACCAGTGAAGGTCGAGGAACTGGCAACGCCCCCCTCAGAACCCGCAGTGACAACACCCACGGAATCTGAACACCCGTCCGGACGTCATATCCGTCACCATACGGATGACAAAACCAATGAGCCGACGGCAACACCTGTCCCCGCCCCGGAACCAGCCTTGACCGCCGCCAACATCAAAGCGGCCATGATCGAAGCCGTTGCGCCACTCAGTGAGCGCATTGGCAAGGTCGAACAGGGTCTCGGTGCCGTGGCCGAAAGTGACGCCAAGACAAAGGTGTCGCTCAAAAACCACAGCGACTGGGATGCTGGCGAACATGGCGCCATGAAAACGGCTTACGACGGCCAAAACGCCGCCAACGTCACCAAGTTCAAGGCAATCGACGACGCCAACGCCGTCAGCGCCGAACAGATGGTCGCCATTCAGGCTGCCATCTCGGCCCAAGTCGGGAAGAAAAAATAACCGACCTCCTCCCCATCCAGTGTCCAGCCCTCAAAGTCGCAAGACTGAGAGGAATGGACACTTTTTTAATTTCTTTAAAAACCAACCTTTTCAACCTCTTGTCAATAACAAATAATTATGCTAATATAGTAAGCGAAATTCGTGACAATTATTGGTTTTATTATCTACTTATTATTTGGATCGGTAGCTCAGTTGGTTAGAGCGCTGCCCTGTCACGGCAGAGGTCGCGGGTTCAAGTCCCGTCCGTTCCGCCAGTCGGTTTTTAAAACCCTTTGATGTATTACATCGAAGGGTTTTTTGTATGAAATTACAAGTTTTTTATCCATAATTTGGCTTTTCGAAAATAGAAAATTGATTAATTTTTGTTTTTGCTCAAAATTTGCGTTTTTGTAAAGATATTCAGCCTTTTGCGCAATTTCCAAAATTTTTGAGCCAGTCCTATAATAATCAAAATCCGCACCCGTATAAACCGCCAATCTGGATTCTATGTCGCTTACCTGCTTTTCATACTCACCGGATTTGTGATTATAAAAATCCAAAGTCACCACCCCATTAAGCCTGTCCTCGTAGAGCAGGCTTAAGCTTCTTTCAATTTTAATTTTTTCATTAGTTAAACGATCCTTAGTCACATCTTCACAGTTTCTTTTCATCTTCAAAGAGTCTTTAAGATCCTCAGCAAGCTTATCCGCAACCTCAGTAGGTATTATAAGATTGTGTAAATCACCGATTAACTGTTCCTCAAGAACCAGCTCTTTAGCTGGTCTCTGAGAACAATTGGTTAAATGCTTTGTACAACAATAATAAACATACTCCTTTTC
>CAZNIV010000030.1:0-1010 GCA_964573235.1 uncultured Gammaproteobacteria bacterium
TTTTAGAAGTTGGCACATAAGCAACGCCATTCCAAATTTTAGTAAAGCGGAAAGTCTCACCATTATAATAACAAGCATTAGCTGGGAATTTAATGGCGGAGTTCCACGGATCATTTTGTCCGGAATTAATGCTTGGATTAGTAGTACAATCGGCACGAAGATTATTATACTGACACTGCCCAGAGGCTGGATCCCAAGTGTAACCACTATTACAATCAAAAGCGCAATCGGTTGGGGTATTGCAAGCATTGGCGCTGTAATACATCATTTTAGAAGTTGGCACATAAGCAACGCCATTCCAAATTTTAGTAAAGCGGAAAGTCTCACCATTATAATAACAAGCATTAGCTGGGAATTTAATGGCGGAGTTCCACGGATCATTTTGTCCGGAATTAATGCTTAAATTAGTAGTACAGTCGGCACGCACAGAGACAGAGCCAGGAACACATTTTCCCTGATTATTATTCCAAATTTGACCACTAGGACAAGATGGTGTACTTGCCATACAGCTACTAGCATTATCCCAAACATATCCAGCACTACAATTAAATCCACATTCTTGACCGGTAGCACCACTATAAAAATAATTTTTACTACTTGGCATATAAACCGCACCACTCCAAGTTTGAGTAAACTTATTACTCCAAGTAGTAGTATTAGCTGGCAAAACACCAGAACAATCAGCTTGAACAGTCTTTAGTGCGCAACTAACACCATCCCATTTATAACCAGAACCACTATTACATTCATAGGTACAATCCGTATTACCATTAACAATCTGAGTAATATGACGATACTCCATGGAAACCGGCATATAGGCCGTGCCCTTCCAAGTTTGAGTAAACACACCAGAAACAATCACAGTATTAGCTGGCAAGGTAGTGCTATCACAAGAAATTCTTTGTGTTGGCGGCGCAAAAACACAAGACGCCCCACTCCAGACATAATTAGTCGCACAAGAATAACTACATTCTTCTGTGGTGCTAGCGCTATAATGATACTGATTAGAA
>CAZNIV010000030.1:1110-12561 GCA_964573235.1 uncultured Gammaproteobacteria bacterium
ATCATAACTACCAGAGGCGCAAGGTAAGACACGATCAAGATTAGGAGTACAAGTAGAACCAGTCCAGAAATAACCAGTCTTACAAGAATAACTACATTCTTCTGTGGTGCTAGCGCTATAATGATACTGATTAGAAATTGGTAGATAGCTCTTAGAAATCGTATCATAATGCTGCACAAAAGTGATGCCAGCATTTAACTGAGTACTCGTAGCATCATAACTACCAGAGGCGCAAGGTAAGACACGATCAAGATTAGGAGTACAAGTATAACCAGTCCAAATATAGCCCGTATTACAAAAATATCCACACTCCTCTCCTATGGTAGTACTATAATGATAAGTTTTAGAATCTGGAATGTATTTTTTATTAACTGTATCCCAAGTTTGCACAAATTTTTGATTGGTACTAGTGGCACTAATCGCATCAAAATTACCCATACAAGAAGTAGTTGTTCCCATCAAAATACACATAGCACCATTCCAGGAATAGCCAGATTTACACTTAAAACCACAGGTAGTGGTTGCTTCCGCATAAAAAAGGGTGGTTGTCGCCACCAATGGAATATATCCACCATCGTTCCAAACCTTCGGATAAATACCATCATTATAAACATCTACTGTATTGAAATCTAATAAAGACCCAACAGAAAGAAGGCATGGACTAGTGGTTCCATTAACACTGCAAGAAACACCACCTGGTTTATTGTCACAGAAAGAATTTATTTCTACTTTACTACCTGTTGGCAAAAAATATTGGTTTTCTGAGGTATTAATAATATCTTTATTAAAACCAAAGGCTTCTACAAAAACATTAACTGGGGCCAACATATTGGTTCCTACAGTACAATAACCATAAGCACCAATATCAAATGGATTATAAATACCGCTAGGGAGCCTGGATGTTGCCGAAGGACAATTTGCCCCCGCCTTAACTGGCATCACCTTAAAAACTACAAAATTAAAAATTAAAACCAACGCCACCACCAAAACACCCAAATGAAAAAATGCTCGACCCAGGGGCTGAACCGATTTTTTATTCCTCTTCTCCACCTTAGCCATAAGCCAAATTTATTTTTGATATTATTATTATAACACAAATTACGTTTTAGTAACAAGGGCAAAAAACCACCTCAAAAATCCATTTTGCAAATTGACAGTCAATCCAGTTTAGATTAACATAATGGATATAATTTTATTTAATTATCCATATGATTAATCAGTTAGATCGCCTATCCAAAAATTGCCAAGGCGCTATCAAATCCGGTGCCGATTTAGCTTTTCGCCTGAAAAATTTATTCATTGAACCACAGCATTTACTTTATGGCCTAACCGCTCAACGAGGCTCTGTGGCTGCCGAATTATTAGCCCCTACAAAAATTACTATCGATGATATTAAAAATAATATTATTGCAACCGAAAAAATTTATAATGAAAAAGCCACTACCTTAAGTAATAATCTTAAGCCTGTTTTTTCTGAGGATACTAAAAAAATTATTATTCGCGCCTTTAAAATAGCTTACGCCAACCACCACCCTTACGCTGGCAGTGAGCACCTATTAGCCGCCTTATTAGAAGCTAAAAACGAAAAAATTAAACACTTTTTTCAACTAATAAATTTATCCGAAAAAACCCTTTCCGATCAAATACTATCTGCCTTAAGGGGTGTATCTAAAATGCCCGAATTAACTCAAAACTTTAAAATCGGCAAAGCCGGAACAAAAAATAAGATTAACAAAAATAATCAAGCCCTTAATACCTTTGGACGCGATTTAACTAATACAGAAATTCAAAAAAGAATCGACCCCGTCATTGGTCGAGAAGAAGAAATTTCTCGCGTCATCCAAATTTTATCGCGACGCACTAAAAACAACCCCCTACTCCTTGGCGATCCAGGCACTGGAAAAACCGCCATCGTTGAAGGCTTAGCTAAAAAAATAGCCATCGGCGATGTGCCTGAGGTTTTAAAAAATAAAAAAATTTACGCCTTAGACCTAGTAAACACGGTAGCTGGAACTATGTTTCGTGGCGAGTTTGAAAATCGTTTAAAACAAATTTTAGATGAAGCCCGCCACAACTCTAATGTCATTATTTTTATTGATGAAATCCACAATATCGTTGGTGCTGGTTCTGCTAGTGGCTCCATGGACGCCGCCAATATTTTAAAACCAGCCTTAGCGCGCGGAGAAATTCGTTGTATTGGCGCTACTACTTTTGCCGACTATCGCAAAAGCATCGAAAACGATCCGGCCCTAGGTCGTCGCTTTCAAGTAGTTAAAGTAGCCGAACCAACTGCCGAAAATACCGAAAAAATTATTCACGGCATAAAATCCTACTACGAAGAATTTCATCAAGTCAAAATTACCGATGATGCTATAAAATCGGCTGTCACTTTGAGTCAAAAATATCTACCAGAAAAATTCTTACCTGATAAGGCTATTGATTTAATCGATGAGGCTTCTTCTGGTATTAAAATTAATGCCAAAGTTTCTTTAGCCGAACAAACTATTCGTGAACTAGATTTATCCATCAAAGAATTAAACAAATTAAAACGACAAGCCATCGCTCGCGAAGATTTTGAGCAAGCCTTAACCCTAAAAGAACGAGCGGATAAAATAAAAGCTGAGGTAGATAAATTAATATTAGATAAAAAAAATAATCAAACAGCTTACTCTTGCGAAATTAGCACCAAAGACATTGCCAAGGTCATCTCTAAAATGACCGGCATTCCAACTGAAGATTTAGTCAATTCAGAAAAGAAAAAAGTTCTCAATTTGGATAAAGAATTAGCAAAAAAAGTAATTGGGCAATCCGCTGCCATCCACCAAATTACCGATTTAATTCAACGCGCTAAAGCTGGCCTTTTATCCGCCAATAAGCCACTCGCCTCTCTAATGTTGGTTGGCCCTAGTGGCACCGGCAAAACTATGACCGCTAAAACCCTAGCAAAAATGCTTTTTAATGACGATAAGGCGCTCATTAAAATTGACATGTCTGAGTTTAGTGAAAAATTTAACATTTCTAAATTAATTGGCGCCCCCGCTGGCTATGTAGGATACAAAGAAAGTGGCACCCTAACCGAAAAAGTGAAACATAAGCCCTACTCTTTAGTATTATTTGATGAAATTGAAAAGGCTAACCGTGATGTCCTAGACTTATTGTTACAAATTTTAGATGAAGGTTATTTAACTGATGCCTCTGGTACTAAAATAAACTTCCAAAACACTATCATCATTATTACCTCCAATATTGGCACTAGCGAAAATCAGCAAAGCAAAAATTTAGGCTTTGAACACGGCAATAAAAAACTAACGAATCAAAACGCCCAAAAAGAAAAAACTTTATCTGAAGTTAATCAATACTTTAAGGTAGAATTTTTAAATCGATTAGATAAAATTATTTATTTTAATTCTTTAACTGAAAGAGATTTAGAAAAAATTGTTAAAATTGAACTCGAAAATCTCAACTCTCGCTTGGCCCCTAAAAATATTAAAATCTTGCCAGATACCTCCGCCATTAAGCTAATTGCCGAAAAAAGCGCTTCTTTAACTCAGGGCGCTCGCGCGATTAAAAGACAAATTCAAGATCTAGTCGAAACCTCTTTAGCAAAAAAAATTCTCGCTGAAGAAATTACCGAAAATAGCACTATTCAACTATTCGCTAAAAATGGTATAATAAACATCGTTAAGCAATAATAGTTTAGCGATAAATATGGTTTTACCACTTATTGCCGCTGCCGCTGCCGAAGGAGCAGCTGCTGGTGGGGCTACTGCCGCGGGAGCGGGGGCTGGCGCTACTGGAGCAGCAGTCGGAACTGGTTCGATTGGTGGCACGGCCGCTGGCGGGTTATCGCGTGTCGGTTCAACTTTATCCCAGGGTAGGCTATTATCCAGAGCCAAACAAGCTAATCGCTTTAATAAATCCCAAATTTTACCAACAAATTCAACCACTGCCAGTAATATTGAGGCAGGTGAATCAGAAAATCTAGCCGAAAACGAATCCCCCGCTAGTCAATCCAGTTCTAATATTGGATCAATACTAAAACGCCTACAAAACCTAGCAACCAGAGCTGGTAAAAAAAATAACACAGGGATCGATTCTCAAAGCATCGCTGAAAACCTTAACCCCGAAGCTATAGCCAATAAAGCAGCTTATGAGGGGTCGCGAAAAATTCTTGGCCAACTCTGGGAATTGACAATCGCCTCTATAGAAACCGTTATTGGCCCATTTATCTGTCTATTTGGTTTAAATATTTATATGGTTTTTACTTGGTTTATTCGTGAAGAAAGCTTTGCCCCCCTGGGGTCTGATGATGTTTATGGCATACTTTTTGGTGGTGGCTCTATCGCTGAGAATGTTAAAAAAGTTAATCCAGAATTGGGTAAAAGCGCTGGCAGTCTAGCTAAATTTATGGAAATAATTACTATTGTTGTATTAGATGTACTAATCTTAGCTATATTAATCCTAGTCATGTATATAGTTTATAAGCTATTTAGCCTAACATTGTGGGATAAAGCTACTGGCGTTTGGTATATAATAACCGGAAGCACCAATAATCTAATAGATTTACTAATGCCATAAAGATCTTTTATTTAATAAACAATTAACTTTTTAATAAATGAATTTGGACTGGAAAAAAATCAGCTTAATCGCCCTCATTATTGGTTCTGCCATACTAATGGGTATTTTTATTTATTATATTTTTTTCAAAACCATCCTTCCCACTACTCCGCCCAAAGAAAATATTATTAGCACTACTACCACTACTGGCTTGCCCATAAGTGGCACTTCCACCAAGCCAATCAATACCTCAGCAACCCCAATAACTACCATCAGCACTACTACTCTTGGCACCACCACAATCGTTACTACCACTCAATTAACTAAAGCTGATTTATATAAAAACCTAGCTACCAATGATTTCTCATCATTTACTACCATAGACAAAAACGGTAACTTACTTTATCTCAATACCATCGATGGCAAATTTTATCGCCTAGATAGTAATGGCAAAAAAATTGCCCTCGCCAAAGAAACTTTTTTAGGCGCCCAAAATGTTACTTGGTCTAATGGTCGCGAAAAAGCAATCATTGAATTTCCCGATGGCGCCAAAATGATTTATGATTTCGTCAATAACCAAGAACGCGTCATCCCTAAACATTGGGAAGATTTTTCTTTCTCTTCAAGCGATGATCAGATTGTTTTTAAAAGCTTAGGCAATGATGTCACAAATCGCTATTTAGCTGTGGCCAAAGCCGATGGCTCACAAGCTAAAATTATTGAAAATGTTGGAGAAAACGACAATACTGTACAAAGTAACTGGGCGCCAAACAACCAAATCATCGCCACCTACACCGAAGGTGCTGGACTAGATAAAACTAATATTTATTTTGTTGGCCAAAACAAAGAAAATTTCAAACTTATGAGCGTAGAAGGCCGAGGCTTTGAAGGTCAATGGTCACCTGATGGTAATTATATTTTATATAGTGTTTATAATTCCGCCTCAAACTACAATCCCGAACTATACATTGGCAGTGCTAATGTTAACTCCGTTGGTGACAATCGCGTCAACTTAAACTTAAATACCTGGACAGACAAGTGCACTTTTGGCACCAACAACACCCTATTTTGCGCCGTTCCTCGAAGCCTATCTATGGGCGCAGGATTTGATCGCACCACTAGCAACGAAACGCCTGATGATATTTATAAAATTGATTTAACTACTGGCAATAAAACTCCTGTCTTAAGTAATTATGCCGATGTCACTATTAGTAGATTACTCTTTACTAACAATCAACTATTTTTTACTGACAATAATTTTAATACTTATAAATTAGATCTAAAATAACATGCTAGGTATCAAATTTAAACCAACTAAAAAACCTCACTATTTAGGCTTCATTATCGGAACTATATCGTTAATGCTTTTTTGTTTAATTATCTTGCCGTTATTTTTAATCAATCCCAATCAAAACACTAAAGATGTCGCCAATTCACTACTAAATGGCACGAGCTCCAATTTGATAGATAAAAACATGATCACCTATAAACCAGAGCAAACAATTTCTAAACCAACCATCTTTACAAAATCGCCAAAGCAAGGATCAGATACCGCTCCGATAAAAATTTTTGAATATTCAAGTTTTGGTTGCGAATTTAGCAATCGAGTCCAACCCATTATTGATCAGTTACTCAAAAAATACCCCAATCAAATTCAGGTCATTTGGAAAGATTACCCCATCAATAAGTTAGTATCAACTTATCACCTAGCTGCTCGTTGCGCTCAAGAGCAGGGTAAATTTTGGGAATACGCCAATTTGTTAAATAAAAATAGCACCACAAATATCAACACTCTTGCTGATAACTTAAAATTAAGCCAAAAAACATTTGCCGATTGCTTAAAAAGCTCAAGCACCGAAAAATTAATCAACAATGATATAAATGAGGCTGAACAATTAGGCATTTATTCCACTCCCTTCTTTTATGTTAACGATCAAGAGATATCTGGCCTAACTAGCGTCGAAGATTTTGAAAGAATTATTAAAATCCAATTAGATAAACTAACCAAAGCCCATGATCAAAAATAATTTTTTAAAATTCATACTTTTTTTGGTTGTTGGTGCTAATTTATTAATACCAGCAACAACTATTAATGCCGCCACCAATCCGCCATGCAAAGAAGGGCAATTTGAACTCAATGTCGCTATTGGTAATTTAAAATGCATAGACATGCCCAGCGCCACCAATAAAACTAACTATTTGGGTGTTTATATTTTAAGTTGGTATAATTTTGTTTTAGCTACCATTGGTATTATTGCTACTGGCATGATTATGTATGCTGGATTTTTATGGATGCTTCCTAAAAGCGGTGGTGGCGATGTCACCAAAGCTAAAGAGCACATTTGGTCGGCCATTGCCGGTTTATTAATCGCCTTTTTGTCTTGGACAATTTTAAATTTGATTAATCCTAATCTGACCCAAATTGTAATGCCTAGTATTGCGCCGATTCAAAAAGTCATTCCACTAAACACCATGCCCACTAATGGCATAACCGAGTCAGCCACTAAAAATAACCTAGACAAAGAAGTGCAGGCAATACTTAAGCAAGGTGACACTGGATCCTTTTTTATTCCCAGTGGTGCCTCCAATTCAGATAAAGCTTCTAGCTTACTTGGAGCCGGGGCGGCAGGTACTGGCGCAGCAATTGGTGCAACAACAATTGGCGTAACATCTATAGCCGCTGGGGTAATTACATCTGGCGGAACAGCGGCAGCTGGATATCTCGTCTATAAAGGGGGTACTTGGGCAATAGAAAAGAATTACGAGGCATCGGTAGCCCAAATTACTGATAAATTTTTAGGCGATATAACATCTCAAAATTTACAATATATTGAAAATAAAACCAATCAAACTGTAGCTGCAAACCCCACTAACGCCAATCTAATAAACGCTGCAAAAAATATATCAATTGCGCAAGTCGCAATGAATAGCGCTGCGGCATTAAGCAATGCTAATGGAGATAAACAACAAATAGTTATACACGAAACTTTAACGGAAAATAATAATTTGGCCAAATCATATTTAGCATTAAAATATGTGCAACAAGAATTATCTACTAGTTACACCAATCTATCTCAAACCGACAAGCAAACGGCCGCTGATGTAAAAACTCAATTAACCAATGTTAATGCGACAATAAGAGCCCTTGAAACAAAACATGCCACTACCTACCAAGGGGTAACAGAATTTACAAGTAGCGAAATGGGAGATGTTGCAACTCAAAGTCCATTTAATAACAGTAAGCTGCCAGAATTAATAACGCAAAATTATACTGCAATGTCTACAAAAAAATAATATTATTAAATGTTCACCTGCACCAAATGCGACGCCCAATCCCCTAAATGGCAAGGGCGTTGTAATGAATGCGGTTCTTGGGGTACTCTAGTAGAATCAAGTGGTTCTGCTAACAAAAAAGAAGATAAAAAAACGCCCGCCAAGGCAACCGTCAATCTAAAAAATATTAGCAGTTTAGACCAAGCTCGCTTATCTACCGGATTAAGCGAGTTTGATCGTGTTTTGGGCGGAGGCATTGTTAAGGGCTCTTTAGTTTTATTAGGTGGCGATCCGGGCATTGGCAAATCCACCTTGGCTTTACAAATTGCTAATCACCTACCTAATTTACTCTACATTTCTGGCGAAGAATCAGCTCAACAAGTTAAACTGCGTGCCGAAAGATTAAGAATTAATTTAGACAATTTAGCTTTTTTACCAGAAACCGACATTGAAACTATTACTGCCACTATTAAAGAGCAAAAGCCACCGCTCGTTATTATCGACTCCATTCAAACCATGAATTATGCCGAAGCTAATGGCGGAATTGGTTCAGTGGCTCAAATTACCATCTGCACGAGCAAACTATTAGAAGTGGCTAAAACCACCAATGTGCCAATTATTATCGTCGGGCATGTCACTAAAGAGGGCGTAGTAGCTGGCCCTAAGGTATTAGAGCATTTAGTAGATACTGTTTTATACCTAGAGCATGATAATCGCAACTTTTATAAAATATTGCGTGGCATCAAAAACCGCTTTGGCTCTACGGGCGAAATTGGAGTTTTCGAAATGACCAGTTTGGGCCTAAAAGAAATCCTTAACCCAGCTGATATTTTTTTACTAGATAAAAACGAAACCGTTCCCGGAATGGCCACCTCTTCGGTGATCGAGGGCACTCGCCCTTTTTTAGTTGAAGTCCAAGCCCTGGTTAGTAAAACTAATTTTGGCTATCCTCAACGACGCGCTACCGGCTTTGATTTAAATCGCTTAGAAATGTTGATAGCCGTTATTTCTAAAATCGCCAAAATAAATTTAGGCACTCAAGATGTTTATCTTAATGTAGCTGGCGGTTTAAAAATTAAAGACCCCTCTATCGACTTAGCTGTTTGCTTAGCAATTGTTTCGGCCTATTTAGATATAGCCATTTCTAATAAAACCCTAATCGTCGGAGAGGTTGGCTTAGCTGGCGAAGTTCGCCCAGTCACTCAAACCGAGTTACGCATCAAAGAAGCGCAAAAACTATCTTTCACTAATATCATTTGCCCCAAAGGAAAAGATAAGCTAACTGAAAAAATCAGCACCGTAAGCAATATTAGCGAAGCAATAAAATTATTAAAATAAAAACCGCCACAATGAATGTAGCGGGATCGACGAGGAGCAGACATAGTCATTGCTCCTTTTTTTGTTTCACAAGATAACCCTGAACGGAATCATGCAATTCCTTGATGGTGATAAAGCTTCCACCAAACAAGGTGAAGTAATGCGCTACCACTTTGCTGCCCCCACTGGGTGCCAAAAAAACTGATTGGCTGGCCGCTGATCTTCCTTTTGTTCTGGAATACCAGCTTTTTTTCTGACCACAACCACGCAAATTACCCGGATAACGCCGGCTATGCCCACGGCACTGGGTCATTTTGGGCAAAAACGCATCCGGAACACTCGGGGGTTTTTTCGAGGTTTTCATGTTTCTTGCTCTCCTATAATTAAAATGTACCAATAACACACCAAGTAATCACCAACGGCGATTACTCTGTCAAAATAACACGCTAAACAACTAATGTCAATTAAAAAAGTGGGCTTATTGCCCACTATAAGTTTTTTACCAGTTGTAAATTAGGCCATCAAAAGATCGTGAGCCCTTTCCAAGAGATGCTGATGGTGATCAGGTAAGGTACCGGATTCAGCGGCCTGCTGGCATCCGATACACGTTTTCGGACGCTGCTGCTGGGCCAAGAATTCGGCGCGCTTCGACGGAATTGGCTTTTCACAACAGACACAATTTGGAGTCGGTTGATCCTCCATTTTAGCAACCGACGGCGTGACTAGTGACTTGGTCATGTTCATTCCTCCCCATTTCACTGTTTCTTCTAAACTCCACCAACCAAATAAAGAACCAAAATTTATTTTATACCTATTTTTACAAAGCGTCAACCCTACTAAAATGCTTAATAATCTGCAATCTAAACCACTCCGCTAAGAATACTCCTACCAAACCAAATACTACCGGCCAAGCCCATAAATACCAAGGTAAAATAGCAAACTGAAAAATATCACGCAAATATGGCACATAGACAGTCAAAAGTAAAAAGATTGTAGCAAAAACAGAAACTGAAATGAATGCCTTATTAACGCTTCGGTTAGCGGTCACAAAAATATTTTTATCCGAACGATTAGTAAAAACTAACCCCACATTACCCACCGTTAAAGTAATAAAGGCAATAGTTCTTACGGTATTATCATCCAATCCCTTATAAACAGCGATAACATAAATCAATAAAACCAAAATTAAAACCGACAACCCTTGAAACGACCCGGTCAAAATCATCTTTTTATTAAATAGCTTTTCTTTACCCGACCTCGGCTTACGCTTCATAATATCCGCCTCTTCTTTTTCCATTTCAAATACAATAGAACACGATGGATCAATTAACATTTCCATAAAAACAATATGCATTGGCAATAAAACTAAAGGCATACCAAATATTGGCGGAATAAATGACATAATAGCAATCGGAATGTGAATCGAAAAAACATAAGTAATCGCCTTACGAATATTTTCATAAATTCGACGCCCCATCTTCACTGCCGCTACGATTGAAGAAAAATTATCATCCATTAATACCAAAGATGAGGCCTCTCTGGCCACATCAGTACCGCGCTCACCCATCGACACGCCGATATCAGCCGCCTTTAGCGCTGGGGCATCATTAACGCCATCGCCAGTCATTGCGACTACTTCACCGTTAGATTTTAAGGCATTAACAATGCGTAATTTTTGAGCCGGTATAATACGAGCAAAAATATTAGTTACTTTTACCTTTTCAGATAATTCACTATCAGATAACTTTTCTAATTCTTGACCACTAATTACTTGCTGATAATTATTTAACCCAATCTGCTGAGCAATATTAATCGCCGTTAACGGATAATCGCCCGTAATCATAATTACCCTAATACCCGCTTCATAGCAAACTTTGATGGATTCTGGTATTTCTGGACGAATAGGATCGGATAACCCAAGAAAACCTACAAATTTAAAATCATAATCATGCTGACTAGTCGCTGCTTTTTTCTTAGAAAATTCGCTTTTCGCCAAACCGATAATTCTCAACCCCTTATTAGCCATTTTATCAATTTCCAATCTCAGCTCAGCCATTTTTTTATCCGACAAATGACATAAATCCATAATTGCTTCTGGAGCACCCTTGGCAGCAATTAAATATTTATTAACCCCTCGCTCAAAAACGCGAGACATTGCTAATAAATCATGATCAAACTCATATTCTCTAACTAACGATAACTCCTCATTATCATATTGATAACCAAAACCAGAAATCGCCTTATCCATCGGATCAACTGATTCATAAGGCGTAGAATAATAAGCTATTTCAGCTAAATTAAATT
>CAZNIV010000031.1:0-12384 GCA_964573235.1 uncultured Gammaproteobacteria bacterium
CCAAATATTTCTCATAGTCAAAATCTTCATACTTTTTAGGTTTAACCAATAAACGCAACCCTACCACCCTTTGACCCGGCCAATATTCTGGATAAAGGGGCAAGGAAACCAAAACCTTACCACTTACTAATTTATCTTGGCGATTAACCCTCAAGCCTTGAGTATTGATAATAATTTTCTGATTTCCTACTCGCCTTCCCACGCTAATAATCCGCCCCGAAATTTCCGCCTCCTGATTTAAGTAATAATAGATTTTATTAATACTAGTATAGTCAGGATAAGTAATATTATAACGCCAAAAACCCAAAATGAATGCCAATAAAATTAAAACCAACCAACGCACCCAAAGTTTAGACCAAGATACTAGTCCAATAATTATTCCCAATAAAAAAACACCAACCAAAATAAAGGCTGGGGCTTGATAAAAATAACCCAAAATCACGCCAAAAATAAAACTCAAACTACCTGCCGTAAAAATCTGCGGTGGTTGCCAAGTTATCATTTTCCTAAAAATGGGTTATTTTTTCAATTTTGATTCCAAAAAACTGGCTACAAAATCATCAAAATCACCATTAAGCACTCGATCAATATCTGGAGTTTCATGATCGGTACGATGATCTTTGACTAATTTATATGGTTGCATCACATAAGAACGGGACTGATTAGACCATTGCGCTTGCTGATACTCTCCGCGAATTTCTTTAAGCTTATCCACTCCCCTTTCTTCCATAATTTGCGCCAATTTAGACTGTAATATCTTTAAAGCATTGGCCTTATTCTGCACTTGGGAACGCTCGTTCTGACATTTAACCGTTAAACCGGTTGGTATATGAGTAATACGAACGGCGCTATTAGTGGTATTAACACTTTGGCCACCATGACCAGAGGCGTGCATCACTTCTATTTTTAAATCACTTTCTTTAATTAAAGAATTATTATCATCCGCCAATTCCGGTAAAACCTCAATTAACGCAAAGGAAGTATGACGCATTTTTTCTGCATCAAATGGCGAAATGCGCACTAGACGGTGCACCCCATTTTCTGATCTTAACCAACCATAAACATGATCACCCTCAATTGACAGTGTAACACTCTTAATACCCGCTTCACTACCTTCGTTTTTATCAATAATTTTAGCACTAAAATCATGACGTTCAGCAAAGCGTAAAATCATTCTTAATAGTATTTCCGCCCAATCTTGAGCATCCACCCCACCAGTACCCGAGTGAATTGACACAATGGCATTATCACCATCATGCGCCCCAGAAAATAATAAATCAAAATTCAAAGCAGCAAACTTTTTTTCTACTTCCGCTAATCTAATCATTAATTCCGTCTGCTCCTTTTCATCGTCGCCTATCATTTCCGCTAACTGCTCCAACTCTTCGGCTTCTTGTTTAATATCTTGCCAATGCCCTAATTTACTTTTTAAATTTTGATGCTGACGGCTAAGGTTTTGCGCCTTTTCTTGGTCACGCCAAAAATCCGGACTCGCCATGGCCGTTTCTAAATCTTTAATTTTTAACGGATAACTATCGAGGTCAAAGTAACCCCCAAGATCGGCTGATATTAGCCATTAACTCTTTAATTTTGACAGCAACTTCATTCATAACGTTATAGCTTAACACCTAACTTCCGTAGCGTCAACTAATAAGCGCGCCACCTCCTTTAAAGCTTCCATTTCTTTTGGACCAAAACTACCACCAACAAACTGCTCATTTACAATATGCTCTGGCTGAAAAAAGTTTTGCAAATAATATTTTTTAGCACCTTTAATTGCTTCCGCCATTTTAACTACATCTTCTCTATCATGCAACCCCCTCACTAAGGTGCTTCTAAACTCGTAATCAATGCCACTATTTATCACTAAACCAATACTTTTAATAATAACATCTTCGGGCACCGCTATCTGACAATATTTTTCATAATTATTAAGTGGCCCCTTAATATCCATGGCAATATAATCTATCACACCAGCGCCAATTATCTCTGCCAATTTTTGTGGCATCAAACCATTAGTATCTAATTTAATTAGATAACCTAGTTTTTTTAAACGCCGACAAAAATCAATAATATCTTCTTGCATTAACGGCTCACCTCCAGTTAAACAGATAGCGTCTAAATACTTTTTTCTATTTTCTAAGGTACGCCAAACCTCTTCTTCTGGCATAAAGAATTGTTGGGCGATTAATTCCGGCAAAACAAGATTGGGATTATAACAGAAATGGCAGCGCATATTACACCCACTGGTAAATATAATCGCTGCCACCTTGCCGGGATAATCAGTCAAAGTTAATGGCTGAAGACCTCCGATTTTCATGATAAACTACTTATTTTTGCAAAAATCGAACGTGTTTCGATCATGGTATTCTGACTGCTTGCCAGGATTCCATTGATCAACTGGACGAATGTAACCGACGATTCTGGAGTAAACCTCACAAGGTTGTCGCTTGACCTGTTTAATTGCCCCTTCCATAGCGTATTAAACTTAATTATTTATACTCACTTATAATTATACTCTTATTTTACAAACTCGCAAAATTAAATGGCCAACTTTTCTTTTTGTTCGTTAAAATAGCCAATTTCTTCATCACATATCGGGCAATATTTATGCTCACCACCGATATAACCATGCTTTGGACAAATTGAGAATGTTGGAGTGATCGTAAAGTATGGTAAATGGAAACTTTCTGCTACTTTTCTAACTAAATTCTTAGTACTTTCAATGTTTGGCATCTTCTCACCAACAAAGCCGTGAATAACCGTACCGCCAGTATATTTCGTTTGCAACTTATCTTGCTTTTCTAAAACATCAAAGAAATCAGTGGAATAAGATACTGGCAAATGAGTCGAATTTGTGTAATAAGGAGCAGCACCACGCTCAATATAAGCCTTATTATTAGCCACAATAATGTCTGGGTACAACTCTTTATCCTTTTTAGCAAAACGATAAGTCGCACCTTCGGCCGGGGTCGCTTCTAGATTGTATAGTTGATTATCCTCTTCCTGATAAACACCCAATCTCCGTAACATAAAATCCATAATCTCCAAAGCCAATTCTTGGCCCTCATCGGTGTTAATACTTTTACCCATGAAATTCATCAACGCTTCATTCATGCCATTTAGACCGATGGTATTAAAATGATTCTTCCAATATTGTCCAAATCTTTCTTTAATATCTTTCAAGTAATAACGACTATAAGGATACAATCCTTGTTCGGTGAATGTTTCTAAAATATCGCGCTTTAATTTTAAGCTCTGCTTAGCTAAATCCATCAAAGCACCTAGACGAGAAAAAAACTCTTCTTTGGTTTTAGATAAATAACCAATACGCGCCAAATTAATTGTTACCACACCAACAGAACCCGTTAATGGGTTGGCTGAGAATAAACCACCCCCACGCTTGCGTAATTCGCGATTATCCAAACGTAAACGACAACACATCGAACGAGCATCGTCTGGACTCATATCGCTATTAATAAAGTTAGCAAAATAAGGAATACCGTACTTAGCAGTCATCTCCCAAATTGGATCAATAACCTTATTTTCCCAATCAAAATCTTTAGAAATATTATAAGTCGGAATTGGGAAAGTAAACACGCGACCATTAGCATCACCTTCCATCATCACTTCGGCAAAGGCTCGATTAATCATGTCCATTTCTGGCTGAAACTCTTTATAAGTTGACGCCTGAGGCAATCCACCAATAACTACTGCTTCATTAGCCAAAGTAGATGGGCAAGTTAAATCAAAGGTTAAATTAGTAAATGGCGTTTGAAAGCCGACACGAGTAGGTACATTAACATTAAAAATGAATTCTTGCATTGCCTGCTTAACCTGAGTGTAATCTAAACCATCATGACGAATAAATGGCGCTAAAAGGGTATCAAAATCCGCAAACGCCTGCGCCCCAGCCGCTTCACCTTGTAAGGTATAGAAGAAATTAACAATTTGACCCAAAGCTACGCGGAAACGCTTGGCCGGCTTAGAATTAATCTTTCCCTCCACGCCACCAAAACCTAAGCGCAAAAGAGCCTGCAAATCCCAACCGCAACAATAAGTAGCCAACAACTGTAAATCATGCAAGTGAAAGGCACCACCATTATGTGCATCGCGAATTTCACCAGGATATATTTTATTCAACCAATAATTAGAAGAAATTGCCGAGGAAACGTGATTATTTAATCCCTGCAAGGAATAAGACATATTGGCGTTTTCTTTGACGCGCCAATCTAACTGCTTTAAATAGCCATCGATCAAATCATTCGAATCAATCATCTTTTTCATCTCACGCAAACGAGCATGTTGTTCGCGATAAAGAATATAAGATTTTGCTGCTTTATACTGGTCATTTTTAACCAAAACCTCTTCTACAATATCCTGAATTTCTTCCACGGCTGGAATAGAGCGATGATGAAATTTACCATTAACCGCTAATACCACCTGATTGGCCATCTTTTTAGCCGCTTCCATGTCATCTTTACCAATAGCACTAAGTGCTTTATAAATAGCGGTGACGATCTTGGCTAAGTCAAAATCAACAATGTCTCCCCCTCTTTTACGAATCTGTTTAATTTCACTTTCTCCCATATTATAAAGATATAATTTAGTAAACACCTCAATACCTCGGAATTAAAAAATAACCCATCCTTCCACTTCAGGTTATTTTATATTACCTAGGTGCCACCTTCCGTTTAGCACTATCATTTTATACTAATAAATTGCCCGCTGTCAAAGAAATTTTTTATGATTTTTTTTCCTTTAAATTTAAAGCTTTTTTTGTCAAATAAATTACTAATTTCAAATCATAAAAGTTATCCACAAAAAATATTAGACGCCCCAGAATTTAAGGGGCGTCTAATCACTATTTATTTCATTTTTTTCTTCAAAAATGTAGGCATCTCCAAATCTTCATTATCATTAGTGTTCATGTCAAAAGGCGAACCAGCAACCGACTCGACTGAATGCCCCGTAAAACCAACTTGAGGCTTATTATCTTCAGACTCTTCATCTTCCGATTCTTCCAAATTAATTGGCTGACCAGGAACGTAGCGACTAGTTAAACCTCTCTTTTTAAAAATAGACGGGGTTTCCATTTCCTCTTCGGCTGATGGAATCACATAAGAAGACTGGGGCTTAACTAAATTATGACTTGAAATAGGCTGGTGCATTGGGTGATTAACCACATTACTCCCCGAATTATTAGCAAATCCGGTTGATCGAGGCTTTTCTTCTTCATAATGAGCCACGCCTGCCGATTGAACATTACCTCTTGGTTCTAATGGCTTATCCGTTACTACTGGCCTAACTGTAAAAGTATTTTTTACTGGCTGACTAAAAGCATTTGGTGTTTTTTTATCCCCAAAACCAGTAGCTACCACTGTGATACGAATTTTATCTTTTAGTGATTCATCTATTACGACACCAAAAATCACCTTAGCATTAGGATCGGCATTTTCAGTAATAATCAAAGAGGCTTCATTAACTTCATCCATTGTTAGCGAGGCACTAGCTGAGATGATATATAAAACGCCCTTAGCACCATCGATAGATAAATCTAATAATGGAGAGGAAATTGCTTTCTTAGCCGCCATTACTGCCCGATTATCACCTGCCACCTCACCAATACCCATCAAGGCAGTGCCAGCATCTTTCATAATCGCCTTTACATCGGCAAAATCCACATTCACATCACCATAACCTGTAATAATTTCGGAAACGCCCTGAATGCTCTGGCGTAATACTTCATCAGCTAAGCCAAAGCCTTCTGTAAACCCTGTTTTTTTATCAACATTTTGTAAAATCTTATCATTCTGAATAGTGATAATTGTATCTACTCGCTGAGCTAATTCCTGATAACCCCTTTCTGCAATCTCTGATCGCTGTTTACCTTCAAATTTAAACGGTTTAGTAACAATGGCCACCACTAAAGCACCGAGCTCTTTTGCCACTGCGGCAATTCTTGGCGCCGCTCCTGTACCCGTGCCACCACCTAAGCCACAAGTAACAAAAACCATATCAGCACCCTTAAGTAAATCACGAACTTCATTAATACTTTCTTCAGCTGCTTGAGCACCAACCTCTGGGTTCATGCCCGCGCCCAATCCTTTGGTGGTCATTTGTCCTAAGTGTAACTTAATTTTGGCATTATTATGCTGTAGCGCCTGAACATCTGTGTTCATAGCAATAAACTCCACTCCTTTTATTTTAGAAGCAATCATACGATTAACTGCGGAACAACCGGAACCGCCAACACCAACTACTTTAATTTTCGCGAAGGTTTCAATTTCTGGTTTAATCTCTGGCATATTGTTAATTATTTTGAATACTTATTAATTAGGGTAGAAACGAGCCAATCATTTTTTTAATATTACTAACTGTCTTCTCAAAACTACTGCCTATACCCTTAATACGCATTCCGGGCTTAGCCGTTTGAGCCCCCCATAGCACCAAACCAATAGCGGTAGTAAACGATAAATCACTAACCTTATCTATATTAGAAATCAATTCTTGCGGATAGCCCAACGATGCTGGCAATCTCATGGTATGCTTGGCTACCTCTACTAGGCCAGGAATTTTAGCACCACCACCAGTAATCACTACTCCCGCTGGCAAAGTACCAGACTTACCAACTTTCTTTAATTCTTTATCTACTCGCTCCATAATATCCTCCACGCGTGCTTCAATAATTTCAGCTACCATCTTTTTAGAAAAACTTCCTTCTTCTGGTGCACCTAAGTCGCTATATTTAATAATGTCTTGTTTTTTAAAGTCTTTTGCCAAACAACTGCCTTCGCGAATTTTAATTTTTTCGGCCGTTTCAATAGATACCCTCAAACAAATAGCTATATCATTTGTAATTAACTCCGAACCAATCGGTAAAACTGCCGTATGCAAAATATCCCCCTCTTCAAAAACCGTTAGACTAGTAGTCGCCCCACCTATATTAACCAATACTACTCCCAAATCTTTTTGACGATTCGTCAAAACACTCTCGGAGGCCGCTAAGATACTTAAAATCATGTCTTCGATATCCAACTGGGCCCGATGAATGCAATTGGCCAAATTCTTCGTTTGCGTTACTAATCCATAAATAATCTGAGTATGTGCCTCTAAGCGAATTCCCGTCATGCCAATTGGATCCTTAATCCCTGTTTGTGAGTCAACCGTAAAACTTTTAGGGATTACATGAAGTGTTTCATAATTAGGCGGAACAGCTACTGCTTTTGATGCCTCAATGGCGCGATTCATATCTTCTTGACGAATCTCACCATCTGGCTTAGACACAGCTACTACTCCTCGACTTTCTTGGGTAATAATATGACTACCAGAAACTCCAACCCACACAAAGTGCACGGGCTGGCTAATCATTCTTTCTAACTTTTCTACCGCCGTAGAAATAGAAGAAACAGCGTTCTCGATATTATTAATCACGCCCTTACTAATACCACTAGCTGGAGCTTCTACAGCCCCAATAATTTGAATTTTCTCATCTCGACGAGACCTCTGCCCTGCTACAATTCTAATAGCGGTAGAACCGATGTCTAGGCCGACGATTAGATTATCTCTTGATGTTGTCATTTATCCCCTTTAAAGACTATCTTAATACAATAAATTATAATAAAAAAAAGTTGTTCAGGCAAATGTGCAACTGAATAACTTTTGTGTTCAACCTGCCAAAATTAACAAAAACAACTAAACCTTTAATTTAACTAATATTTTTTGCTCAAGAGTTACCATTTTTTGCTCCTCTTTTTGACTAACATTTTCATGATCATAACCCATCAAATGAACTAGGCCATGCACCAATAATCTAGCTGTTTCTGCCTTAATAGAAACGCCGTACTCCTTAGCCTGTTTTTTTAATTGGTCAGGGCAAATAATTACCTCCCCTAAAAATCTCTGTTTATCATCCGTAGGAATATCATTAAACTCTTCAAAACTTAATACATCTGTCACCTTGTCTTTCCCTCGGTAGCTATAATTCAACTTACGCATCTCTTCCGCCGAAATAAAAGCCAATGAAAAATAGCCTGATTTTATTTTTAAAACCGAAGCAAAGACTTTTACTATCGTCTTTAACCAATTACCATTAACTGGTGATTTTACTGATTGGCTGATTTCAAAATTAATCATTTTAAAGACTTGGGGTGCTCGTAGCCGTTGAGGTGGCCGATGAGGTGCTGTTAGCCGAATCTTGATTAGGCAAAATCGAATTAACAATAGGCGTAATACTTTTAGCTAAAGCCTGAAATAATGCTGGGTAACGGAAGGTAGCATCCGCATTGCGTATATATTCAGTCACATAAACCTTACCGCCAATCAAATCAGAAAAAACCATTGTTAACCCATCGGAAGAAATAATACCATCCATGGTTTTAGCAAAGTTTTTAACACTCTTAATCTGACTTAAGCTCACGCTAGGGTTATTTTGCAAATACCAGTTAGCGGAAGATAATAAAGTAGGATTGTCTTTGATAGAAACTTTAATAATTTCACCAGTATTAGTTGTAATAAACAACTGCTTAGTAGCGGCAATGGCATTGACCTGCCAGTTATGAAAATAAAGTACTCTAAAGTTATCTGTTACAAAATTAGTAGTAAAACCATTCATAAAAACAGCTGACGATAATTTAGCGCTATCACTGGAACCAGCCAACAAAGGATTATAGCCATTAATCAACTCGTCTCCATCCTTGTAAGTATCACCATCAGTATCTGGATTATTTGGATCAGCGCTAATTATACCCTCTTCAATATCCGTTAAATTATCTACATCTGAATCCATGGCCAAAATTGGTGGGGTTGATGGGCTAACAACCGGTGGAGCAACCTCAATAGTAGAAGTGGCAACCGTACTCGTAGAAGTAGCAACGACCTCGGTTGTAGTGGCTGGAGAATTAACTGGGACTACTGGCTTAGGGGTTTCTGTTATTGGCTCTTCTATTTTTACCGGTTGATTAATTGCTACTGGAATAACCTTAGTGCTATTTTTTTTCATTATATCGATAGCGAAATAAATACCAGAACCCAATAGCGCCACTACTAAAATTATTAATACTAAAAATAATACTTTATTAGAATTATCCACCGGTTGATTATGAAACTTTTCCGGCATAACATAAATCTCTTCCTTAATCGGCGCTGACTTAGGTAAGTTTACCGGTTCAATTTTCTTATTATTCATCTGTTCACCAAACATAATATTTGATTTTATTATTTATAACCCTGGGATCTTAAGTAATCTAGCAGTTCCTGGCTTTAATGGATCATATCCATTAATCACCTCTGCTCCATCTTTATAACCATCACCATCTGTGTCAGCATTTTTAGGATCAGTATGAAAACCATTTACCTCAGCACCATCCATTAAGCCATCATGGTCCGTATCTGGATCGTTTGGGTTAGTACCTAATTGTTTTTCTTGAACATCTGATAGCCCATCATGGTCTGAATCCACTAAAACCGGTTCTACTATTGCCGTAGTAGTTGCCGTATTACCATTAGTCGCTACTTGATTGACATTTGCTTTATTCGTACTGGTCGCCACTTTTGTAGTAGCCCCATTCTTAGTAGAAGTTGCACCCGTTGTGGAAAGTATATTTTTAAAATTGCTACGCACTTGATCACTAGCCTTAAGCGCCTTATAGCCAAAAACCATGCCCGTTATCAAAACCCCCAATAACACCACTGACAAAATAGAAATAATCACACTACTCTGCCAAAAAGCTTTTCCGCCATAAAGTTCGTCAGTATCGATTGGAAAAACCGACGGATTATTTGCGATAACCGGTGGTATCTGATTAACCGCCTTTGGCGTCACTACCTGATTCAATTTATTTATTTCTAATGGCTGTTTACTAGAAAAGATATCATCAATCTGCGGTAGGGCCAATGGTGGCTCAACCGTTTTACTAGGTACGGGATTATTTAATTTTGGTACTTGATCAAACATGCTTTTATTATAACATTTTTGACTAATGACTTTCAATCAACCCTTATTTAAAACTTGGCACACTACGATTAATAATTTCTAAACAATCTTGTTTTTTATAACTATCTTTAATTTTACTACACAAATTTAAATCACGCTTAGCAATAGACTGATTAAAATTAACCGTATCATAACACAAATCAATATCCCCCATTGCCACACTTTGACAGCTATTCGTACTGGTTGCAAAATTAAAAACACTTACCTTACACTGATACTGCAAATCACTATTAATAATACTAGAGCATTTTTTAATATCCACTGAATTATTAACAATATTTTTTTCATTACACCTTAATTGTAAATCAGAATCCTTAATCTTACCGCACAAAGAAAATTTATTATTTATTGTCGCCAAAGCATAAAAACAATTATCCAAATCTGAGCCAGTTAAAACCAAACATTCCTCTTCATTGTTAGCATCAATTGCCTTTTGAGAAATTTTAAAAACATCAACATTACTACTATTATCAATAGCAACTGGCGATAATTTAACTGGCAACCTAAAAGTCATCCACCAAGTAATCATGATTAATAATAAACAAACAACTATTCCAATTAAAATTTTAATTTGTTTTATTTCCATAATAATTAATTGGCATTAAAAGTATAACGGCAATAAGCATTGCTCGTGATTGAATTAGTCCAAACGGCGCCACTTACTCCGACTTGATATTTAACATCATTGGCCTGATCACCTACTGCCACCGCTACCGGCCAGGCAGAATCATCAAAATCAACATCCATCCAATTATCAGGGGCCGAATTAGAGCATTTCCATCCCGCCACACTGGCAGTATCAATAGTTGAACAACCTAAAAGATCTAATTTGGCAGCAATACCATGGGAGATATTGGGAGAAATATAGACATTCGGAATATTAGGAATATAAAGATAACCTCTTATAGCAAGAACATTTTTACCTGGACGAATATTAACACCCACTAATCCTGAATACTCACCATGAGTTACATTTAAACCATTCAAAAAAGAACTCTGATGAACATTTGCCGCCACCTTTAAACTAGCCCCCTGAATTGCGGTACAATTATTATATTTTAACGCCTGACAACCATTTATAATCTCAGCTGGAGCCTGATAAGTCCAATTATAATAAAAACCAGCCTGATTTATATCTTTATCCGCATCATCGCCCTTTGGAGAATGGTCTTTGATATTCATAGAAAAATATGGGCTAACCGTGTTTGTTTTATCAATTATACTATCAATTATTCCGCCAACAGAGTTGCCACCATTAGACTTTAAAATATTACTACCAAAATTCATCGAGTGACTAATCAAATCAATGCTTTTATTTCCTGTAACATTCCCAAACTCTTGATCAAAATAAACCCCGCTACCACTACAACCATTACTACAAAAACCACCTGCTCCTGTTATTTCTAACTTATTATTCTGCAATGTAATCGTTGTGTCACTACCAGTAGACTCAACCACCGAAAAATTTATACCATATGCACTTGAAACGGTTGAATACCATAGCACCGTTGTGCCCGTAGTCAAGCTACAATCCATCATTTGACAACCAATGCAGTTAAGCCGATATAATGCCTGAATGCTATCTTTATTACTATTTATAATAGCCGAATTATTGCAATCAATTTTTCTAATATTTATATCACCACCACTTGGATTACTTCTTTGCAATTTAAGACACATTGCCTTTACATCTGTCATAGCCGGATCACAACTCTCATTGGCATTAATAGTGCCGTTAGTGCCATCTTGAATAATACCATCGCCACAAAAACCACCATACTGAGTGCATTGCTGACCGCTAGGATTATTAGGCTCATAACACTTATACTGATTATTAACAACGGTCAAGACATTCTTTTTAACAATCAATTTTCTTGTACCAAGAATACCCGCACAATCACCCCAGCCAGAATATGTTTCCCAAACATACTTAATGTCATTTTGAATATAAAAACCAAATACACCTGTGTCTCCAACTATATCTTTCCAATCATCCGTAGACAAAGTTAACCCATTATCAAAAGTCAAAACATCACGAGAGCCTTGCTGACAAACAGCTGGATCAGAATCGCCATTGTCACCGCCAAGCTTCCAATAATTAACCCCTTCTTTTAGCGTAACACTATTACTACCAACCTTAAGTAAACCAGTTGTTTTATTATCCTGATTTATATAGGAATTAGTAACATAATTTCCACCATAAGAATGAGTGACATCAACATTTAAACTACTAAAATTTATACATTTATTGGCACCCTCTAAGCAAACTTGGTAAGGTTGATTGTTAAGATTATCAGCCTTATTGGCAGCAACTATGTCATAATTCTTAGAATCGCAAGTCTCCCCCGCATCAATTGTGCCATTCATACCATTTTGGATAATACCATCTC
>CAZNIV010000032.1:0-11396 GCA_964573235.1 uncultured Gammaproteobacteria bacterium
ATCAATATCAGCGGCAAAAAATATCATTATATTCATAAAAGACAATAAATGACCATCCTTGTCAATGTAGCGTCTATATTTTGTTTAAATTTAGCTAAAAAATATACATTTCCCCTATTTAATACACAACCGTGCTAAAAAGTTATGTCTAGACATGTCTAGACATTTGTCCACATACATAACAGGTTGTCCACAGATATCCACATTCATCCACATATCAATTCGTTGAATAAAATAGTAAATTAAGCCAAAAAATACCTTTACTCACAAATAACAGTAAATTAACCAAAATAAAAAGCTCCGCTTGGTGCGGAGCAAAGAGACTAAGCCATGGCAAGAATCGGGCACATTGTAAATGGGGCTTCATGGGGCACGGGGCAAAGAACCTCTTCGCCATGAACATAAACGCCCTTGTGGCAAGCCGGATCATACCAGCCGTTAATGCGAATATCTTCGCCAACCAGCGAAACTTCCCAGCCAACGAATCTAACGAGGATTCCGCAAATCGCCATGGAGGTGAAGCGAATGTTTTTCATCTCATCTTCACCAATAATGACCTTAAACGCGCGACGCATGAAAAAACCCTTGCCCAAACTGTTGGGGTCAAGTCCCTGGAAGGGAATAACTTCCTTGGGGTCTGCGACGACAACCTCCGGTTCCGACCTTGGGTTTAGAAATAACCCAGAGCAATCCACGCCACTATCTAACGCGCTCTTTGTCATGGTACCATCCTCCTTGACTGTTGGTTGGCTTAGCACTAATAATGTACGACTTATAGCCATAAACGTTAATACTTTCAACAAAATATGTCAACAATGGAAATGTTTCACATAAATTGATCATAGCTCCATCACTAAATCAAAAAAACGAGTCATTAAGACTCGTTTTTTATACTATGCCCCCGCCAGGAATCGAACCTGGATTGTAGGTTTAGGAAACCTCTGTTCTATCCGTTGGACTACGGGGACGATTATTGCTTATTCATTATTACTCCTATCTTGAACTGCTCGACGAAATGTAGTAAAATAATGACATCGCGTGAACTTCAGCAGTTCCACTGATTTTAAATATTAGCAAATTACTTATGCAGATTCAATGGCTCGGACAATCTTGCTTCAAAATCCAAACCAAACATGATGGCAACGATATTACTCTAATCACCAATCCCATTGATGAATCTTGCGGTTTAAAATCCGTTCGATCTCAAGCCGATATTGTAATAATGACTGATGGCAATAAAGAAAAAGATCGCTTAGCTGATATAAAAGGGGAGCCATTCATTATTAAAAATTCTGGGGAATACGAAACTAAGGATATCTTTTTTTATGGCGTTCCTGTTTTTCCTACCAAAGAAAATGGCGCCAAAAAAGTTTCTTCCATCTTTAATATTAAGATAGAGGGATTGCATTTGGCCTTTTTGGGCGACCTCAATTCGCCCCTTAACGCCGAACAACTTGATCGCTTAAGTAATATTGACATTCTATTTGTTCCTATTGGCGGTAATGGCGTTTTGAACGCCGAAGCGGCTGATAAAGTAATTAATGAAATAGAGCCCCGGGTTGTCATTCCTACCAATTACCACATTGAGGGCTTAAAAATCAAAGCTGATTCATCAGATATTTTTATCAAAACTATCGGAATCTCACCCGAAACTGTAGATAAATTTAAAATCAGTAAAAAAGAACTCGACCCAGAAAAAACCAAAGTAATTTTATTTAACATTTAATTTTTTTCAGCATGAAAAAAAAATCTGCTGCTAAAAAGGTTATCAAAAAAATAGTGAAAAAAAATAACCGACCGGCCAAGCAAGCGCCGTCAATTAAAATGGTCGCCAAAACACCTCTTACTGTCAACAAAGAGACTGTGCCAGTAGAAGCTGTGGGACATCAATATGTTTCTATTAATGAAACCTCATCAGAAACAACCAAAAAAAATCGCATCATTACTTTTTTCGTTGTCGCGGCCGCTATCCTATTAGTAATTGGATTTTTCTTTTCTCTAAAAAACAACCTTAACAAAATTACTTTTAGCTTCAACCAATCCGATATCATTAATCAATTAGGGGATGGCTTTAAGGAAATGCAAAACACTCTCAATACTCAACAGGAAAAATTAAACGAAGCCGTTGTTCAAATCAGCAGTTCGTCAATGGAAAATATTAAAAAAGAAATATTGGCTCGCGTCGCTGCCAGCTTATCTACCAGTACTTGGCCATATTTCACCTCTGATATTACTAAGGTTAATTTACAATATCCAACCGATTGGCAAAAAAACGATAATGGATCCACTTTAACCATTAGTAAAAATGACCCGAATTCTTCTAGTACCATCGTCACAATTAATATCACCCAAAAAACCAATCCTAAGGCAACGCCACTTAAATCATGGTTAAGCACTACTACTTATACCTCATCTACTCCGACCATCTTTGCTAAACAATCTGCCATTGAATACCAAAAAGAAGATGAGAAAAATGTTTATTCCATGTTAATCGTTAGTTATAACAAATCCATTTATGAAATCAGCGTCATTTTAGATAAGAACTGGAAACTATACGACGCCACGATTGATAAAATTTTATCGACTGTTAATTTTTTAAAATAATTGAGAGCTATGAATGATGCCAAAGGGAAGCAAGAAAAAATGTCCTTGCCCGTCACTCCTGACGCCCATATTTCCGAACGCCAAATTGATCAAGAAATAAAAGAAAGTTATTTAGACTATGCGATGTCCGTTATCGTTTCTCGCGCCTTACCAGATGTACGCGACGGCATGAAGCCAGTACATCGTCGCGTGCTTTACGCCATGTGGGATATTGGCTTAAAGGCTAATGCTAAATTCCGTAAATCTGCCAATGTGGTCGGTGAAGTAATGGCTAAATATCATCCTCATGGTGATATGTCTATCTACGATACATTAGTTAGAATGGCGCAAGACTTTTCTTTGCGTCATCCATTAGTTAGAGGTCAAGGTAACTTTGGTTCTATGGATGGGGATAGCGCCGCTGCGATGCGTTACACCGAAGCTAAACTTTCTCCAATCGCTGAAGAATTGATGTTTGATATTGAAAAAAACACTGTCGCTTTCGCTCCTAACTATGACGGCGTTCATAAGGAACCAAAAGTTTTACCAGCCAAGTTGCCAAACTTATTAATCAACGGTACTCAAGGCATTGCCGTTGGTATGGCCACCAATATTCCACCTCATAACTTAGCCGAGGTAATCGATGGCACCATCCACCTAATTGATAACCCTGCTTGCACCATTGAAGATTTGTGCGGGTTTATTAAAGGTCCAGATTTTCCAACTGGCGGTATTATTTATTGCAACAAAGATATTAAAGAGGCTTATGCTACTGGTCGTGGCGGTATCGTTTGTCGTGCCAAAACCGAAATTGAAGAAACAAAAAATGGCCTTGGCCGTATTTTAGTACACGAGGTTAACTACCAAACCAATAAAGCTAATTTATTAGAAAAAATTGCCGAATTAGTTAAAGAAAAAAAGATTGAGGGCATTAAAGATTTACGCGACGAATCCAATAAAGATGGCGTTCGTGTGGTAATTGAATTAAAAAAAGATACTTATCCAAAAAAGATTTTAAACCAACTATTTAAGCACACTCAGTTACAAACTGCTTTCCACATGAACATGTTGGCTTTGGTGGATGGTATTCAGCCTAAGGTACTTACTTTGAAAATGGTTTTAGAGGAATATATTAAACACCGCACGCAAGTAGTTACCAGACGCACTCAATTCGACTTAGATAAAACCAAAGAACGGGCTCACATCTTAGAGGGCTTGGTTTTGGCCTTAACTAAAATTGATCAGGTTATTGAAACAATCAAAAAATCTAAAGATAAAGAAGAAGCTAAAATCAATTTAGTTAAAAAATTCAAACTTAGCGAAATTCAAGCTACGGCCATTTTGGAAATGCGCTTGCAACAACTAGCTAACATGGAAAAAGCTAGAATTGAAAATGAATTAGCCGAGAAAATGAAATTGATCAAGGAATTGGAATCCATCTTAGCTTCTGCAGTCAAAATAAAAAATATTATTAAAAAAGAATTAATCGATCTTAGAGAAAAATACGGCGAACCTCGTCGCACTAAGATTATCGCTCATGCCGTAGATAGCTTTTCAATGGAAGATTTAGTACCAAACGAAGAAACCTTAGTTATGGTTACTAATGATGGCTATATCAAACGCATGCCAACCGATACCTTCAAGCAACAAGGCCGTGGAGGCAAGGGTGTTATTGGTTTAACCACCAAAGAAGAAGATGCTATTCAAATGGTGTTTATGACTACTACCCATGCTGATGTTTTATTCTTTACCAATAAGGGTCGTGTCTTCCAATTAAAGGGTTATGATATTCCCGTTGCTTCTAGAACAGCCAAGGGCCAAGCCATTGTTAACTTCTTACAGTTAGCTACCAACGAAAAAGTAACGGCCGTATTGCCGTTTAGTGAAGATAAGGCTGATAAATATTTAGTCATGGTTACCACCGCTGGTACTATTAAAAAAACTCCGATTGAAGACTTTGCTAATGTTCGCCGCTCTGGTTTAATTGCCATTAAATTGCATGCTGGCGATAATCTAGAATGGGTCATGCCGTCAGCCGGTAAGGAAAATATCATTTTAGTCACCGCCCAAGGTCAATCTATTAGATTTAAAGAATCCGATGTCAGAGAAATGGGTCGAGCCGCCGCTGGCGTTAGAGGTATTAAATTAAAGAGTAATGATACCATCGTCGGTATGAGTGTCTTTGATCCATCAGTCGCCAAAACCGCCAACTTATTAGTCATCATGGAAAACGGTTACGGCAAACAAACTAATTTAGATGCTTATAAGGTTCAAGGTAGAGGTGGTAGCGGTATTCGTACTGCTCATATCACCGATAAGACGGGCAAAATTGTTAACGCCATGATTGTTTACGGCGATGAGACTAATGATCTAGTAATTATTTCTAAAAACGGCCAGGTAATTCGCTTACCAATTAAGCAAGTCAACGTTCTTGGTCGCGATACCCAAGGCGTGAGAGTCATGAGATTCAAAGAAGAAAAAGATATGGTCGCTAATGTAACATTATTATAAAGACCAAAAAAAGAGACACAGTAATGTGTCTCTTTTTTATTTTAAACTAACTTTATTTTTTTAATTTATTTTTCTCTACCACAAAGATAATCAAAGCCAACAAAAACAAATTAGACATAATCAAATATTTATTTACTCCGCTCAGAAACGGTTCCGTAGTATTTACCGCTGTTGTTGTGGCGATATTTTCAACTTGCAAATCACCCAAATTTCTAGGTAATAAAACAAAACCGCTAGCGCTATTTGTTAAAATTCCCGTCGTCTCTAAAATACTGCCCGCTTTAATTTTTAAATTTTCAATACCCGTATTAGCCTTAATTAATATTCGCATCTCTCCAGTGCCATCATCCACGTAAATATTTTGCCCTTTACGCTCTAAAATCGTACCTACCACCCTCACCAATGAGCCCAAATTATCATCAGCTAAATCACCAATAGCCGAACTAATTGGCGTAGTTGAAGCAATTTTATTTAATGACTGAATATCATCAATTACCTTAGTTTTTATGCGTTTTTCACCATTAGTTTGTGATAAAACACCGCTCACTGTTACGACATCGCCAATCTTTAAATGAGGAAATAATTTTTTATAAGAATAAACCTGAGCGCCAAAATTATTATTAATCATATAAAAATACTGTGCCCCAAAAACACCCGGCTCTACTGCCACCGTGCCCGTTAATTTTACCAAATCGTCTAATTGAGCATATGGCCAATCTGTCCAGTCACTAATTAATATCTTTCCATCCTTTGCTACCGTTATCGCTTTTGGTTTTTTAATATAAATATTTTTCTTTATTTCTGAGAATAAACCAAATTCATTAGTCGCACGCAAAGTTAAAATAAATTTTCCTTCTTTATTATATATATGTGATACCGTCATACCCGAACTGGTCGCCTCATCCCCAAATAGCCAATTAAAATTCAATGGCGCATTTTGTGGATCGATGGTCTTTGAAGCGTCAAACTCAATACTCTCACCGATATCAGCGCGATTACTTTCTAACTCTAAAATAATTTCTGGTTTTTGCTTTTCTTTTTCTAAAACATTCACCGCCTCTGGCGTACTGCTGGCCGACCACTGCCATTCATTATTAATTAAACCGTAAGCTTGACCCTTAACTGCCTTATCATAAAAAACTTGATCAATAATTTGACCGCTAGGCGAATACAAATAAACACTCTCACTCTGCGTATTATTCAACGAAATACCACTAACACTCTTACTAATTACTAAATACTTTTGTGGCGCTAATAGCAAATTAGCTGAATCTTTTTTATTTAACTTATATTTTCGACTTGTTTTATCGCCCAATATCCAACCCAACAAATCAACGGTCGAAGAAGAAATATTTTGTAATTCAATAAATTCTTCTTGCGTACTCGTGGCTGGATAGGGAAGTAACTCAGTAATAATCACCTGGGCATAAGTTGTGGAGGACGCAAAAATAAACGAATTATTTTCTGCCGTTTCATTATTAATCGTTTCTACTATTACTATATTAGGCACATTCTTAGTTGGCTTAGCCAAAACAAAATCCACCTTATCGCTACCCACATCCATCCCATCAACTCTTCGCGCTAGAGAATTTGGATCGTGCGCCACTACCGCATGATCAGTAGCGCCATCATCAATACTGCCATAAACGACGCGATCGATAATGGTGCCACTTTTATTTTTTAAAATCACTAATTCACCAGCATTATTTAAGTTACCCTTGGGGTTGTCAAAAGATAAAAAACCATGCGAGGCAACACTACCAGATAAATCAGTTACCGCACCAGAAAAATCCGTTAGCGTCCAACCAGCCAAATTAATTTCTTTATCGGTATTGTTATATAACTCCACCCATTCCGCTTCACCATCTGCCGGATCAGATAATAATTCATTAATCACTAAATCTAGCGGTCGTTCCGCGCCACCACTTATGTTTACCACCGCATAATTATTGGGAATATAATTATTAACATTATTATTGGTAGTGCTAGTATTAGTACCAGAATCAGTTGAAGTGGCATTGGTAGAGGTTGAATTGGTAGAAGTGCTATTATTGTTTTGATTATCAATAAAATTACTATTCACTAATCCTGCAGTATCACTGCTTAGATGTTCTTGCCAATTTACTATTGAATAATCATTTTGTTTTGGATCTTTTCTTTCTAACGAAAAATTATGACATGGTAAATATGTAAAAGATTCCACAATAGCATCGACGACTGAGGAGGTTTTTAAAGCAATTGTTTCACCATCTTCATCCAATGTAACCCAAGAACTATCAAAAATAGTGCCGGCAAAGGTAGGATGCTTTTCTAAAAACTTAGCTGGTATGTTAGCAATAATTGCATATTCACTCGGCTCAATTATCGCATCACTGCCTTGATAAACTACCAAACCATGATTGGTGGCATTTTCATAAAATTTCCAACCAGTCATATCTACCGGCGCGCTTCCTTTATTATATATCTCAAACCATTCATAGTCAGACGCTTCAAAAGCACCAATTTCATTAATCACTATATCCGTATTGGCGGCAATTGTTTTATTAGGCAATAAAAAAATCGCTACCATTAGTAACGAAATCAGCCCTCCGATTTTAAAAAACCTCCTGTGCATATTTTTATTATAACATATTATTTTTAGTTATAAAAAAACGCACCCCGGGATCTCCGGGGTGGTAGGTAGTGGTCAGCTGGCTCGAGCCATTGGCTCTTCGACTGGGGTAATGTAATTGCCATTCAGCACTTCGAACTCGCCATTGACGAGTCGTAGCACTTCATGACAAGCATCCCTGTCGTTAATGTAGACCGCTTGCAATGCATAGCCATTTGGCTGATGCCGACTGGTGTAATCTCGCTTGAATATACCGAAGCGATAACCAGATCGAGCAGCCATGCAAGCCATTGCATGTTCCACAACCAGATAGGGTAGCACGTCCATTTTTTCGCACCATTTTAAGAATTCCAACAGATCCTCTGTTGATTCAAATACCAGATCTTTTTCTTTAACCAGCAATTTTGATCCGTGGATCATTTCAATTGCCGTCATTTGCGTTTCCGACAACGGATGTTGGGAAACGAAAACGATCGTCCTAATGTCTTTTACCGGAACTTGTTGAGCATTTTGGCTCATTTTTTCTCTCTCCGCATGTTTGTTGAGATTTCAAGAATGTGACTCCTTACCATTGCCACGAATAATGACGTGGCTTTTTATCAATATAAGATTAAATAACATCAGACACTGCTTGAGTTGTGTTTCTTGAGTTCGTCAAACATTGCGAACTCTTGGATTCATGTAACCTCCTTGGTTATGGTTGTAAGGAACGATAATGAGATAATACCACAAAAACTGTATTTTGTCACTTTTTTAAGCATTTACCTTTGACAATCAGGCAAAAATCACATAATCTTATATATAGTTTTATCGTATCAAAAATACATAGGCCCAGATGGTGAAATTGGTAGACACGCATGCCTTAGGAGCATGTTCCGCGAGGATTGAGAGTTCGAGTCTCTCTCTGGGCACATATGAAAATCTATTTCGCCGGATCAATTAGAGGTGGTCGCGCCGACAAAGAGCTCTACTTTGAGATTATTGATTTACTCAAAAAATACGGCGATGTTTTAACCGAACATGTTGGGGATAAAAATTTATCCGCTCTTGGCGAAGACGGACCGTCAGAAACATACATTTATAATCGCGACTTAAATTGGCTCAGTGAGTGCGATGTTATAATTGCCGAAGTTACCACTCCGAGCTTAGGAGTTGGTTATGAAATCGGCAAAATGGAAAACATCAAACCTATACTTTGTCTTTATCGAGAAATCGACAGCAAAAAAATATCCGCCATGTTAACTGGCAATAAAAATCTGCAAATCAAGCAATATCAAAACATCGAAGATATAAATAAGATATTAAAACTCTTTTTCGCGACAATTAACCTGTAATTACTAATATGAAAACCGAAATCGAAGCTAAATTTTTAGATATCAACCCAGAAGAAACCTAAACCAAACTAAAAGCCATTGATGCTACCTTAGAATACTCCGAAAAAATCACTCGCCAAAAGAATTTTGATTACCCAGATGGCCGATTAGAAAAAATTGGCGCTTGGATAAGAGTACGCGACGAAGGCAATGGCAAAACTACCATGAGTTATAAAAGATTAGTCGATCGAACACCTCATGGCACCAAAAAAATCTGCTTATCAAAAATATTACGACTTAACTGAGCAAGAAATCGACTCTTGGAAAGAAATTACTTTTACACCCGTACCGGACTGGTTAGAGATCAAAAGAAGACAAATATAAAATAAATATCTTAAACCGCTGATTATTCCACAAGAACACTCGGCGGTTTTTTATTTTTCTCCAAATTCTTATTTATCCCTATACTCAATTCAAAATCACTAACCCAATATGACCATATAATCGATTAATCTCATTCTATTTTTCTTTTAATTTTAGCCATATTATTAATAATCAAAAAATGCCCACCCACGACTCTTGACACAAAATAGAAAAAAGCATATAATTATGTTCGTCGCACAAAAGGATCGAGAAGCTAAATAGAAGCCTCAATCTTATCCACAATTTATACCACTTTTATTCAAAATTAGCGTCTGGACAAAAATCTTAAAATAGTTTAAGATATCTGACGTTACAACTTAAAAGTATTTAACTAGCGTTTCTTCTCCAAACATCTAGTATCATGGCTAATTTAGCCGTAACCCCTTTTGGAGAAAGGCGGTTTTTTTAACGCCAAATTTAGCTTTCAGAGACCGGTTCGCAAAAAAAAATGCTAATCTAACTCTGGTAGCTAATCAGCATCCGAAAGTAATTGATGTGAACTTTGACAATTTGTTCGGGTATTCATTTAAACCGAATACTGCGATAAAAATGACATTATTGTTTCGAGCAAACGAAGTAAAAATAAGTAAGAAGTAAGTATAAGTAAACTATAATTGTTGATTAGTCTCAGAATTGCCATGCAATTCTTGTGATTAAACAATAAGCGTAAGTGGTGGATGCCTTGGCATCAAAGACGATGAAGGACGTAGCAGCCTGCGAAAAGTTTCGGTGAGGTGGCAAGCAACCTGTGACCCGGAAATCTCCGAATGGGGTAACCCCTCCTATTGAAGATAGGAGATCCGTAACTGAATACATAGGTTACGTGAGGAAGACCTAGCGAAGTGAAACATCTCAGTAGCTAGAGGAAAAGAAAATAATGTGTCCGTAAAATCATGGGCTCCACTCTTGGAGCAAATGATTTTACGGATTGTATTCCGTTAGTAGTGGCGAGCGAAAGCGGAGCAGTCCAAACCTTAATGGTGTTCTTTTTGGAAGAGTTAGTTCTTCGGAATTAATTTGACTAGTTAGTTAAAGGCGCGTGCCGTTGCCGTTAAGGGGTTATAGATAAAGACGTTGAGTCACATGCGAGGCTCTGGTAGTCGTAGAATTACTTAGCAGAATGGTTTGGGAAAGCCAATCACAGAGGGTGAAAGTCCCGTAAGCGAAAAGTATATCTACATTACGGTTTTTATCTCGAGTACTACAGGACCCGTGAAATCCTGTAGGAATTAGTCGCGACTATGCGATAAGACTAAATATCTTTGATGACCGATAGTGAACTAGTACCGTGAGGGAAAGGTGAAAAGCAGCCCGGTGAGGGCGATGAAATAGTATCTGAAACCACTTACTTACAATGAGTTGAAGACCAAGAGCGATAGCAATATTGATTTCTGGTTAACAGCGTTCCTATTGAAGAATGCGCCAACGAGCTTACTCTGTGTCGCTTGTTTAATCCCTAAAGGGAGAAGGCAAAGTGAAAGCAAGGATTAATAGTCCGTATGCGGCACGGATAAGGCCCGAAACGGGATGAGCTAACCATGAGCAGGATGAACCTTAAGTAACATTAAGGGGAGGTCCGAACCCACCAGCTGTGCAACACTGGGGGATGACTTGTGGTTAGGGGTGAAATACCTATCGAATTCCGTAATAGCTGGTTCTCCTCGAAATAGCTTTTGGGCTAGCTCCAAGATTAGACCTAGGGGTAGAGCACTGAAAGAAAACAGGTCCGCAAGGTTACTGTTTTCTATCAAACTCCGAATACTAGGTATCCGTATCTTGGAAGTCAGACTATGGGGGCTAAGCTCCATTTAGTCAAAAGGGAAACAGCCCTAATCACTGTCTAAGGTCCCTAAATCCATATTAAGTGTTAAAGGTGGTATCGTGACTTAAACAACCAGGATGTTGGCTTAGAAGCAGCCATCATTTAAAGAAAGCGTAACAGCTCACTGGTCAAG
>CAZNIV010000033.1:0-10295 GCA_964573235.1 uncultured Gammaproteobacteria bacterium
AGATTAGAGAGATTAAAAATTTTGCAGGATAGATTGACTAATTATTACGCTAATTTTAATACTTATCAGATGGGCGGTTGCAATAAGGGGATGGCAATTAATCTCTGTAAGGGTGTCGGTATAGAAGTAATTTATTTAGCTGATATTATTGACCCAACTAATTCGGAGGATTATCGTTTTGTGGTTAATAGCTTAACTTCTGATAATTATGCTATTGCATTTAGTTTTGAGCGAAAAATTGGTAATTTATTGCCTGGTAATCATGTTTTAACTAAGATAGGAATTAAATAAATGTTAGTTATTTTATTATTTTTTTTAGGGTTAGTTATTGGCAGTTTTCTTAATGCCTTGATTTGGCGTTTACATAGTGGAGAAAAAATTTCCGTTGGTCGTTCACATTGCGTTCATTGTGGCCACTCTTTGCGCTTTAGAGATTTATGGCCGGTGATTAGTTTTATTTTACTGCGAGGAAAATGTCGTGATTGTTCAAAAAATATTTCTTGGCAGTATCCGATAATAGAATTAGTAACGGCAATTTTATTTGGCGTGATTAGTTATTATTTTTTGGGTTGGGAGGCAATTAATGTCTCTTGGCAGGTTTACTTAAAGCTCGCTATTTATTTAATTTTTACCGCTATTTTGGTGGTGATCTTTGTTTATGATTGTTTGTATTATTTGATTTTAGACAAGGTGACTATCCCAGCTATGATTATCGCTGTAATTGCTGGAGTAGTTCTGGGCTTGCCTTGGTGGGATATGGCACTGGGAGGTTTAGTTGGCTTTGGTTTCTTTTATTTGCAATATTTGGTATCTAGTGGTAGGTGGATTGGTGGTGGGGATTTGCGATTGGGTTTATTAATGGGTTTAATGTTGGGATGGAAAAAAACGATAGTAGCGTTACTTTTAGCTTATTGGGTTGGAGCGGTGGTGTCATTAATTTTCTTGGCCTTAAAGAAAAAAGAATGGAAATCAGAAATTCCATTTGGTACCTTTTTGACAGCAAGCACTCTATTGGTTTTATTTTATGGCAATTGGTTAGTTGATTGGTATTTACGCTTTATGGGTATATGATAAAAAAAGGGTTAAAAGGGTCTTTCGGTTTCACGCTAATAGAAATCTTGGTAACTATTAGTATTATGGGTATCTTAACTAGTTTAATGGCTGTTAATTTTAGCGTCGGAAAAAAGGCTGGCGAAGTAAGAAATGAGGCGTTACTTTTGACGCAGGCAATTAGGGAATTACAAACGAGAGCGATAAGTGGTGAGTTGATTAATAGTGTTGATTATCCGTCAAGTTATTTTTTTGAAGTTCAAGGTTGTTCGATCGGGTGCGATAGTTATATTTTAAATGCGGGGCTTAACAGTGGGGCAACCTCTACTCCAAAGATGGTTCGCTTAAATAATATTAGAATTGTTTTTGCCGACGATAAGATGCATAAATTGGAATTTTTAACGCCTCGTGGTTATGCTACTTCTACGGATTTTTTGGAGCAAGAAATGATAATCAAAGTTCAGCACAAGGATGATGCCGGAATTACTAAAAATATTGTAATTAATAAGATTTCTGGGCGGGTAGATGTAAAATAAATATGAAAAAAATATTTTTAAATAATCGAGGGCAAACATTGATGGAGGTAATTGTGGCCTTGGGAATATTGACTACGGGTCTATTGGCGGTATGGGGTTTATTGGATTCTAATTATAATGGAGAAAAAGAAGCTAAGGCTCAAGTGATTGGTGTTAACTTGGCTCGAGAAGGGGTGGAGTTGGTAAAAAATATGCGTGATTCTAATTGGTTGCATGTAGATAGTAATAAGCCTTGTTTTTATAAAGGGGTTGAGATCGTTTCTTGTAGTTGGGATTCCGGGCTAGGGGCGGGAGTTTATTCTATTGGTAATCAATTTGCCGTTGATGATAATGGTAACCCCCTATTGTTTCTTGATTCAGCAAATCTTGACGGTAAATTATTTATCACTGATTCTGGGGATTATGCCGGTTTTTATTCTAATGCCAGCACTACAGGCAGTAAGTATTCTGGTTACGATCGTTTGATAACGATTAAAGATATTTGTTGTAATAATGCTAAGTGTACAGATAACGCATTTAACGATTGCAGCGTTGGGTCTAATTTGGTTAAAGTAGGCTTAGATATTGAAGTAAAAGTAAATTGGAAGATTAATGATAAAAAGCGTGAAGCGATAGTTCAGGATCAGATATTTAATTGGCGTTAATATGAAATTAAATAAACAAAAAGGTTTTACCTTAATAGAAATGTTGGTTTCGGCATCATTATTCGCTTTGGCGATTACCATGGTGTCAACTATTTTTGTTAATGCTAATAGTCTTCAGGGGCGTACGGTGGCTTGGCAAAAATTACAAAATGACGGACGCTATATTACCGAAAAGATTGCGCGCGAAATTAGAGTGCGTGAAATAAGATTAATAGAACCACTTAATAATCCAACCAGTACTTTAGTTTTTTATCCCGATGAGAATAATGTAACAATAGCTATTTACCAACAGGGGGATGATTTGATTTATCAAGAGGGAAACAATACAGCCAAATTAAATGCGGGTGACGTGACCGTTATTGGTGCTAGATTTGTCATTTTGCCCGCAGTAGATAGTGCTGATATAACTAAAGGCAATGATTTTCAATCTAGAGTTACGATGATGTTGAAGATAAAAAATAAAGCCGGAAAATACAATGGTGAGCTTACTTTGCAGACTACTATTTCTAGTAAAATTTATAAAAGATAGCATGAACAATAAAATTGTTCACAATCAGAAAGGTGTGGTTTTGGTTTATACCCTAGGCGTAATGAGTATGCTTTTGGCCGTAGCTTTAGTTTTCTCCAATGTGATGATGTCTGACTTAAATCAGGCAAAGTCTATTGATAATTCGGTAATGGCGTATTACGCTGCGGATAGTGGTTTAGAAAAAAGTCTTTTTTATTTGCGTCAGGCAGATAAAGATATAGCGTTTATTCGTGGTATTACGCGTTTTGATTTATTAAAAAATAATTCTTTTTGGTCGACAAGTAGGTCAACTTCATCAGAGCAATTATTTTTAAAGGAGAGATTAAAAAATGGCGAGGGGGTGAAGCTTTACTTTATTGGTCGTGCTGGCAATAATCCAACAAATGAAACTAAATGCTTTGATTTGAGCTGGAATCGTAGTTTTGATAAAGAAAATGGCACCCCCGGCACTGCTAAGTTACAGGTTACTTTTACTCAACTACAACCGCAACAAAAATTTTTGTCTGAAGATGGGCAGATTATGGCTAATTATACCGATCGGAGTGATGTGATTCAAAATGATAAGCAACTTTCTGTTTTTAGTTTTTTGGATAAGGATTTTAATGGCAATTCGATTATTAGTGATTATGTGGTGGAAATTAAAGTTTTAGGACAGCAAATTAATGATGAGGTAGAGAGATTGTTAATTAAAACATATAAGGATGGTGATTGTAATGCTAATTCTTTTTATAAAAATGGTTTAAGTAGTAATACAATCATTTCTAGTGGTCAATATCGTGGTAATGTTCAAGAAATTATTGCTCATATTCCGCCTCGTGATCCTATTTCGGGATTGTTTGGTTTTGTATTATTTTCGGAGTCAGATATTGTAAAAGAATAGGGGCTAATTGTGTCTATTGGGTTCAAATGATATAATAGAAAAAGTTGAAATCATAACAGTAAATCTATGAAGGTTATTTTGCTAAAATTAGTTAAAAACTTGGGTAAGGTGGGGGATGTTAAAGAGGTGTCAGAAGGTTATGCGGCTAATTTTTTATTTCCGCAAAAACTAGCTAAGGCGGCTACTGAAGCTAATTTTAGCCAGCTTAAGGCTAAGACGGAAAAGCAAGAAAGATTATTAGAAAAAAGTTTACACGAAACTAGGTCGCAAGCCGAAAAAATAAATAAGTTAATGGTGAGTTTTTTGGGCAAAGTTAACAATGCGGGAAAGTTATATGCCGCTATTACTGCCCCAATGATTTTTGAAGAATTAAAAAAACGAGGCTTTAATATTAAACGCGATCAGATTGTTTTAAAAGACCATATTAAAGAACTGGGTCAATTCATAGTGCCAATTATCTTGGATCATAGTGTTAAGGCTAATTTGAATTTGATTGTGAAGCATGAATAAAGAGGAGGCTAAAAAAAGAATTCAAAAGTTAAAAGATCAATTGGCAGAAATTGATCAGGCTTATTATGTTTTAGATAATCCTATTGTTTCTGATGCTGTGCGCGATTCCTTAAAGGATGAACTAAAAAGAATTGAGCAACAGTATCCAGAATTGATTACAATTGACTCCCCAACTCAGCGTATTGGTGGTAAGGCTCTTGGTAAGTTTGAAAAACATAAGCATGTAAAACCAAAGTATTCTATTGAAGACGCTTTTTCAGCAGAGGAGGTGATAGAGTTTGATGCTCGCATTAAGCGATTTCTTGATTTGCCAGTTGATCGGTCATTAGAATATTGTGTAGAATTGAAGATTGATGGACTGAATATGTCATATATTTATAATGATGGCTTATTAGAAAAAGCGGTGACTCGCGGTGATGGTGTTATTGGAGAAGTGGTTACTCATAATATTCGTACGATTAAATCCATTCCTTTGAAAATTAAAAAGATGGGTTTAGTAGAGGTTGGGGGCGAGGTATTTATGCCTAAGGCTAGTTTTGCCAAAATAAATTTAGAACAAGAACGTTTGGGTGAAGCGGTGTTTGCTAATCCGCGCAATGCGGCGGCTGGTACTGTTCGTCAATTAGATCCGGCCGTTGCGGCTAGTCGTGACCTAGATGCTTTTATGTATGATTATCATGATAGTAGCTTAAGCACGCAAATCGAATTATTAAAAGCCTTGCAGGATTTGGGTTTTAAAGTTAATTCATACTACAAAAAATTTGATAATATTCAGCAGGTTTTAGACTGTTTTGCCTATTGGCAAAAACATCGTGATAATTTGTCGTATGAGATTGATGGCTTGGTGATTAAAGTAAATAACTTATTTTGGCAGGAGCAATTAGGGCGGACAGCTAAATGCGTGCGCTGGGCGATTGCTTATAAATTTCCAGCTCAGCAGGTAGTTACGGTAGTTGAGAGCATTAAAGTACAGGTTGGTCGCACTGGGGCATTGACTCCGGTAGCACATTTGCGTCCGGTTAGTTTAGCTGGTTCTATAGTTAAGCGAGCGACCTTGCACAATCAAGACGAGATTGATCGTTTAGATGTGCGCATTGGTGATACGGTGGTGTTGCAAAAGGCAGGTGATGTAATTCCAGATATTGTTAATGTTTTACCAAAAATGCGTACTGGTGTAGAAAAAAAGTTTTACATGCCAAAGCAATGCCCAATTTGTGGTCATGAGGTGGTTAAAAAAAGCGGAGAGGTGGCTTCTTATTGTTCAAATAAAAATTGTTATGCCCAGCAACAAGAAGGCTTAGCTCATTTTGTTTCCCGCAAAGCTTTTAATATTGATGGCTTAGGCCCAAGCATTTTAAATCAATTACAAACAGCTGGCTTAATTAAGGATGCCTCGGACATTTTTTTATTAAAAGAGGAAGATGTTTTACCGTTAGAGCGCTTTGCCGAAAGGTCAGCACAAAATTTAATTAAGTCGGTTGAGGAAAGTAAAAAAGTTTCATTAGCTAAGTTTATTTATGCCTTGGGTATTCGTCATGTGGGTGAGGAAATTGCTATTGTATTAGCAAATAACTTTAATTCATTAGATAAGTTAAAAGTGGCTTCTTTATCGGAGTTAGAGGAGATTGATGAAGTTGGCCCGAAAGTAGCCGAAAGTGCCCACGGTTGGTTTGCGGATAAAAATAACTTATCTTTGATTGATCGACTATTGGAACGCGGGGTAAGAATTGTAAAAACAGAAAAAAAAGCAGAAACAGCCTTGATGGGCAAAACTTTTGTTCTAACCGGCGAGTTAGAAAATATGTCACGAGATGAGGCTAAGGATAAAATTAGGGCTCTTGGCGGCAATGTGTCATCGTCAGTTAGTCGTAAAACTAGTTATGTCGTAGTTGGTAATAATCCGGGTTCTAAATATGATGATGCCATAAAATTAGGGGTAGCTGTTTTAACCGCTGAGGAGTTTAATAAAATGGTTTTTTAGGAGTCTTGCCAGAGGTTAAAAAAGCTTGTATAATCAGTAAACAGATGATAATTTAAAAAAGTATGTCACTTAGTAAACAAGAGGTAGAGCATATTGCCAAGCTTGCCAAGCTCAATATTACCGAAGAAGAAAAAAATCAATATGCCGAACAATTATCCAATATTTTAGATTATATTGGTAAAATGAATTTAATAGATATGAGTGCAGTTAAGCCAACTTCTCAGGTAACTGGGTTGGTTAATATTACCAGGACTGATGTGAGAGTAGACTCGGAAATTGAGAAAGAATTGGTTGCTTGTGCCCCGGAGGTGGCGCTTAATCAAATTAAGGTGCCAACCATTTTGAAAGAAAAATAATATGGAATTGAATAAATTAACTTTAGCAGAGGCTTTTGTCGGTTTGCGTAATAAAAAGTTTACTTCTCAGGAGCTAACTAAGGCTTGTTTTGATCAAATAAAAAAATACGATAGCAAGATTAAAGCTTATATTACTCTTAATGAAGATGAGGCAATGGCTCAAGCCAAAACCGCCGATGATTTAATTGCTAATGGCGGAGAGTTACCGCCACTTTTGGGTATTCCGGTGGCGATTAAAGATATTTTTTGTACTAAAGGATTAAGATCCACCGCGGCCTCAAAAATGTTAGCTAATTATATTCCACCATTTGACGCTACGGTGGTAAAAAAAATTCGTGAACAGGGCGGAGTTATTCTGGGTAAGGTTAATATGGATGAGTTTGCCATGGGTGGTTCGACTGAAAATTCAGGGTTTTTTTTAACAGCTAATCCTTGGGATTATTCTCGCGTACCAGGTGGTTCTTCTGGTGGCTCAGCCGCGGCAGTAACCGCTGATATGGCAATTTATTCTTTAGGTACTGATACTGGTGGCTCTATCCGTCAGCCAGCGGCTTTTTGTGGTACCTCAGGTATTAAAGTAACGTATGGTCGTGTTTCTCGTTATGGCGCCATGGCTATGACTTCATCTTTAGATACGATTGGTCCATTTGGTAAAACAGTTGAAGATATTGCTATAATTATGCAACAGTTAGCTGGTCATGATGATTTGGATTCAACCACGCCAAATATTGAAGTGGATGATTATTGTGAAGAAATTAAAAAAGATTTAAGGGGTTTAAAAGTAGGTTTGCCAAAGGAATACTTTATAGAAGGTATGGATTTGGCTGTTAGAGAAAATGTTTTAGCGGTGGCTAAAAAATTAGAAGATCTTGGCGCTGAATTGATCGATGTTTCTTTGCCTCACACTGACTTAGCCGTAGCCGCTTATTATGTTATTTGCCCATCGGAGGTTAGTTCTAATATGGCCAGATATGATGGTATTAGGTATGGTTTATCCGAGCGAGAAGGTGATTTAAATGATATCTATTTGAATAGTCGTGAAAAAGGTTTTGGTGCCGAAGTTAAGCGTCGTATTATGATTGGCACATACGCACTATCATCGGGTTATTATGATGCTTATTATAAACAAGCAATGAAAATTCGCACCTTGGTTAAAGAAGATTTTGATAAGGCTTTTGAAGAAGTGGATGTAATTCTTACTCCCACTACACCAACGACGGCTTTTAAGATTGGTGAGAACGCGAATGATCCGTTAAAGATGTACTTAGGAGATATTTTTACCATCCCAGCTTCTTTGGCTGGTGTAGCTGGTTTAGCTATCCCATCGGGTTTTGTTGATGGTTTACCTGTAGGAGTTCAGATTTTGGGCAAGTGTTTCGATGAAAAAACTGTTTTGCGTGCCGGTCATCAATTTCAGCTGGTTACTGATTATCATAAACAAAAACCAAATTTAAAATAAGATAAATTAAATAATTAATAATTTTTATCAACTATGGAAGGTGAAAAAAGCATCTTAAAGGACAAAAAGTTTTTAACCAGTCTTTCGATCGCCATTGGCGTGATTTTGGTTCTAGTTCTAATTGTAGTAGGTGCGATGTCAATGTTTGGAGGTTCAAAAAAACTTTCTTTAGCTAAGGCGCAAGAAGTGGCTTCAAAGTATATTGACGAAACTTTATTGCAAGGTCAAATTAAAGCTAAGCTTTCAGATTTTAAGGCATTTAATTCTGATTTGTTTGTGTTTAAGGTAGAGGTACAAGGTCAGACTTATGATTCTTATATAACCAAGGATGGCAAATGGTTATTCCCTCAGGCGTATGAGATTAAGCCAGCCACTTCAACGGCTACTACTACGGCTCAGGTTGGTACAGAAACTCAGCAACCAACAGCTAAGCCAGTATCTAAAAATGATAAGCCGGTAGTGGAATTATTTGTGATGAGCTATTGCCCATATGGCACTCAAGCAGAAAAGGGTATCTTGCCAGCAGTTAAGGCTTTGGGTAATAAAATTGATTTTAAGTTAAAATTTGTGGCCTATACTATGCATGGTGATAAAGAAACACAGGAAAATTTATTACAGTATTGTATTAATAAGGTAGATACAGCAAATTTTTATAATTATTTAAATTGTTTCTTGGGTAATAGTGATTCTGCTGCTTGTTTAAAATCCACCAAGGTAAATACAGCCAAGGTTAATGCCTGCGTAACGGAAACAGATAGTAAATATAAGATTGCTGAGTTGGTTAAGAGCTCTACTGGTAATTATCCACCGTTTAATATTGATAAAGAAGATAATGTAAAGTATGGCGTTCAAGGATCTCCTACTTTGGTTATCAATGGCAGCCAGGTTGAATCTGGACGGGACAGTGTTAGCTTCTTAAAGACTATTTGTAGCGCGTTTAATACTCAACCAGAGGCATGTAAGACTACATTGTCTTCGGCAACCCCAGCTCCTGGTTTTGGTAGTGGAACAACTAACAATGCAGCTGCGGCTAGTTGTGAATAATATTTGTTAGTATAAAAAAATGGAGTGCTTCGGCACTCTGTTTTTGTTTTTGGGCGATGTGTTATACTAATAAGGTAACAAATAAGATAATCAGCATGAAGACAAAGGATTATTATAAGGAGCTGAGTGGCTTATTGGCGGGTAGAAAAGATATAGTGGTTAAAAGTTTTTCTTTAGCGTATAAAAATAAGAAATCGGTTTTTTATAGAGTAGCTTCAAAAAATATTTTTTCTGATGATCGGGTGATTTTAATTCGCGCGGGTATTCATGGGGATGAAATTTCTGGTCCGTTGACGTTTTTACATCATATTAATGAAATTTTAGATTATATTCATGTCCATGGTTTGAAAGTAATAATTTATCCCTTAGGTAATCCAACTGGCTTTGAAAGTGGTCGTCGTTATAATATTGATAATGACAGAGGAGTAAGCGGTAATAATGATTTTTTACGTTATGAGTTGGCCGATGGAAAATTAACTGATGATCTTAGGAGTAAGAATGAATTTAAAAAGTGGTATTGGTCGTCGGATTCAAAATTGCGAATTAAATTACCGAAAGAAACTAGATTAATGCATCGTTTACTTAAAAAAGATCCGCTTAAGCAGATAGTGGCTTGTTTGGATTTGCATCAGGATTATATTACGCCAGTTAAAAAAGCACATGCTTATTCTTATGCCTATGGGGATTTTCTAACACAAGCGGATATTATTAAAAAGGTTAACAAAGTAGTACCTGTTTGGAAGAATACTAAAATTTGTGCTGGGTTTAATATGTCGATCAATTCATTGGGTAAGGCAGTGCAGTGTTCTTTAACTAATGAATCAATGAGAAGTGATAAAAATGGTAATATTATTCGTTTTGATGGTGTTTTGACTGATTTATTATATAGATTAGGTGTTAAATGTGCGGTAACCGTAGAAACTACTGGAGCCACGCCATTGGATAAGGCAGAAAAAGTTAATTTATTGTGGATTTTTGGGGTGGTTGATTTTTTAACTAAATAGAGTTGGTGATACTGGACTTTTTTGGTAATTTATATTATTATTCTTCTTGCGTGAAACCCCACAAGGAGGGTTCGCATAGTGGCCGAGTGCGCTCGCTTGGAAAGCGGGTATACTGTAAAAGGTATCGAGAGTTCGAATCTCTCACCCTCCGCAACAAATCGGAATTCAAATTTCCGCCAAAAATATGGTCGGCACGAAGTGCCGTCTGTTCTGAATTCCCCCCAAAAAGTCCTGAATCCAAAAGGGTTCGCCACGCAGAGCGTGGCTCAAAAAGTACGGTTCGATCTTTAATTAAAAAGTTC
>CAZNIV010000034.1:0-9672 GCA_964573235.1 uncultured Gammaproteobacteria bacterium
CCCTTACGGTGCTCTTTGATGTTTTTAGCTTCCTCGGCGGCAATATAATCTAGCTTGTCTGGATCACTAATAAATAAGTCTGGTTCCAATAAATTAGTTTGGAACATATTAAAGAGCTGAGCAGCATCAGAAATTTTGGCTTGGCGGATTTTGAGGGTAGGTATTGACATTTTTTAATAAATGTGTTATTTTTGTGGCAAGTTCATTTTTTGAAATTTCGTCGCCTGTCCCAAATGAAAACTTTGTTTTCGCTTGTGACTCGTTAGGAATTATAAAACAAACTGGCGATATTTGCCAGTTCGCTCATTCTGTCGGATCGGGCATCGCAAAGTTGGTTGGAAGCTGTAAAATGGGATCCATATCCTCCAATCCCAGCCAGTAACCACTAAACCTTCTTCGGCCCCCTTCGACTACCTCACCCCCACTTGTTTTCGTTGCTGACTTGGCTTTGTCGACAACGATTTCTTGGCCAGGGGTGGGGTTTTTATTTTACTTTAATCCAGGGATATTTAAACCACCAATTTCTTGCATCTTTTTTGCCATGACTTTTTGTACTTTACCAATGGCGTCGTTGATGGCGTTTTTAATTTCTTCTTGTAATTTATTTTGGTCTTTCAAAAGTTCTGGATCAATTTCTACTTTCTTAACTTCTTGATTACCATCCATGGTGATTTTAATTTTTTCCCAAGCGGCAACCCCTTGAACAGTTTCACTGGATAAAGCACTTTTTATGGCCTTAGCTTGAGTGCGTAGATCTTGAATTTGTTTTAATTTTTCAAACATAGGAATATAATTATTTTTTAAAATTTATTTTATTCTCCTGATGGTACAAATGGTTTTGATAATCTAGTATCTAAATTACGGAAACTGGCTAATGGGCCATCAAAGAATAACGGCACCACACCGGTTGGACCATTTCTGTGCTTGGCAACATGTAATTCGGCTAGATTTTTTTCTTCTTCAGATAAGGAGTTAAAGTCATAATTTCGATCCACAGCTTTACGATAAAGGAACATTACGATATCGGCATCTTGTTCAATGGATCCAGATTCACGTAGGTGGGATAATTTAGGAATAGCTGGCTTAGTTGCTTCTACGGCACGGGATAACTGGGATAGGGCGATAACAGGAATGTCTAGTTCACGAGCAATGCCTTTTAGGGCGCGAGAAATTTCAGAAATTTGCTGTACGCGGTCGCCAGCAAAAACACTGGAACCTTCCATTAATTGTAGATAGTCAACAATAATTAAGTCTAAGCCGTGCTCCATCTGTAATTTGCGGGCATTGGTGCGTAATTGTAAAGAGGTGAGGGAGGCAGTGTCATCAATAAAAATACGGCTTTCAGATAAATCGCTCATGGCTTGGCCAATGCGAGGAAAATCGTCGCCACCATCGGATAATTTGCCAGTACGCATCTTCCATAAACCTACGCCAGCTTGGGCGCAAACCAAGCGGTCTACTAACTGCTCTCGAGACATTTCTAAAGAAAAAATACCAACAGATTTTTTGCACTTAACGGCCACTTGGCGCGCTAGATCTAAAGCGAAAGAAGTTTTACCCACTGAAGGACGAGCGGCCAAAATAATTAAATCGGATTTTTGTAGGCCGGCCAGTAAGGCATCTAAATCGGTAAAGCCCGATGGTACGCCACGTAATTTTCCTTTTTCGCGATGTAATTGATCGATACGATCAAAGGTGCCAGCCAGTACATCTTGGATGGGGATAAAGCGGTCTTGAGTCTGATTCTGAGAGACGGCAAAAACTTGTTGTTGGGCAAAATCTAAAACGTCAGCCGTTTCTTGTTCTTCATGGTAGCTAGTTTCTAAGATATGGCTGGCGGCACGAATTAGGTTGCGCAAGGTTGATTTTTTTCTGATCATTTGCGCGTAAGAAATAACATGCGCAGCAGACGGGGTTAAATTGGTTAATGAGATGATGTAGCTACGACCACCAACTTGCTCTAAGATCCCTCTTTCTTGTAGTCGGTTAGTTAAGCTAATAATATCAATATTGTCGCGTTTTTCGAATAATTCAATGATAGTAGCATAAATTAAGGCGTGAGAATCTTGGTAAAAATCCTCAGCGTTTAACATGCCGGCAATTTTAATGATGGCGTCTTTATCGATTAATAAAGAACCAATCAAAGATTGCTCCGCTTCAATATTTTGCGGTGGCAACTTGCCTAATAGATTTTTGTCATTTCCATTACTCATAACGGTTGTATTTTAGTCTATTGTGAATAAATAATCAACTGGTAAAAACTACCTTTTTGTGAACAAGATGTGCAGAGCTGGTACAAAAGCAGCAAGGGTCTTGTCAAAAGTCAAAATAGCTGATATAATATGCCTTGTTGTTAAATAAGCGTCTTTAGCTCAGTCGGTAGAGCAACAGCCTTTTAAGCTGATGGTCGTGGGTTCGATTCCCACAGGACGCACATATAAAAAAGCCTTTTGGGGCTTTTTTTGTTTGAAAAAAAACGTAAAGCAGGGTATGATTAAGTTAATTAATATCACAAAATGATTATGCAGTCACAAAATGTAAAATTAGTCGTTTTTGTTCCAGTTTCTCATGCTGATATTATTCGCAAACAATTGGGTGAGTCCGGTGCCGGTAAGATTGGTAATTATGATTTTTGTTCCTTTTCTTCTCGGGGGATTGGTCGCTTTTGTGGTGATAAAAATACTAATCCGGCAATTGGTGAGGCTGAAAAATATGAATCCGTAGAGGAGGATAGAATTGAAGTGGTGGTCCCTAGGGATATTCTGCCAAAAGTAGTTAAAGACATGAAAGCAGTTCATCCCTATGAAGAGGTGGCTTTTGATATTTATCCCCTAGAAAACATATGAGAAATCGTTCGGCGGCCATAATTATTCAAAATGATAAAATACTGCTTATTCATCGCTTAAAAGAGGGTAGGGAATATTATGTTTTTCCAGGTGGCGGTATAGAAAATAGTGAAACGCCGGAGCAGACAGCTGTGCGAGAAGTTAAAGAAGAGACTTCGGTGGATATTAAATTAGAAAAATTACTTTACCGCCATTTTTACGATAATGGCGAAACGCAATATTATTATTTGGCTAGTTATATTTCTGGCAACCCTAGAATGAATAGTGATACCAATGAGGCACGCAAAATGAAAGAAGATCCCACCGCTTTATACGAGCCAAAATGGTATGAATTAAAGGATATTTCTCAGATGATTTTGTACCCATTAGAAATTCGTGATTGGTTAATTGATGATTTAAAAACCGGATTTAGTGGTACTCCACGCGAAGCGACAATAAAAATTTCTGAATTACGCCGTAATAAGCTGTAGCTCTTTTTTAATTTATCTTAAATATGCTATAATATACGCATAAGGAATTAACTCAAAACCATGCTTTGCTTTAATTGCAAAAAACAAATCGCAGATGATTCTCAGGTTTGCCCAGAATGTGGCGTACCAATTATTCCACAGTTTCAATTACAAAAAGAAATTAAACTTCGTCGTTATCAGCGCTGGGTGTTCTACGCCCTATTAGCTGTTGTATTCTTGGGTATGACCGCCTTTGCGGCCAAAATTTATATGGATAATACGGAGTACACTAAGAAAATGACCGAATTGGCTCAAAACGTGACTGATCAACGTGATCAATTAAAGCAAAAAGATAGTACAATTTCTAGTAAAGACAATGAAATTGCCATTAAGGTTGATGAATTAACTAAATATACTCAGCAGGTTGATCAGTTAAAGCAGGATATGATCAGTAAGGATTTAATACTTGGTAAGTATAGTCAGGTAAATTTAAAGCTTGATCCAATGAATTTGGCTCTTTATCAGTTGGCGGCTAATGCCTATGTGGTTTCTTCTACTGATTTAATGAAGATTTCTGTGGCTGATTTTAATTTAGCTAATGGCATAGATACAGACAAAGATGGTTTAGCTGATAACGTGGAGGCAATTTTCGGTACCGATGCCACTAAAGCCGATATGGATGGTGATACTTATACGGATAAGGCCGAAATTTTAGCTGGTTTTGATCCTTTAACTAAGACAGGTAAATTACCAATAGATTTAAATTTTACTAATGCTTCAAAGGGTAAATTTTTAAAGGATGCTGTTAATAATTATGTTTGGTATATTAGTCCCGTTGATGGTAAGAGTTACTTTTTGGGTAATCCAGGTAATGTTATGGAAGCCATTAATGTATTAAGTGCTAAAAATCAATAAATTATTATGATCAAACCGGGTTTTATCTTGGTTTGATTTTGTTTTTACCGGAGCTAGGATATGTTATAATGCCTTGATAGAATGCCAATGAATAAAGGATTTTGGAATAAAGTAGGGTATTTGCCAAATGAGCGAGTGATAGTGGTTTTTCGACACTCGTGGCTGATTTATTACCATCAGTGGTTGGTATTGGTAGGGTATTTGTCAGTATTATTTTTTTTGATGTTTTTTTTGCTTTATGCAGGGAATTGGGGAAGAGCAATCTTTATTGTTGGCGCAGTGATTGGTTTTTATTATGTTTTACGTATTCTGTGGTGTCACTTACGTAGTTATTATTTATTAACCAATATTCGCTTAGTTAATCATTTACAAGTATCTTTTTTAAATCGACAGATTACGCAAATTTTTTCCGAACGAATATTATCTATAAAAGTAGAAGAAAAGGGGATAATCAATAATATTTTTCATACAGGTGATGTAACTATATTTACTACTGAGCATCGTAAAATAGTTTATCATTTAATAAAAAAACCCGATAAGGTGGCTCTCGCTCTGGGTATGGTCAAGGGTGGTGGTTTTGGCTTGGTAAAGAACGGTGATTAATGTTATAATTTAAATGTATCATAGTGATTATCGAAAACACAATAAGTGGCCCATCATTAAAATTGCTTTAGTGGTTGTTTCATTTTTTTTATTGTTTATTGTTTTTGGCTTAATTAGGGAGGTTTATGGTCGTAAGCAGATTAATTCTCAGGTAACTGAATTAGAACAGCAGATTAAAGATATTAAGCGTCGCAATGGTGAATTAAGCGGATTGATTGATCAGTGGCAGTCTGGTGATAAATTCGAACAGGAAGCTAGAATTAAGCTAGGCTTACAAAAACCGGGTGAAAAAGTGGTATTAATTACTTCTAGTTACCAAGAAAGTGGTAGTAATGAATTATATCAGTCCACAGGTGATAAAATTACCGCAGATCGGAATGATCCTTTTTATATTAATGCACAAAAATGGTGGCTTTATTTTTTCGCTAATAAAAAAATCAAAAATAATTAATTTATGACTTTAACTCCTGAGCGCTTGGCGGAATTAAAAAAAGAAATTGAAGAGAGTATAGCTAACTCAGAAAAAAACATAAATACTCCCTCTAATGAGATTGTTAAAGAAATAAAAAAAGCGGTTGTATTGCCAGCTATTGTTGAAAATGTAAAAAAAGTAGAACCAGTTAAGATTGAACTAGAAAAACCAATAATTAAGGAGGTTTTGGTTTCTGCTAAAGTCATTGAGCCGGCCAAAGAGGTAATAAAAAAACTCAAAAATGATAAGGTGGCTGAAAAAAAACTTAAAGTGGTGCCAGAAAATAAATTAGAATTATCAGTAGAGAAAAATAAAAAATCAATTAGTCATAGATATCGCGCCAAGGGGCGTGGCTTGGCCATGGTGCCAATGATGATTGATGCAGTTGAGGACAAGCGCTTAAAGCATTGTCACCGAATTAAAGATAATATCTTTACTAAATGGCATCATAGTTTGGTGATTATTATTTTGATTTTAGCAACTTTGGTTGGTATGGTAGTGGTTGATATTTTTGGCGCATATTATTGGCATTTTAGAGATATATTTACCTTAGAAGTTTCTAGGGTATTACCGCTTAAAGCCGGTTTTGTTAATGGTTATCAAATTCCATTATCTGATTATATGGAGCAATATAATTTACTTAAAAAAGCCGCTAATACTAATCGAGAAGCGGTTAGCCCATTAAAGACAGATACTAACGATTTGAGTAAGAAGATTTTTGATCGCTTAACCGCTAATTATTTGATTAAGGACGAATTGAAACATTTTGGCGTTTCAGTTAGTAATGATGAAATTGACAAAAGAATTAATCAATTAATTGATCAGTCCGGCGGTCGCGCCGAAGCGGAAAAAAGTATTAGTGAGTTTTATAATTTAAATTTGGAGCAGTTTAAAAAAGAAATTTTACGTCCTTTAGCGGAAAAAGAATTATTGCAACAAGTTATTGCCAAAGATGAATTTTTGCCGATTAATCAAGAGGCTAAAAAGCGGGCCGAAGAGGTTTTGCTCTTAGCACAAGAGTCGGGAGCAAATTTTGCTGCTTTAGCTACTCAATATAGTGATGATGAAAATGGTGTGGCTATGGGTGGTGATTTGGGCTGGATTAGTATGGGTGAGGTTAATGCTGATTTAGAAAAAGTGTTATTCAATGCGGAACTAGGTAAGGTTTATGGTCAAATAGTGCGCAATGGCTTTGGTTATCATATTATTAAAGTAGAAGAAAAATTAACCAATAGTGTTACTGGCAAAACAAGTGTCCGCGCTAGACATATTTTAATTAAAGTGGATGTGGATCGTTATTTGAGAGTAGTGATGGATAATGCCAATATTCAAGAGTGGGTTAAATAAGCCAGAAGTGGGGATCGAACCCACGACCTACGGTTTACGATACCGTCGCTCTACCAACTGAGCTATCCTGGCATAAGCGAGATACGGGAGTCGAACCCGTCTTCCTGCCTTGGGAAGGCAGTGTTGAACCGATCAACTAATCTCGCAGATCGAATATCATTTTAATCTTTTTTACTTAAAAAATCAATGCCAAAGCTTTGTTATTTATTATCAGTTGTGGGTATTTTGAGTTTGTTAGGTTTTTTTGCACCAGCAGTGCAAGCCGAAAATTTTTTTAATATTGAAAAAGTTAATACTGATTTGTCAGAGGGGTATCATTTTATTTCGCCAAATAAAGAGGTGACTTTAGATATTTCAGCAGATCAAATAGTGCCAGAAACTTTGGTAAAAATCATTCATTTGGCAGATAAGGATTTAATTGGTAATTTTTTTGTTTATGATGAAAAAATGCAAGCCAATACCGATTTGTATTATCTTAAATTTAGTCAAAATAATAACCCTATCAATATGACTTTTAAAATCAGTCTACAGTACCAAGCTGGGGATAGGATTAAGGAACCATATTATTTTGATTGGATGGATATGCAGTTTAAGCGCCTTGAGGCATTCAATGATACTATAAAGCATATTATAACTTTTGATGTAAAAAATAGGTCAAATTTAATCTTTGCATTGTTTGATGAATCAGAGCTCTATGGTAGGGCATCGTGGTATAATCATCCTAAATATAAGAATGAGTTAATGGCGGCTAGTCGTGATTTTGCTAAGGGTAGTAAGGTTAAAGTGATTAATTTGACCAATAACAAAGAGGTAGTAGTAACAATTAAAGATTATGGTCCAATGCGCTGTATAGATTGGACAGAGGATGAACAGCGATTGATGGGTCCATGTGTAGAGCGGATTTTAGATTTGTCTAAGCCAGCGTTTTTGGCCTTAGCCACGAGCACTGGTCAGGGAATATTAAATAATATTAAAGTGGTGCCGTTGGAATAAGATGAATTACTTGCTATAATAATATTATGATAGATTTGATTAATGTTACAAAAAAATATCAGAGTGAAATAATTGGCCTAGATAAGGTCAGTCTTCATATTGAAGCTGGGGAATTTGTATCAATCGTGGGTCAATCTGGATGTGGTAAAACATCCATTATTCGCTTACTAATTGCAGAAACGCGTCCTAATGACGGAAGTATTATTATTGGCGGTTGGGATATCACTAAAATTAAACATGGACACATTCCATTGTTACGGCGTCAAATAGGGGTGGTGTTTCAGGATTTTAAATTATTACCCAAGAAGACGGTTTTTGAAAATGTAGCTTTTGCTTTGCAAGTATCTGGCGTGCCCAAAAGTCGTATTGATAAAATTGTGCCACAAGTTCTTAAAATTGTAGACTTAGAAAATAAAGTAGATCGTTATCCACAGCAATTGTCTGGTGGTGAAGCTCAGCGCGTAGCTATTGCTCGAGCGCTTATTCATCGCCCAAAAATCTTATTGGCAGATGAGCCGACTGGTAACTTAGATGCCTTAAATTCAAAAGATATTATTGAGTTATTATTAAAAATTAATGAATTTGGCACCACGGTTATTTTAGTGACTCATGACAAAGAAATAGTTAATTCTCTAAGAAAGCGAGTGGTTACCTTAGACCATGGTCGCATTATTCAAGACCAAGAAGTTGGCAAATATATGATTTAATATGTTTTTATTATCTATTGGGCGTAGTATTTTATTCGCCTTACAATCTTTTTTTAGAAATATTTGGCTTTCAGTGGCTACGGTTTTTATTATTTTTTTAGCTTTTTTATCAATTAATTTTTTGGTAGCAATAAATGCGGCTTCACAGTATGCCATTGATGCGGTAAAAAATAAAATTGATGTTTCTGTTTATTTTAACCCAACCATTAAAGAAGATAAAATCTTAGAAGTTAAAAATCACTTAGAAACATTGTCACAAGTTAAAGAATTAACATACCTATCTCCCGAAAAGAATTTAGCTATTTTTAAACAAGCACATATTAACGATACAGTAATTCAAGAAACTATTGATGAGTTGGATGGTAATCCGCTAGGTGCGATTCTGGTGGTTAAAGCTAAACAGTTAACAGATTACCCTGAAATTTTAAAGGCCATTGATAATCCAGCTTATGCTGAGTTAATTGAATCAAAAAGTTATGACGATCATCAAATCGTGATTAGTCGCATTAATGATATTGCTAATGGCGTTAAAAAGATTGGTTTGATTATTAGTGGTATATTTGTAGTTATTGCTGGTTTGATTGTATTTAATACGGTTAGAATTGCTATTTTTACTAAGCAAAATGAAATTGGCATTATGAAATTAGTAGGGGCAACTAATTTATTTATTCGGGCGCCGTTTATTATTGAAAGTATTTTATCAGGTATTATTGCTTGTATCTTGGCGATTTTGGCCGTATATCCGATCTTAAGCTATGCTCAGCCTTATTTAAATACCTTTTTCGAAGGTGCCAATTTTAATTTGATTGGTTATTTCATGGATAATTTTGCTATAATTTTTGGTGGAGAGCTATTGGGTATTATTATTTTGAATGTGGCTAGTAGTGCTGTAGCGATTGGTAAGTATTTAAGAGTATAAAAACAAGTCAGCGGGGCTTGTCAAAATGAGTTTTTTGTGTTATTATCTCTAAGAAATAAATAAAATTTATGGCAAAAGTAAAAAGAGATCCAAGAAGAAAAGTACCAGTTTTAAAGAAAAATGCTATTAAGCGTAAGGGTGGCAAAGGCAAGAGAATGGCCGCTGCTAAAAAATAGTTCTCCTATTCTTTGGAATTTGAAAGGGGAGGGGGATAACTTTTCCTCTTTTGTATTCTTTAAATAAGATTAAAATATATTGATCGGGGATCGTCTAATGGTAGGACAGAGGCCTTTGAAGCCTTCAATCGGGGTTCGAGTCCCTGTCCCCGAACTATCAAATAAAAATATCGGCATCTTGCCGGTATTTTTATTTATTAAATTTTAAGTTATAATAAAGGGGCTAACTTAATGATGGTTATATG
>CAZNIV010000035.1:0-8589 GCA_964573235.1 uncultured Gammaproteobacteria bacterium
CTGTACAATATAAATACTATAACATAAAAATAGAAAATGGTCAATGTATTAATACAATTTATTTTGCCGTTAAGATTAGCTTGGAAATCGCTAGTCACATATAAGTTACGGTCGATATTAACCATTTTTGGTATTGTTATTGGCATTGCCTCAGTAATTATCGTTATGTCGGCTGGTGAAAGTGTTAAGGGCTTGATTCTAGGTCAATTAGACGCTTTTGGCTCTGATTTTATTCAGGTAGAAGTTAAGGCTCCAGATAATAAAAAAGCGGGTGGCGATTCTAGTGCTGGCAATGTGGTTAATACCGTTGATATTACCACTTTAAAAATAGGTGATGCGGTGGCAATTGGTAAATTACCAAACATTAAAAGTTATTATGCCATGGTAATGGGGCAGTCGGTGGTATCGTATAATGAGCAAAATAAAAGTTTAAATTTCATGGGTGTTTCGGCGCAATTTTTTAACATTGATAAGGGGTTACTAAAGAGTGGCCGTTATTTTACGGATGAAGAAGATCGACAATTGAGTCGAGTAATTATTTTAGGCTCTAAGGTGGCCGATAAATTATTTGATGGTAATGATCCAATTGGTAAGAGTATTAAATTGGGTAAAACAAAATTTACGGTTGTGGGCGTAATGGCAGAGCGTGGGGGTAGTTTTGGTTTTGATTTTGATCAACTAGCCTATGTACCACTAACTACGGCGCAAAAATTAATTTTAGGCATTGACCATTTGATGTCGATAATATCCCAAGCCAAAGATCCAAGTAAGCAAGATCAAACAGCTGAAGATGTTACCAGCTTATTAGCGGAACGACACAATACGCCAAATTCAGCTGATTATGATTTTCGTGTCACTACTGCCGATCAGGCAAGGGGAATTATTGATACTGTTTTTGGCGGTATCACTTTGTTATTGGTAGCCATTGCTGGCATCTCTTTGATCGTAGGGGGTGTGGGTATCATGAATATTATGTATGTTTCGGTTACTGAGCGCACTTTTGAAATTGGCTTACGTAAGTCGGTTGGTGCTAAACCGCGTCAAATTTTATGGCAATTTTTATTTGAAGCGATAGTGGTTACTTTGTTTGGGGGCATCATTGGTATTATGGTGGGTATTAGCTTTACTTATGTGGTTAGCTTAATAGCAAATTATTTAGGTTTTAAGTGGAATTTTGCTTTACCTGCACAATCTGTTATGATTGCTTTCGGATTCTCAGCGTTAGTTGGCTTATTTTTTGGTTATCAGCCGGCGCAAAAAGCAGCTAAAATGGATCCAATTAAAGCCTTAGGTCATAATGGTTAGTATGAAAATTGAGCAGTTTTTAGGTAATTTTTTAAAAATAGATTATAAGCTTTTTATTGCCATTATTTTATTGGTTGGTTTTGGCTTGGCGGCGATTTATTCGGTGGCCCTCGGTCAGGGGAAAAATGAATTTTTAAATTTTCAAAAGCAAATAATTTGGTTATTTGTTGGTTTAGGGTTTATGTTTACTCTGGCTAATATTGATTATCATTTTTGGAAAAAATTTGGTTTTATTGGTTTTTTATTGGCGTTACTTTTATTAATATTAGTAGTGACACCGTTAGGCTTAAATATTCGTGGCACCAGTGGTTGGTTTAATTTGGGTTTTTTTGCTTTTCAGCCAGTAGAAATGGCTAAGATATTTTTAATTATGGTTTTGGCTAATATTTATTCGCGGTACGCCAGAATTATTGCGGACTTTAAACATTTGTTTGCCATCGGTTTTATGGTGCTTATTCCAATAGCTTTAGTATTATTACAACCAGATTTTGGTTCGGCTATGGTACTGTTTGCCATTTGGTTTTTTTCTTTTTTTCTGGTGACTAAAAATAAGTGGCATTTTATTTTTATTGTTTCCGCCATTGTTGGGGTGTTTTTTTTGGGTTGGTTTTTTGTATTTCAAGATTTTCAAAAAGCGCGTATTGCCACTTTTTTTAATCCTGAATTGGATCCCCAGGGTCGTGGTTATAATGTTAAACAATCGATTATTGCCGTTGGTGCTGGTCGTTTAGTTGGTCGGGGACTGGGATTTGGTTCGCAAAGCCAGCTTAAGTTTATCCCAGAAAGTCAAACGGATTTTATTTTTGCGGTTATTGCCGAAGAGATGGGTTTTGTTGGTGTTTTGCTTTTGCTTTCCTTGTTCGGATTTATTTTTTACCGCTTATTTATTATTGCCCGTAAGGCCCCAGATGATTTTGGGATGTATTTAGTTTTATTGTTTATTATTTTGATTTTTATTCATGTTTTTATTAATATTGGGATGGGTATAGGCTTATTACCAGTAACCGGTATTTCTTTGCCATTTGTTAGCTATGGTGGCTCATTTTTGGTGGTAACTATGTCTGTCATTGGTATGGCGATGAGCGTATATAAAGCGGGGTTGGTAGCTAGAAAATACTAATCTTGTGTTAATTCTTAAATTGTTGCATAATTGAATGGTAATAATTATTTTTTATGCGTGATATTTTTCCGCAACAACCTAACCCTAATCATGATCGTTTTTCTGAAGATAATCTAAAGGCGGTGGCTTTTTGTCCCGTTTGTCATAATCGCTATAATCCCATGGAGGCTAAGATTATCGATGAAACGGATAGTTCCCACTTGTTACATGTAAAATGCCATAACTGTCATAGCGCTATTTTGGCTTTAATTTCGGTGTCTGGAGTGGGTATTAGCTCTTTTGGTCTAGTAACTGATTTAGATGTTCAAGAAATAAGAAGATTTAGTCAGCTAAATGCAATTAAAAGTGCTGAGGTGTTGGATTTTTATAAGTTAGTTGCTTCTGGTAAATTGGATCAATCATTTTAGGCTATTTTTTGCTAATTCAGCTAAATAGTTGACTTTTTTCTAATTTTAGGTTAAATTATCTAGGTTAAAAATATTAATTAAATCTGTATTTATCGCTTATGTCTATTACATTAGATGCAAAAAAACGCTCTGTTACTGGAAAGAAAGTATATGCTTTACGCCAGTCAGGTAAGATTCCAGCAGTGCTTTATGGTCATGGTACTGAAAATGTTAACTTGGAATTAGAATATGTGCCATTTGATAAGGCTTATCAGGAAGCTGGTTCTAATACTATCGTTGATGTGAGTATCGACGGAAAAAAGACCAATGTTTTAATTAGCGAAGTTGATTTTGACGCTGTTTCTGGTCGTTATACTCATATTGATTTGTTAGCCATTAATATGAAAGAAGAAATCACTACTTCTGTAGAATTGACCTATGTTGGCGAATCTTTTGCAGTTAAGAGTGAAGGTGGCGTATTGGTGCACAATATTAATGAATTGGAAATTCGTTGTTTGCCAGGCGATTTGATTCATGAAATTATTGTTGATTTATCCGCTTTAAAAACTTTTGATGATGTTATTCGCGTTAAAGACTTAAAACTTGATGCTAAACATGAAGTTATTGGTCATGGTCCAGAGGATGCCATTGCTTCTGTTATTAGACATAAGGCTGAAGTAGAGGCTCCAGTTGTTGCCGCTCCAGTTGCTGACGCTCCTAAGGCTGGTGAAACCACTCCTGCGGCCGGTGCTCCAAAAGCTGAAGAAAAGAAAAAATAATATAATGAAAACATTGTCAGCTAAAACTCAGCTGATACTGGTAATAACCGCCGCTTGTTTAATAGTCGGCGGTTATTATTTTTGGTTTTGGCCTAGCCAGGTAGTTAATCGTTCCTGTGTTAATACAGATATTAAAACCACTGAGATTAAATCAAGCTGTTTTCGAGCGGTTAATGGTACTCAAACAACTTGTGGCAAAGAAAATCAGCCGTTAGTGGCTGTTATGGTTGAAGATTTTTTAACTAGCCGTCCTCAGTCAGGGTTATCAAGTGCACAATTGGTTTATGAGGCTCCAGCTGAGGCATATATTCCAAGATTTTTAGCTTTATTTGATTTGTCAGAAGGGTTACCTAAAATTGGCCCCGTGCGCTCCTCTCGTCCTTACTATATTGATTTGGCTATTGAGTATCAATCATTGTATGTGCACTCTGGTGGTTCACCAGCGGCCTTAGAGCGATTAAAGACTGATAAAGCGGTAGTAGATCTAAATGAGTTTTTTGGTTACAATACCGATTATTTTTGGCGTGACGCTACTCGCCAAGCACCACATAATTTATATACTTCCTCGGCTAATTTGGCGCAAGCCGTGGTGGACTATAAGATGTCATCCACTTCAAATTTTCGTTCTTGGTTGTTTAAAGATGAGGCCCCAGCTACTTCTACATTTAAGATGGTTAAAGTTTGGTTTTCAGAGGCGGATTTAAATTATCAGGTAGGATGGGAATATGATATTGAGGAAAATAATTATTGGCGCTATCATGGTGACGAACAACATAAAGACGATACTAATACCGCGATTAAAGCTAAAAATGTTTTAGTACAAGTAGTTAAAACTAAAATTTTAGATGAAATTGGCCGCAAAGAGTTAGATTTATCTTCTGGTGGTAAGGCGTATCTTTTTAGGGATGGCCAAAGAATAGTAGGAAATTGGAAAAAAATAAACAACCGCACGATTTTTTTTGATGAATTTGAAAAGGAGGTTGAATTTAATCGGGGCAATATTTGGATTGAGTTAGTACCGCAGTATACTAAATTGTCGATGGAATAATTTTAAATACGCGTGGCCTATTGGCTAGGTCGTAAATTATGGTTACTTTGGCGAGGGGGAAATATTTTTTAGCGGCTGGTTTTAATAATTTATTGGTACTGGGGTGTGTTTCTAGAAATAATGGGCAGGTTAGCTCATTTTTTTTATATTGCTTAAATAATTCAATATATAAGTCAGCTTCATTGGCTAATTTAGGGCCAGCGCTTAGTGCTGATTTTGGCTCGTATTTTAATTCTGGATTATTTTTAAAAATTTCATCAGATAAATAGGGGAGATTGGCGCAAATTAAATCTATTTTTTGTTTTTTAATGGGAGTCAAAAGGCTTCCTTTTAGAAAGTGAATTTTAGTTTGATGGCGTTTAGCGTTTTTTTTGGCGACCGCTAGAGCGCCTGAGCTAATATCTACGGCTAAAACATTGGTTTGGGGTAAATTATGCTTTATAGCTACGGCAATGGCACCAGAGCCACAACCAAGGTCAATCACAGTTGGATTGATTTTTTCGGATAAATAATTTAATGCCTCGCTAACCATAATTTCTGTATCAGGGCGGGGAATTAGTGTTTTATTGTTAACAATGAAATCTAAGCCGTAAAAATATTTATGGCCGATTAAATAAGCAATAGGTTCTAATTTTAAACGACGTTTGATTAATTTATTAAAATTAACCTGCTGACGTGAGCTGATTTTTTCTTCATAATGAATAAATAAAAATTCTCGCGTTTTTTTTAAAATGTGAGCTAGCAAAATCTCTGCATCTAAATGGGCAGAATCAATTTTGGTTTGTTGTAATTTTTTTACCGCCTCAAGTAATGCGGTTTTGATGGTTATGGGCATTAATATTTTTTTAAACGCATGGTTATTCTAGTGCGCCAAATTTGCCAAATTAGCTTTAAGCGAGAAAAAAAGCCGGTCCAAAAACCCCATTTCTTTTCTTTAATTATTTGGTGCAATCCCCTTAGTACGGGGTAGGCAGCTGGTAATCGATGTTTTTTTATGTAGTAGTTCATTACCGATTCAATGCCAAAATCGAGTGTGTTTTTACTTTTTGGTATGGAGTCAAAAAAGGTTTTAGTCATGGCTCGTTCACCACCAATGGCGTAAAGAGGAAATATTTTTGGTATGAGAGCGCCTAAACCAAAAACGCGATCACGCAAACCCACTGACATTACTGCTTTGTGGGCAATGATTGGTTTCAGTATCTGCTCAATATGCTTAAGTTTAAAGCCAGTTAAATCGGCATCGGCAAATAGAATAACTTCGCCAGTAGAAGCGTTAACGCCGGTAATCATGGCATCGCCTTTGCCTAGAGTGGTTGGTTTTTCTACCACTTTAACACCATATTTTTGGGCTACTTCAGCCGTATGGTCGGTGCAAGCGTCAGCTACAACAATAATCTCATCTATTAATGATGATTTTACAGCCACATCTAAAACTTTAGCGATATTAAGTTCTTCGTTATGAGCGGGGATAATCAAGCTGATTTTTGGCTTTAGTTCCAAACTCATAGAAGAAAAAGTTATTTATTCGCGAATAGCGTCGTCGTTGGCGCGATTTCGCAATAGAGCAATAATTGGGTCAAGGTCGCCATCAATAATTTTAGGAATATTGGAAAAATTTTCACCAATACGATGATCAGTAATACGATCTTGGGGAAAATTATAAGTGCGAATTTTTTCACTACGATCACCAGAACCAATTTGTGATTTTCTAGCGGCGCCAAGCTTACTATCCTCTTGTTGTTTTTTTAAATCCAATAAGCGGGTGCGTAAAACCATCATCGCTTTTTCTCGATTTTGTAATTGGGATCTTTCATCTTGGCAATTAACTACGGTATTAGTAGGAATATGGGTGATACGAACGGCGGAATAGGTAGTATTAACTGATTGACCACCATGACCACCGGCGCAAAATGTATCGATTCTTAAATCTTGAGGATTAATTACTAATTCTACCTCTTCGGCTTGTGGTAAAACTGCTACGGTGACAGTTGAGGTATGAACGCGACCCTTTTTTTCAGTTTCTGGAACTCGCTGTACGCGATGAACGCCACTTTCAAATTTCATCGTGCCATAAACATCTTTTTTGCCAGAAATTTCAAAAATTACTTCTTTATAACCGCCAATACCAATATTGCTAGCACTTAATAGGGCTGGTTTCCAGCCGTGATTTTCGGCATATTTAGAATATAAACGAAAAAGTTCACCGGCAAAAATAGCTGATTCATCACCGCCAGCGCCAGCGCGAATTTCAATAATGACATTCTTATCATCGTTGGGATCTTTAGGAACAAGTAAAGTTTTAATCTCTTGTTCTGTTTCTTGTAATTTTCTTTCTAGTTCTAGCTTTTCTTCTGAAGACATTTTCTTTAATTCCTGATCGGCTTCTGGATCGCTGATAGTTTTTTCGGCATCAGCAATATCAGAACGTAATCGATCATAAACTTTTTTTGCTTCTATTACTTCGCGGAGGTTTTCGTATTCCTTGGATAATTCTTTTATTTTTTGCGGATTAGAAGCAGTCGACTCATCTTGCAGAAGTCGTTCTAATTCATCAAAGCGAGATTGTATTTTATTAAGTTTTTCGTTCATGGCATTAAGTTATTTAAACAAAAAGAACCCATTGCGCAGGCAAGTGAGTTCTTTTGTTAAAGAAGTTAAGCGTTAGCTTTTTTGGCAGTTTTGATTTTCAACTGTTTTTCTTTCTTAGCTTTTTTGCCTTTTCTTTCAACGCTAGCAGTATCTTTCAGTGCTGTGCGTTTTTGGAATTTTTCGACACGTCTAGAAGTATCAACTAACTTTTGCTTACCAGTGTAAAAAGGATGGCAAACAGAGCACATTTCAGTGCTAATCTTTTCTTGAGTGGAACCGGTTTTGAAAGTATTGCCACAAGCACAGATAACTGTAGCTTCAGTGTGATACTTTGGGTGGATTTCTTTTTTCATAATTTATATTCTTCTAAATTTCAATGGGAATAGTTTAACATATTGCTAGATTTTTGGCAAGTAGCATCAAATTTTAAAGTTACTCATTGACAATATTCAATATTTCTGTTACGATGAGCAGTGGCAAATTTGGCGTTTATCGTCAATGAATATTGTCACAAAGTACATTTTAGTTGTGTGTTTGTAATAATCAAAAACCAGGAGGTAATTGAGGATGAGAAAGACAAGACATGAAGATGATCCGCGGTTTCTGATCAATGATCAGCACCTAGGGCCAGAGCAGTTAGTGGCGATGCTGGTGAAATTTTTGGAAAACGTGAATGTGCGCCATTTGCCGATTGGCAAGGTGCACGTCCCCCCGTGTTCCGAAGGTGATTCCTGTGCCATTATCGTGCCAAAGGCCCAAAGTCGCGAGGTGGTGGCTCGGTCATTGTTGTATTACCTTGATCTCATCTTTATCGGCGATTTTTTGGATCGCCATTGGCACCATCAGCGCAGCGCTCTCCACATGGGGGCCTATGTCATCTGGGTCAAGGATGACGATATCGGCGACATGTCCGGTGTTACGGCCAGCAATTTGCGGGGTCATAACATTGATGGCTTGGATGCGCTTGAGTATCTAATGTTTCTTGCCCGTTTTAAGGCGGAAACCGGCCGTCTGCCCGACAATGGGGTATGGCACTTGTGTATCGATACGATCGATCGCCAAGGCCGCAGCCCCGCCTACAAGGTGGATGGAAAAAAATTCCTGGTCAAGATGATTGGGTCGGATGAAGTTTCCGATTCCGATGACGTGGTCATTCGCACCACCTGTTAATGGTTGGCGAAGTTTGTTTAGGAGTGTAGCCAATTGTGGTAACACTCCTTTTTTAATTATTTGCAATTTGGTATAATACCTCTAATAATTCTCTACCCATCATTAGCATGTTTATCTCTCATCTCAAAAGATTCTTTCTCCTCTCTTTTCTCTCCTCCATATTATTCATCTCTGGTCTTCTAGTTTACACTG
>CAZNIV010000036.1:0-8346 GCA_964573235.1 uncultured Gammaproteobacteria bacterium
CCATTTGGTATTGCTCAGGTGGGTAAGGCGTTTAGAAATGAAATTGTAGCCCGCCAGTTTATTTTTCGTACTCGTGAATTTGAACAAATGGAATTGCAATATTTTATCAATCCTAAAGACACTCAAGTGACTTATGAAATGTGGAAGCAAAATCGTTGGAATTGGTATTTAAAATATGGCATTCCAGAAAATAAAATTAAGTGGTATAAACATGAAAAGTTAGCTCATTATGCTTCGCAGGCTTATGATATTGAATTTAATTTTAATTGCATTAATGGCTTCAAGGAAGTAGAAGGATTGCACGCTCGTGGTGACTGGGATTTGTCTCAACACTCAAAGTTTAGTGGTGTGGATATGAATTATTTTGATCAAGTAACAGGTGAAAAATTTGTACCACACATTGTGGAAACTTCCGTTGGTTTGAATCGTTTATTATTGATGTTTCTAGATAACGCCTATACGGAAGAGGAATTGACCAATAGCAAGGGAGAAAAAGAAATTAGAATCGTACTTAAATTACATAAAGAGTTAGCGCCGGTGAAAGTGGCTATATTCCCGTTATTAAAAAATAAGCCAGAGTTAGTAGCTAAGGCGCGTGGCATTTATGAAAATCTTCGTGAATCTTTTATGTGTGAATATGATGATAATGGTAATGTGGGTAAGCGCTATCGTCGTCAGGATGAAATTGGTACTCCATATTGTGTAACGGTGGATTTTGAAACCCTAGAGAAAGATGATTGTGTAACTGTTCGTGATCGTGATACTATGATTCAAGAAAGAATAAAGGTTTCTGAGCTAAAATCTTATTTAGTGGCTAAATTAGTTTAATGGTTATTAATACTCAAGAAATAGAAATCAAATTGCCAGTCGGCTATTCCGATGCGCAGTTTAAAGCAGAAATCGGCCGGAACATTAGTTCGGCCGACTTTGCTTTTGAAATTATAAAAAAGAGTTTAGATGCCCGAAGGAAGGGTAATATTTATTGGTTAATTCGCGTTTTGGTTTATGATAAAAATGCTGCGATAAGTATTGCGGAGCAAAAGCCGAAATTATTTGTACCAAAAACAGGTATCGGAAAAAAAGCCATTGTTGTAGGCAGTGGCCCAGCTGGTTATTTTTGTGCTGATATTTTATTGAAATCAGGTTTTGCGGTAACTATTTTAGAGCGTGGTTATGATGTAGAAAAACGCACTAAAGATGTTGCTCAGTTTGAGGCGGGTGGAGAGTTAGTGATTAATTCTAATTATGCTTATGGTGAAGGAGGAGCAGGTACTTTTTCTGATGGCAAATTGACTTCTCGCACTAAAGATATTGGTGTAGAGCGTCAGTATGTTTTTGATACCTTTGTTAAGGCCGGCGGACCAGAAGAGATTAAATATTTAGCTATGCCACATTTAGGGAGTGATAATCTTTTGGTAATGGTTAAAAATATGCGTCAGGATTTTATTACTCGCGGTGGGCAGATTTTATTTGGTCATCAGGTTGATGATATGGTAGTAGAAAATAGACAGGTAAAATCGGTCAGGGCTAATAATAATGAATTTGTGGCGGATCAATTTGTTTTTGCTATTGGCCATAGCGCTTATGATACTTATGAGCTGTTGAACAATAAAGGTGTTCAAATAGAAAGTAAGCCATTTGCAATCGGTGTTCGAGTTGAACATGAACAAGGTTTAATTAATTTGAATCAATGGGGTATTAAAGCTTTACCGGGGCTAAAAGCGGCAGAGTATCGCTTGACCTGTTCACCAAGTGGATTGCCGTCCGCGTATTCTTTTTGTATGTGTCCGGGCGGTAAGATAATTCCTGCGACATCCAGATCTGGCTTGAGTATTGTTAATGGTGTTTCTAATTATCAGCGTAATTCGCCATTTGCTAATTCGGCAATTGTTTCAGCTTTAGATTTAGAAAGCTTGTTGGGTAAAAAATTATCTTTCGCTGAAATTAAAGAGTATATGGAAAACTTAGAAAGTATTTGCTATAAAATTAATAATAATTATGCAGCTCCGGCAAATCGTATTAAAGATTTTATCTTGGGAGCGGTATCTAAGGAGTTACCAAAAAGTAGTTATCCGTTAGGAATTTTCCCATATGATTTTGCTAAGTTGTTGCCAGAATCAGTTATTCGTTCTTTGCGTTTGGCGATGATGGATTTTTCTAATAAGATTCGTGGCTTTGAAACTGGTATTATGATTGGTATTGAAGCTACCACCTCTAGCCCTTTGCGCATCACTAGAGAAGAAAGCCGGCGCTGCATCGGTTTTAATAATTTATATGCCGTGGGTGAGGGTAGCGGCTATAGTGGTGGCATTATTTCTTCGGCTTCAGATGGCATTTTAACGGCTCTAGCTATTGCTAAGTCGGTATAGTTCAGTTAGTTGCCATTAAGACGTATAAAATGATAGGATAGAGTTATATTAAATCAATAACCTAAAAGTTTATGATTCAGTTAAAACAAGTTTATAAATGCGCTGTTTGTGGTAATATTGTAGAGGTAATTCATGTTGGCGGTGGTCAATTAGTTTGTTGTGGTCAACCGATGATTTTACAGATCGAAAATACCGTTGAGGCCTCTTTAGAGAAGCATGTGCCGGTAATCGAAAAACAAGGTAATAATATTTTGGTTAAAGTGGGTTCTGTGGCTCATCCGATGGAAGATAAACATTTTATTGAATGGATTGAAGTTAATATTGATGGTAAATCATGTCGTCAGTATTTAAATCCAGGTGATAAGCCAGAGGCAACTTTTTGTGGTAGTGGAGAAAATATTTCTGCTCGCGCCTATTGTAATCTGCATGGTCTTTGGCAGTCAAAATAGTTTTTAGTTTGTTAGACTTGAAAGTGAGAAAAAGGTATGAATGAAATTGAAGAGATAAAAGAAAAAATCGATTTGGGGCGACTCTTTGCCGAGTACGTTAAAACTGTTCCTGCGGGACGTAACTTTAAGGCACTGTGTCCGTTCCACAATGAGAAGACCCCATCGCTCATGATTAATACCGACAAAAAGATTTGGCGTTGTTTTGGTTGTGGTGAAGGAGGCGATGCTTTTACTTTTTTAATGAAGATGGAGGGTATTGAGTTTAAAGAGGCATTGCAACAATTAGCCCAGCGTGCCGGAGTAACATTGACTCAGTATGATTCCAAGGAGGATGATCAAAAAACTAGGTTGTATGATATTTGTTCGTTAGCGGGTCGTTATTGGCATAAAATTTTAATGGATTCTTCTCGGGCCTTGACCGTAAGAGAGTATATAAAAAAGCGGGGATTAACCTTAGAAACGGTTGAGGATTTTAAAATTGGTTATACAATTGATGCTTGGACGGATACGGTAGATTTTTTGAAGAAAAAAGGTTTTCAAGATGAAGATATTTTTTTGGCCGGCTTAACTATTGAGCGTCAAAGTAGTCAGAGTTTTTATGATCGCTTTAGAAATCGTTTAATGTTTCCTATTGCTGATTTATCTGGTCGGGTGATTGGTTTTGGCGGTCGGGCCTTAGATTCAAATGATAGTGCTAAGTATATTAATAGCCCGCAAACCCCAATTTATAATAAAAGCGCGGTATTGTTTGGTTTGTATCAGGCTAAGGATGCAATTAAAAAAGAAGATTTATGTATTATTGTAGAGGGATATATGGATTGTATTCCGTCACATCAAGCGGGAGTAAAAAATGTGGTGGCGATTTCAGGTACAGCACTAACCATTGATCAGATTAAAATTTTAAAACGTTATTCAAATAATTTAGCCATCGCCTTAGATATGGATGCGGCCGGTCAGAGAGCGGCGACACGAAGTATTGATTTAGCGCTTCAAGAGGAGATGAATGTGCGGGTTATAACTTTGCCTCAAGGTAAAGATCCTGGGGAGTGTATTAAAAATAATTTAGCCGATTGGTTAGGAGCAATTAAAAATGCACAATCGGTGATGGAATATTTTTATCATCAGATTACCCAAAATCACGATATAACCAAGGCCAATGGTAAAAAAGAGGCAGAAGCGTTTTTGTTGGATAAATTGGCTTTATTTGGTTCTCGTGTTGAACAAGATCATTGGCTTAAATATATCGCTCAGAAAATGGATATTAGCGAAATGGTGTTGCGTGAAGACATGGTTAAACGCACTAAAAAAATAGAAACACCATTAAAGAGTAGTATAAGGACAAAAATAGAAGCAGTCGTTAAAAAGGCTAGTTTAGGGTTGCCAGATACTCGTTTGTTTAAGCGCTTATTATCTATTTTGTGGAAATATCCGCCTTATTTTGATCAATTAGTAATGCAGGTGCCAATGAGTTATTGGCAAGATGAGGTAGTTGCCAATCTTTACAAAAACATGGTATTATATTATACTGAAAGCAGGGGGCAATTTACTAGCTTATCCGTTGATGAAAAGAGTAAATTAGACCTTTATGACCTACTAAATGGTTGGTTTAAGAAAAAAAACTTAATTTTGAATGATGAGTCTGTCAGTTTAATGACAGAGTCGTTTTTATTATTTCAAAAAGATTTGGGGGTTTTGAGTGAGGTGGAGCTTAAAAATGAGCTAGATAACATTATTAGAATTTTAGCTTTAGATTATCTTAAGCGTCGTATCGATGAATTGAGTCGAGCTATTAGTGAGGCAGAGATGTCTAATGATCGTGGCAAAAGCGATCAATTATACTTAGAGCTTAGTGAGGTTATCAACCAAAAAAATCTATTAAAGTAAAGTGATTCTATAACATGGTCAAACATCACAGTGCGAAAAAGAAACACGAGTCGGTAAAAAAGACTATTTCCCATAATTCTCATCATGGAGCGAAAAAGGGTATTAAAGTAACCAAGGTGGTTAAGGGGCATAAAAAAGTAGAACATAAGCCAGTGGTTAAGAAAGAGCCTCGAGTGGTGGTAATACCGGATGAATATGCAATCTCGGAAATGCTTCGTAAGGGAAAGGTGCGCAGTTTTATTACTGAGCAAGAGTTGATGTTGGCATTGCCTGAAATAGAAGAATATGTAGATCGTTACATGGAACTATTGGAGGAATTGGATGATTTAGGTATTAATGTTACAGAGTGTAGTGGCATGTTCGCCGGCTTAAACGTAAAAAAAGAGCCAGTGGCTATTGGAAAAGAGGCACATAAAACTAAAGAAATTAAATTACCTAAAAAAGATTTATTTAGCGGAGATTTAAGTGATATCTCGGCCGATTCTATTCAGATGTATTTGCGCGAAATTGGTAAGGTGCCATTATTAACATCAGAAGAAGAAGTTTCTTTGGCTAAACGCATTGAACGAGGTGATGTGGAGGCCAGACAGAGATTGATTAAAGCTAATTTGCGTTTGGTGGTTTCTATTGCTAAAAGATTTACTGGTAAAAACCTATCTTTATTGGATTTGATTCAAGAGGGTAATATTGGCTTATTTAGAGGTATTCAAAAGTTTGACTATCGTAAGGGTTATAAATTTTCCACCTATGCTACTTGGTGGATTCGTCAGGCGATTACTCGTTCTTTAGCCGATCATTCTCGTACTATTCGCATTCCGGTCCACATGGTAGAAAACATTAATAAGTTTCAGCAAGTATCGCGTCGTTTGGTGCAAGATTTGGGCCGCGAACCGATGCCAGAAGAAATTGCCGCTGAAATGGGTGAAGAGATAGAAAAAATTAATAATATCATTAAGATTTCTCAAGAGACTATTTCTCTTGGCGCTCCAGTTGGTGATGATGGTGATGATAGTGTATTGGAAGATTTTATCGAAGATCAGATGACTATTTCTCCGGATCGCTCAGCTTCTTTGCAGTTATTGCGAGACTATGTAAAAGGGGTAATTTCTGAATTAACACCGAGAGAACAAAAGGTTTTAGAAATGCGTTTTGGTTTGCAGGATGGCGTATCGCACACCTTAGAAGAGGTGGGTAGAGAGTTTGATGTTACTCGTGAACGCATTAGACAAATCGAAGCTAAGGCTTTAGAAAAAGTTTGTAAAATCAAGGGTATAGAGAAGTTAAAAGATTACTAAAAGTTGACGAGAGGGGTATTTGACAGAGGATGAAATTTTTGTTAAAATCTCTCTCGTTGAGTTGTTAATACTTAACATTCTACCAATATTCAGCGATAGCTCAATGGTAGAGCAACCGGCTGTTAACCGGTAGGTTACTGGTTCGAGTCCAGTTCGCTGAGCCATATGGGATGAGCAGAGCCAAAAGCTCTGCTTTTCTCTTTATCTACGGGCTCTTTTGGCGGTTCGAAAGTGTTTATTTGTTTATTTTTCTCGGATAACGCTTCATTTACGGTGCCGAGTATGAGATCAAAGGGTTTTTGGTATGAAATCTCGATATTCTTTCCGTTAATCTTTGGGTTCGAAAATAAAAATGAGAATAGCATTCGTTTCTGTTCGACTGTCCTGCGTGGGTTCAAATAAATCTCCCTAGCTTGTTTTGCTATTTCAATCACCGTTACGCCCATCTCAAAATATTTAAGGCTGGCATTACGATGTTTATTTAAGCTATCGAGTACGCTGTCCTGTTCTTTCTTGTATTGCTCGAGTTTTTTCTGGTAAAACTCGCCACTGATCCGGCAATCGATCTTATCGTCATAAAGTTTATCTATTCGCTGGGTCGCTATCTGATATTGTCGTTCGAGTTCGGCTGAAGATTTCTCTCTAAAAGCTATTTCATCGGCATGACCCTCTTTTAAGGCTTCTTGAAGCCACGAGAGCATGCGTTCTACCCGTTCATCTTTATGAGTTACAGCCATTATGGAGTCGGCAATTTGAACATCAATATTCTCTTGTTTAACCCAATCTCTTTGCGAGCAATTCTTATAATGGTTGCAGTGGCCATACCAGTGGCCTTTTTGTATCTCCCACGTTATCGTTCCCTCGCATTCGCTACAGCGGAATACGCTTTTAAATAATGAATTGTGTTTGCGTGCCCTTGGCGCGCCATAGCTATGCAGTTTATCTTGCACTTGCTGGTATAACTCTTTGGTTATCAGCGGTTCGTGATTACCTTTGGTGATCTGATTTTTCCACCGGTTCATACCGTAATAAAATGGATCGCCGATAAGCTGATGAATTCTGGCATGGCTTACTTTGTGGCCAGTCCGGGACCGGAGGCCTTTGTCATACATCGTATTGCAAAGTGTTTTGGTTGAATGCTGGCCGGAGGCATAAAGCTCAAACATCTTTTTTATAAGAGGTGCTTTTTCCTCATCGGGTACGTGAATTTTATGACCCTTGTCGCCAATCGTTTTATATCCGAGCGGTGGCTTGGTCGGAAGCCAGCCTTGCGATAACTTTTCTTTTTGTCCTTTCTTTACGTTTTCGGAAAGGAGTCGGATGTAATATTCGGCTGTAGCCACTTTAACTCTCCACATAAACCATTCATGCGATTTTGAGTCTTTGTGAAGCGTACAGCTTTCCTTTACCAGATGAATGGTGTGTCTTTCATCTGCTAGTATCCATTCATCGATTACCGGCACATCAGAAAAGTTACGGGTTAAACGGTCTGTAGTTTCCACGAAGACCGTATTGATCTTGGCTTTGGTCACATATTCCATCATCTCGTGGAATATTTTTCTTTGGATTTTTCCGGCCGCCGATTCTTGAATGGTAAAAACTTTTACAAGCTCATAGCCATTCCGATCGGCAAAATCTCGCAAAAGTTTTTCTTGAGCCGGCAGTGAATATCCGGTATCCTCCTGATCTTTGGAGGAGACACGTGCATATCCTACGGCTCGCATTGAGTCAGCTTCATTTTGCATTGTCATAGTCATATTTATTGTTAATTTTTATAAGGTTCGAAATCGACTTTTGGTCTCAAGAGACAACATACGCTATTTTTTCGGACAAGCTAAGCGTCAGTTGCCCACAGCGGATTTTTGCTGTCTTTTCCTGGCACTTTCCAGTATGTCATTAATTCGATCGTAGTCTTGTTCATAGTAGTCATCGTCTGTACGGCGACCTCCCATGCCATTCTCTGTTGGTGGACCCATAACATAATCCAAAATTGCTTTAACGGCTCGGAATTTCATAGCATCGCTTTTGGCACCCATAAGCGATACCAGAATATTGGCCGCAGTTACAGAATGTCTCGACAGCACAGTATCAGTCTCTTTATCGCGAATATTATTTCGTTCTTTTTCGTATCGGTCGTATTCCTCTCTGAGCAAGCCGTCCGACCTAAACCACCGCTTTACACTGATATGCGACACTTTGTATATACCCTAGTTGGCTTAAGCGCAGTTTATGTAGCCGTAATCCTGGGTCAAATTTCTCGTAAAGCATAATTTATTTTTATTCTCTTTTATACAAGAGATTATTAGTAAAATATTTTACTTGAAAATAATAAATGAAGCGCCTTAATTG
>CAZNIV010000037.1:0-2368 GCA_964573235.1 uncultured Gammaproteobacteria bacterium
GTTAATGCTCAGGCGGGTGTTACTAAAATAGATACAAGTAAAAATAAAACGTCATATTCGGCAAGTGGTGGTTATGGAATTACTATTGATTCTAGGGATAATATTTGGCTTGGTGGTTACTCTGCTGGAAATGGTTTTATTAAATTTAATAAAGGATCATCGGTGCCTAATTACTATGCTTCCGGCTATAATGGCCTTGGCTTATCATCAGATACTAGCGGAAATATTTGGGTTGGTACTTATACTAACAATGGAATTGTTAAGGTGGACCAAGATGGTAAATATATTTTTAGAAGAGATAGTGGCGGTTATGATGCGCATGGTGCCTGTGGTGACTCTGATGGTAATATGTGGGTAGTAAATAATACTTCGGGAACAACCAGAGTCTTTGATAAGTTGGGCAATATTCTTGGTACCTTTAAGGCTACGGAATCTGGTACGGCTTATAGTTATAGTGATATGACGGGTTTAAATCGAGCGATGATTTTTAGATCGGGTGTTTGGTATAGTAAAATCAATGATGGATTAAAGGATGATCAGCATTGGGGTAGGGTAGATTGGAGTGGCAATGTTCCATCTACTAAACAAAGCATTGAAGTTTATATCGGCACTAGTAATGATTTAAGCTTTTCCCAAGTTAATTGGTTGAATGCTAGTTATTGGAACAGTCTTAGTTATGCCAGTGATCTAAGAATGGGAAGATATTTGCAAATTAAGGTGAAAATGAGATCAAGTGAAAGAGGGATAACCCCAGTTTTATCAGACTTAAGAATTGTTTGTGATTAATTTGGTTATTAAATAATTATGAAAATAAAAATAAGTATTGTATTAATTTTTTTAGTGATATTATTTTTTTCATTAGTTAGTTATTTCATTTGGGAAGGGATTAATTTAAAATCTGATAAGGCAACAAAAACACAAGAAGTATTGGTCATTAAAGAAAAAGAAACGGCAAAAAATGATATTGCTATGTCGGATTATGAAAAAAGAAAAAAGGCAATAAAAGATAAAAATACCGCCTTGTGTAAAGAACTAAAATCACCAGAAGATGGGGAATGTATTTCTGATATTGCCAGTGAGTATGGAGATATTAAATATTGCTCAGAGATCTTAGATGAGGGCATCAAAAGGCATTGTGATGAGTTGTTTGTATATGAAAAAATAGTGGCCAGTGCTTATTATGGTGATTGTCTTTCATTATCTACTGGCTATAAAGAGAATTGTCTTGATAATTTTTTTTGGCAATGGAATGATTTAGGAAAATGCAAGGACTTGCCCGTAATTAATAAAGTGAGGTGTCAAGATATAATAAATAGAAAATTGGCTTACAGCGAAGATAATAATAAAATTTGCGATAAAATTAATGATAAAAGTTTACGAGATGATTGTCGTATTGTTGTTATTAGTAAATCTGATGATAGTGATAATGATGGCATATTTGATCAATTGGAGCTTTCTTATGGTACCGATCCATTCAAGGCCGATACAGATAGTGATGGATTAACAGATATTGAGGAATTAAGTAAATATAATACTAATCCTAAAAATCCAGATACAGATGGTGATGGATATGTTGATGGTGATGAAATAAACAAATATCACACCAACCCCCTAAGTAGTGATAGTAAGCCAAGTTTATAGTTTTTGTGCTATTGACAGGTTGATACTAATCTGTTAAATTATATACGCGTTTAAAAAGCGCGATTTTTATTAAAAAAATAAATTACCTCACATACTCCCAAGTTTCCTTGCCTTAATTGGCTAGTGGAGTAGAGGAAGAAAGGAAAACTATGATTTTACCAACATTACAGGAATTGCTTGAGTCCGGTGTGCACTTTGGTCACCAGAAAGGACGCTGGCACCCTAAAATGAAGCCATTCATCTATGCAGAAAGAAATGGTATTCATGTGCTTAATTTAGAAAAAACTGCTGTTAAATTGGCTGAAGCCGCTGAATTTGTTAAAGGCGTGTCTAAGCGTGGCGGAAGTGTTTTGTTTGTCGGTACTAAAAAGCAGGCACAAAACATTATGAAGAAATATGCTTTAGAATCAGGCTCCCCATACATTATTGAAAGATGGATTGGTGGTTTGTTTACTAATTTTACCAATGTTAGTAAGTTGATCAAAAAGTATAAGGGTTTATTGGAAAGCAAAGAATCTGGTGCTTTGGAGAAATACACCAAAAAGGAACAAGTAGAATTTGCTAAAGAAATTGAAAAGTTGAGCCGCTTCGTTGGTGGTTTGACTGATTTGAATAAAATTCCGGAAGCTATTTTTGTTTGCGATGTTAAAAAAGAAAAAACGGCAGTAGCAGAAGCTACTAAAAGAAATGTACCAATTATTTCTTTTGTTGATTCCAATATTAATCC
>CAZNIV010000037.1:2378-8008 GCA_964573235.1 uncultured Gammaproteobacteria bacterium
TATTAATCCTGATTTAGTTACTCATCCAATTCCAGCTAATGATGATGGTGTTAAATCCATCGAAATCATTGCCAAGACTATCGCTGCGGCGGTTAGAGCGGGCAAAGAAGAAAAGCAAAAAATTGAAGCTTAATTAATTTCAAATATATAAATATGGCTATTGATTTAAAATTGGTGGCTCAGCTTAGAGAGCAAACTGGCCTCGGTCTTTCTGATTGCAAAAAAGCATTAGAAGAAGCTAATGGCGATTTAGTCAAGGCCCTAGAGATTTTGCGTAAAAGAGGCGAAGTTAAGGCCGCTAAAAAAATGGCCGAACGCACCACTAAAGAAGGTTTGATTGGCGCTTATATTCATGGGATTGGCAAGGTTGGTGCCTTGGTTAATGTTGCTTGTGAAACAGATTTTGTGGCTAAAACCGATGGATTTAAAGAATTAGTAAAGGATATTGCGATGCAGGTTGCGGCTATGGCTCCCCAATATATTAATGCTGAAGCGGTTCCGGCTGAGGTAATTGAAAAAGAAAAAGAAATTTATCGCGCTCAATTAAAAGAAGAAGGAAAGCCAGAGCAAATGTGGGATAAAATTATTGAAGGTAAATTACAAAGATTTTATAATGAAGTTTGTTTATTAAACCAAGCTTTTATTAAGGATGAAACTAAAAAGGTTAGTGATCTTTTGACGGAGGCGGTTGCTAAAACTGGTGAAAAGATCGAAGTTAAAGAGATGTCTCGTTTTCAGGTTTAATTACCAGATAATTATTACATGCGCAAAGTTGCTTTACAGATTGCCCCTTGGGACAAATACTATTACGCTGAAGACGCGGATGGTCGAGTTAAAGTTGGCCAGCAAATTGTTTTTAGTGGTGATTTTGGTCAAGATATTGCTAAGGCAGTAGAAATTATTGAAGGCGAAATGAAAGAGGGTGATGAAGTAGTTAATATTGATCGACTTGCCAATGTAACTGACTTAGAGTTGGCAAAAAACAATAATCAGCAACATGTTAAAACACTAAGAGAGTGTAAAGATATGATTGCTAAAAATGACTTAGATATGAAATTAATCGATTGTCATTTTTCTCTTGATGATCGTCGTATTAACTTTGCCTTTATTGCCGATGGTCGTGTAGATTTTAGAAATTTAGTTAAAGAATTAACGCGTCATTTTTCTCGCGCCGTTAGATTATATCAATTAGGTGTTAGAGACGAAGCTAAATTAACGGGTGATGTTGGTTGTTGTGGATTAAATTTATGTTGCCGTACTCACTTGAAAAAGATTGGTTCAGTTACTTCAGATATGGCGGAACAGCAACAGGTGGCTCATCGTGGCAGTGAAAGATTGTCTGGTATTTGTGGTCGTTTAAAATGTTGTTTGGCTTATGAAAAAGATCTTTATGATGATTTAGCCAAAAATTTGCCACCAGTTGGCACAAGAGTGAGTACTCAATTTGGTCGTGGTGAAATTATTAGTTGGCACACTCTTCGTTCTTCGGTTAGTGTGCGCTTAGACCCAGAAAAGCAAGGGGATAGATCAACGATCGTTGAAATTCCGATTACCAAAAAATAGAATCGATTATAAACAAGGCGCCAAATAGGCGCTTTTGTTTTTGCTTTTTATTAAATTTAAAAAATGTTATAATTATTCATATAATAATTTATAACTTTAATATTATGCCTAAACGAATTGCCATTAACGGCTTTGGTCGTATTGGTCGCGCTGCTTTTAAGATAGCTTTTTCCAAAGAGGGGGTTAAAATTGTGGCTATTAATGATTTAACAGATACTAAAACGTTAGCTTATTTATTGCAATATGATTCTGTTTATAATCGTTATCATAATGAAGTAGAATATGATGAGAATAATTTAATTGTTGATGGTCAAAAAATTCCAGTATATAAAGAAAAGGATCCGGCTTTATTGCCATGGAAAAAAATGAAAGTCGATGTAGTAATGGAGTGTACTGGGGTATTTGAAACTAAAATTGACTTACAAAAGCATTTAGATGCAGGTGCTAAAAGGGTAGTATTATCTTCACCGTCAAAAGATAAGGATGTTCAAACGTTGGTTTTTGGCACTAATATTACCGAAAAAGTAATTGGTAAAAATCAACCCATTGTATCTAATGCTTCTTGTACTACTAATTGTATTGCACCGGTAATGCAAATTTTATCTGATAAATTTGGTATCGAAAAAGCTTTAATGACTACTATTCATGCTTATACAGCTACACAAAGATTGGTGGATAGTCCTGATCCTAAAGATTTACGCCGTGGTCGTGCCGGTGCTATTAATATTGTTCCGTCTACTACCGGAGCAGCTAAGGCATTGTATCAAGTAGTACCAGAAGTTAATGGTATTTTTGATGGTATCGCGGTGCGTGTGCCTGTGCCTTGCGGTTCCTTGTCCGATATCGTGGCGGTACTTAAAAAAGAAGTAACCGTTGAAGAAGTCAATAAGGCTTTTGTGGATTATGCTAAAAAGGCGATGTATAAAGGTATTGTTGGTGTCACTGGCGATAATGATGAATTGGTTTCCTCTGATTTGTTGGGTACAAACTTATCCACCGTTGTGGACTTGAAATTTACTCGTGTGGTAGGTGGTAACCTGGTTAAGGTCTTGGCTTGGTATGATAACGAGTGGGGTTATAGTAATCGTTTAGTAGAAATGGCCCTAGAAATTTAGCTTAATTTAGATAAAAAGACTTTTCCAAAATGGAGGAGTCTTTTTTATGTCTAATTCTTGCTATTTTGGAGGGAATTTGGTAAAGTTAAAACCGAAAATTTGTTTATCAATATTAATCAACGGAAATGGAAAAAAGTCTCGTACAAAAAATGCTTCATCCCGATTATCGTGGTAAGCTCCGCTGGGCTATTTTTGGCATTGCGGTTTTATTTGTAGTCACCTCGCTAATTAACATTGTTGGATCTGACAATGTAGTAGCTAGAAAATTAGACTCCGCTTTAAAAGCCACCCCGGTGGTTAAGAGTTTGCCAATTTGGCCAACTATCGAAGCTAGGCAATCTGATGGTAAGAAGACCTTGAAATTTAAAAAGATCACTGACATTAATTTGACTACTTATGGTCCAAAATTTCGTTTAGGTTTGGATTTATTAGGTGGTACGCATTTAATTTACAGTGCCGATGTGTCTCAAGTTGCTAGTGCCGATCGAGCTAATGCTGTTAATGGTGTTCGCGATGTTATTGAGCGTCGCGTTAATGCTTTTGGCGTAGCTGAGCCATTAGTGCAAACTAATCAAACCGAAAATGACTGGCGTATTATTGTTGAATTGGCTGGTGTTTACAATGTTAATGATGCCATTAAAATGATTGGTGCCACTCCACTTTTGGAATTTAAAGAAGAAGATTCTGCTCCAGTGGTAGCTAAGCCTTTAACTACTGAACAGCAGAAAATCGTAGATAATTATAATATTGAAGCCAAGAATCGTGCTCAAGAAGCCTTAACCCAGGTTTTAGCTGGATCCGATATGGCCACTTTGGCGAAAGAAAGGTCGGATGATACAGGCAGTAAGGATAATGGCGGTTTATATCAGGGCGTAACAAAAGGTACTTTTGTTCCGGCTTTTGATGATGTAGTTTTTAATAAGTTAAAAGTAGGTGAAACTTATAAGCAATTAGTGCAAACAGAATTCGGTTATCATATTATTAGAAAAGAAGCTCAGGGCACAAGCACTGTTGATGTTCGTCATATTTTAATTCGCACCATGAGCGCTGCTGATTTTAATCAGAATACTGATGGTAATTGGAAAAACACCAAATTAACTGGTAAGCAATTAAAGCGCGCTGATGTTTCTTATGATAGCACCTCGATGACACCGGAAGTTTCTTTGCAATTTGATGAGGAGGGCGCAAAATTATTTGCCGAATTAACTCAAAAGAATGTTGGCAAAAGATTAGCTATTTTCTTGGATGGTTCTCCAATTTCTACACCAAGAGTTAATACGCCTATTCTTGAAGGCAATGCGGTTATTTCTGGTAAATTTTCTTTGGATGAAGCTAAGCAGTTAGCTCAAAGATTGAATGCAGGTGCCTTGCCTGTGCCGATTAACTTAATTTCCCAAACAACTGTCGGTGCTTCTCTGGGCAATGATTCCATTGCTAAGAGCGTAAATGCTGCCTTGTGGGGTATTTTGTTGGTAGCGTTGTTTATGATCCTTTACTATCGTTTACCTGGCTTATTGTCGGTTTTGGCCTTGGGTGTTTATGTTACTGTTGTTTTGACTATCTTTAAGATGGTTCCGGTTACTTTAACCCTTTCCGGTATTGCTGGCTTTGTGTTATCGATTGGTATTGCAGTTGATGCTAACGTATTGATTTTTGAAAGAATTAAAGAAGAATTGCGTGCTGGCAAGGATTTAACCACGGCTATTTTGGATGGCTTTAAGCGCGCGTGGACTTCTATCCGTGATTCTAATTTTTCTTCTTTAATCACTTCTGTTATCTTGTTCTGGTTTGGTTCTGGTATTATTCGTGGCTTTGCCCTAACATTGACTATTGGTATTATAGTTTCCATGTTTTCGGCTATTATTATTACTCGTAAGTTCTTAATCTTGATTAGCAAATGGGGTATTAGTAAGCAATTATGGTGGTACGGAATTAATAAGAAATAAAGGATAATATTATGAAATTAAATTTAATTGCGAAAAGAAAATATTTCTATATTTTTTCCAGTATCATATTCGTTGCTTCTGTTATTAGTATTATGATTTGGGGATTGAAGTTAGGCATTGATTTTACGGGTGGTTCTATGTTAGAGGTAAAATATAAAGCCGATCGTCCAACGGTGGCTCAGGTAGAAACCGCCTTAAAGGGCATTGATTTAGGTGATATAAAGGTTCAACCAGCAGGGGATAGTAATATAATTTTGCGCTTTAAAAATGTAGATGAAAGTACTCATCAGGATATTTTAACTAAATTAGAAGCGTTAGTTTCTTCTGGCGTTAAAACCACCTCTACCGCAACTAATATTAAAATGTTGCAGGAAGAAAAATTTGAATCGATTGGCCCGGTGATTGGTGAGGAAATAAAACATAAAGCAATTTGGGCGGTAGTTTTAGCTTCATTTTGTATTATTTTATTTATCGCCTATACCTTTAGAAAAGTTTCTAAACCAGTAGCTTCTTGGAAATATGGCACGGCTGCTGTTTTGGCTTTGATACATGATTTAGTTATTACTACGGGCGTATTTGTTTTCTTGGGCCATTTCTTTGGTATTGAGGTTGATAGTTTATTCATCGTGGCCTTATTAACTGTTTTGGGTTATTCAGTAAATGATACTATCGTGGTATTTGATAGAACTAGAGAAAACTTGGCGAAGCGTTTTATGGGTGATTTCCCTACGGTTGTTAATGAAAGCTTAAACCAAACATTGGTGCGCTCGTTAAATACGACCGTTACTGTATTATTGGCTTTACTTGCCTTGTATTTTTTTGGTGGCATTACTATTCATAACTTTATTTTGGCTTTGATTATTGGTATTACTCTTGGTGCGTATTCATCAATTTTCGTCGCTTCTATGTTAATTGTGACTTGGGAAAGATGGGATAAAAAGAGAGCGGCAACTAGATAAAATTGCTTTTTACTTGAATAAAGCCGGTTATTTGAACATAGCCGGCT
>CAZNIV010000038.1:0-7246 GCA_964573235.1 uncultured Gammaproteobacteria bacterium
GTGTTTATTGGTTAAACCTAAAAAGTATGAAGATTTTGACTATGAGAAATATTTGGCTAGGTATAAGATTTATACTTTGTGTCAAAAAGCTAGTTTAACCGTGATAGATAATGGCGGGATGATGTTTGGAGCGTCTCAGAAGCTTAAAATGGCACTTGGAGAGTCGGTTAGACAAATAATCAGTGAACCACAGGCATCGCTACTTTTGGGGTTAATTTCAGGGGATAGAAGCGGCTTTCCGGCTGAGCTCAATAATGACTTTACGAATGCGGGAATTACACACATTGTGGCGATTTCTGGTGCTAATGTGGCTATATTAGTAATGGTATTATTTCAATTATTTTTATGGTTAGGTATTTCAAGGTCGCAGTCTTTTTGGTTGGTGGCTTTTGGGGTATTATTTTTTTCTTGGTTTATTGGCGATCAAGCATCGGCTATTCGCGCCGGTGTTATGGCTTTAATGTTATTATTTGGTCAAAAAATAGGTCGACCAGCTAATACATTTAATATTTTATTGGCAACAGCCGGGGTGATGATTTTATTTAATCCTCGTTTACTTTTTGATATTGGCTTTCAATTGTCTTTTGCGGCTTTGGCGGGTATAATTTATTTGTTGCCGTATTGGCCAAAATTGCCGAACAAGCTTAGTGGTTTTAATTTTTTGTATGAAATCATTATTACTACTTTATCGGCGCAAATTATGACTTTTCCGCTTTTAATTTTTTATTTTCATCAATTTCCTCTAATTTCTTTTTTAGCTAATTTGTTAATTTTGCCAATCATTCCTTTTATTACTATCTGGGGGATGATTAATGGTTTAGTTAGTTTGATTTTGCCAATTTTTGGTCAAGCGATGGGGTTTGTTAGTTATTTTTTGTTAGTTTATATTATTAAGGTGGCCCATTGGTGCGCCAATTTTTCAATGTTAATGATTAGTTTAAAAATAAATGTACTGATTATTATTTGTTTATATGCTTTAATTGCTTTATTTATATTGGGAAGAAAAAAATATGACTAGAAAAGCTTGGCAAATTATTTTAGCCGATTTGTTAATCGCTAGTGTTTTGTTAATTGGTTTTGTTTGGCAAAAAGAGCAAGTAGCACCTGTTTTGCGTCTAGTTGATTCGGCTAATCAATGGCGGGTGGTATTTTTGGATGTCGGTCAAGGTGATGCTGTTTATATGCGAACGCCAGATAACCTAGATGTGTTAGTTGATGGCGGGCCTGATGATATGATTTCTAAAAAAATTAGCCAATACTTGCCATTTGGTGATCAGAAAATTGATTTATTGATTTTAACTCATCCACATGCCGACCATGTTACTGGCTTAGTGGAGTTAATTAATAAATACCAGATTGAGCGTATTATGATGACGGGAGTTTTGCATATGGCACCGGATTATTTGGCATTTTTAGCCGCAGTAAATAAACAAAAAATTCCAGTAACAATTATCAATGGTACTAGTAGTAATATGTTTGGTAAATATTTGCAGTTAGATATTTTGTGGCCCAAAGCTAGTTTTGCGGGGGAGCGGTTGGATAATTTAAATAATTCCTCCATTGTTACCAAATGGACTTATGTTAGTAGTACGTTATTGATGACGGGTGATTTTGAGCAAGAAGAAAAATTAATTAATGATAATGTAATGGCGCAAGTTTATAAGGTTGGACATCACGGTTCATCTAATGCTAATAGTAAAGATTTTTTAAATTTGGTTAAACCGCAAATTGCGGTGATTTTGGTGGGTAAAAATAATACCTATGGTCATCCGCATTACCGAACGCTTTATTACTTACAACAGCTCGGGACAAAAATTTACCGTACCGATGAATTGGGCGATGTCGTTTTAGTGGGTAATGTTAAGGGGTTTGAGGTGGTTAATTTGGTTAATTAATTATCTTGCACAACATTTTTATTTTATGTTATAATAAATTCAAATAAACAAGAAAAATAGAATTAAAATAGTGTTTAAAAATAAAAAAATATTTTATCAGTTGTCTCAGTTTTTGGTTGTTTTTTTTATTTCCTCTTTTTTGATAGATCCAATAGCTTCTTTGGCTGCGGTTACTCAACCATATACTCCGGGTCAAACTCTTGATCCTGCCTGTGCTCCGGGTGAAGCTAATTGTACGGTAGTGATTAGCTCTGGCTCTAATGTCCAAGATTATTTTGTGGCTAATTCCACCACCTCTTCCTCTACCTTTGCGGGTCAGGTTAATGCTGCCTCCCTAAATATCACTTCTTCTAGTACTACCTCCACCTTGGGTCAAATTGAAGCTACTAGTATTAAGCTAAATACTCTTTCCGGTGTTCTCCAGGCGATTGGTGGTTACATTGTATCTGCCTTAGTTAATTTAACTTCTCAAGTCACTGGTATTCTGGGAATATCTAATGGTGGTACTGGCACCTCTACGGCGCCAACTGTTGGTCAAATGTTATTGGGTAATGCTTCCGGCACCTATGATTTAGTATCTACTTCTTCCTTGGGTATTCCATCTTTCTCTAGCTCCTCGGCTGATTCTTGGTTAACTTCTAAAACTACCGCCAATTTAACAGAAACCTCTTCTAAGTTGTTTTTTACTGATAATCGAGCAAGGGGAGTAATCAGTAGTATTATTGATGGCATAGACTATGCTTCAACTACAGGTCAATTTACTCTAGCTTCTGGTAGGGTGATACCATTAAACGCTTCCACTACTCAGTGGGCAAGTACTACCGCTTTAGTAGCCGCTTCTTCTTCCAATTGGCAGAGCGCTTCTAATATTGTTAATGCCTCATCTTCTAACTGGCAAAATACCACTAATTTAGTTAATGCCTCTTCCTCCGGTTGGGAAGTAACTCGTAACATTGTTAATGCTTCTAGCTCCAATTGGAACACCGCTTTTATTAATCGGATTACTACTGCCTCTAATCCCTTAATGATTGGTGGTAATGCTATTACTATTGCTAAGGCTTCATCTTCTGTTGATGGTTATTTAGCTCAAGGGGATTGGAGTATTTTTAACAATAAAGAAAATGCCATTACCGCCTCTACTACTGCTACGTATTATCGTGGTGATAAAACTTGGGCTACCTTAGATAGGGTTGCTGTTGGTCTTAGTAATGTAGAAAATACCGCTTTGTCTACTTGGGCCGGTTCTTCAAATTTAACCACCTTAGGCAATATAGCAGGCAACTTAAATGTTCTAGGTACAGGCACCTCCACTTTTGCTGGTAATTTAGCGGTCGTTGGAAATATTACCGCTGCAAATCTTGGTATGTTAAGTACAGCTTCTTCTGGTATGGTTGCCGTTGCCCCAAATGATACTACGAAGTTTTTGAGAGGGGATGCAACTTGGGCGACAATTCCCAGTGTATCTTATGTTGATCAAAGTTATCAAAAATTATATCTAAAATTTGATAATCAAAGTAATCTCTTATTAGACAGTAGTAATTACTCAGTCACATCGGCCGTTAATGATAATCCTACCTATCTTGCCTCTGGTAAATTTGCAGGGGCTGTTAATTTGGGTCTTGGAGGATTTCATACTACAAATAATGCTAGTAACTTAACTTTGGGTAGTAATGATTTTACATTACAATTTTGGGCAAATGCTCCTTGGAATGGATCATACGCTATGGGTACAACAGATGGTAAATTTAGCTTATGGATAGGAAGGGTTAATTATAGAGAGTCTTCGGTAAGACTACCTTCGGGCGCTGATGTTGGTTTTGCTAGATTAGGAGAGGATTGGCGTCATGTAGCGGTTCGTAGAACTGGCTCTTTGTTAGAGGTTTTGGTGGACGGAATAGTTGTTTCTTCAAATGATATTGGCGCTACTTCTTATGGTGATAATGGTATTTGGTCTTTCCCAGCATGGTGGGGTGATGGAATAGGTGGAATTGTGGATGATTTATCTATTACAATTGGTCAAGCCTTAAGTATTCCTTCAGGAGGACCAAGCAGTCCTAACACCGGCTCGATTAATGGCTTAATGGCTTATAATGATAAACATTCATTAGATTTATTTACTTCAATATTAACAGTCTCGTCTTCTAATTTAGGAATTGGTACTACTACCCCTACATCCGCTTTGTCGGTCGTTGGTTCGGGTTATTTCTCAAATATTTTAAATGTGGCAAGTACAACAGGTACCTCCACTTTTGCTGGCTATATTTCCGCTCAAAACTTCACGGGTAGTTCAATGGGGATCAATACTGGTGACATTACTCTCGCTAATTCCAGTAACGGCCTAATTCTCAGTGATCAACAACTTACTATGACCCTCGCTAGCTCAACTGCAACGGGTACCTTGTCTGTAGTTGATTGGAATACTTTTAATAATAAAGTTTCTTCTGCCAGAAATATTTTGACCACAGGTCCATTATTGGGCGGTGGTAGTTTAGCTGGCGATTTAACCTTGAGTTTGCCAGCTGCTACCTATACAGATGCCTCAACTGTCAGGTTGATGCTTAAGTTTGATGATCAAAATAATATTTTGAAGGATTCCTCTCAGTATAATAATATTTTGCATAAATGGATATCCGATCGTCCATTGCCTACTTATGTCGCAGATGGAAAATTTGGTGGAGCAATAACAAATTCCGGTGATAATTATGCAGTGGCAGATACAGATGCCTCAAGTGACTTTGATTTAGGAAGTTCTGATTTTACATTTTCATTTTTCTTTAAAACAATTAATAACGTTTTTGGTAACAGTACAGTAGAATTAAGAAGAACCGATACAGATAATAATTATTCCACTGCTGGTGGCTTTCGAGTGTATGTTGATATGTATGGTATTCGTTTGTGGGTTGCTAATCCGACCAACGGAGTATTAGTGGATAATTATATGATACCTATCGGTTCACTTTCTCATACTTATACCGATAATCAATATCATCATGTAGCCGCTGTTAGAAGTGTGAGTACAATATATTTGTATTATGATGGTGAGGTTATTTATTCATACAATATTGGAACAAAATTAGTTGGAGCTTCAAATGGAGGTAGTTTCATATCTATGTTTTATGGTTATCCACCCAATGCTCCAATTATGGATGAAGCTTTTGTGGCGATTGGTCAGGCTTTTGTACCCCCAACCCCTAGAGGGCCAACTTCTCAGTTTTCAAACACAAACTATGATGGTTATTTGACCTGGCAAGACAAGCGAAAGATTGATACTTTAAGTTATTTGAATGGTAATATCGGTCTTGGTTCAACTACACCATCTTCAAGACTTACTGTTACCGGAGCGACTTATCTTTCTGATATTTTGACGGTGGCTAGTACAACTGGGCAGTCATTATTTGCTGGAAGTCTAGGCGTTTCTGGTAACTTGTCCATAGGTACCTCTAGTCAAAATGGATTATTTCAAGTCTATACTGCAGGACAAACAAATATAAATCTGATTCCGACTATGACTAGCAATACATCTCCAAGTGGGGTGGCTAGTTGCTCTAGTGCTTACAATGGTACTACTGACTGTTTTAAAGCTTTTGCTGGTTCTTCGGTCGCTGGTTGGTTAAATTCTGGAGATTCCTCGGGTTTTTTACAGTATCAATTTACTTCCACTCAAACAGTTGCCAGATATTCTATTAAACCATGGTCAGTCGATAATTTTCCTTATCGATCTCCAAAAACCTGGACCTTTGAAGGATCAAATAATGGTACAGATTGGACAATCTTAGATACTCAAACAGATTATACAAGCTGGGTTGTTAATACTAGTAGTTATTTTAATATTTCTAGTCCAGCTTCATATTTATATTACAGAATAAATGTAGCAAGTAATGGTAATGGTGGTAGTTATCTTGGAGTTCAAAATCTCTCAATGTATGCTCTTGACGTGCTATCGAGTCCTGCTTTATTTGTTAGTAGTGGTACTGGTCAAGTTGGCTTTAACGCCACGAATACTGGTTTGGCTCAAGTAAATATTACTCCCAATATTTCATCTATAGCCGGTCTTATTATTCAAGGCGCTACCTCTCAAACTGCAAATTTACAGAATTGGCAGAATGCTACTGGTACAATATTGGCTACGGTTGATAAAAATGGATATTTTGGGATCGGTACCACTACTTTAAGTGATGCCTTGACTGTTGCTGGTACATCAAGAGTTTTTGGCACCTCAACTGTTTCTAGGTTGATTATTAATGATGGTATTTCTACTTCATATTCATTAGTAAGTGGAGTCGGTACTTATGGCCAGGTGCTTACAACCGATGGCACTGGTAATACTAGTTGGTCTAGTGTTGCCAGTAGTCTATCATTAGCTAGTTCGGTCCTAGATACCGGAGCAACCAAGTTGTTATTGCATTTTGATAACTCAGTCACTCCATTTTTAGATTCGTCTTCGAATCCAAAAACCTTATACATAACAAACAATTCAGCCATTTGGTCGGCTACCAGTAGAACAACGCCAAAATTCGGAGCTGGTAGTATTGATACTTATGATAATTGGGGTAATGGATTTACCCTAGCGGGGAATAGTGATTTTAATTTAGGTAATCAAAGTTGGACTATTGATTATTGGAAATTTGCTGGTGATACTCAACCGGCCGGAATAAATACATTTGGAGTTAATAAGTCTTTTATTAGAGTGGATAGGGTAGGTAACGGTACTTTATATATATCCTCAAATGGTACAGATTGGGATGTGGTTAATGGGGAATCGTTAAATTTGATTCTAAATAATTCCGGTGATGGAGCTTGGAATCACGTGAGTATAAATCGAGAAGGTAACTATATTCGAGCATATTTGGGTGGTGTTCTTAAATACGAAAAAGACATTGGTACTGTTGCGATAAATTATAATCCTAGTGATACTATCTATGTTTCTAATGCTTGGAATTTTGATGAATTTAGAATTCTAGTTGGTACTTATGAAATTCCGCCCCTAGGTGGTCCAACCTCAGCTTATTCTAATGGTGTTTTGGTTACTTCTGATGGTTTAATGCCTGGCACGGCGATGACTAAAGTTAACACTTTAACTGATTCATTTAATGCTCAAAATACGAATTATTTAACTAAGTGGAATGGTATGGTTTTTGCTTCCAGTACGATTTTTGATAGTGGCAATATTGGCATCGGAACGACTACCCCCCCTCAAAAACTTACCATTACTGGTAATCAATACTTAACCGGGGCTTTTTATGATGGCTCATATGCCTCGGGGACAATTGGTATGATATTGCAGTCCACAGGAACAAGTACTCGTTGGATCGCTACCTCTACTTTGGGTATTTTAAGTTCCCAATGGTCTA
>CAZNIV010000039.1:0-5965 GCA_964573235.1 uncultured Gammaproteobacteria bacterium
GTTGGTACCGATACCGCCAACACTCAATGGACCATCGTCACCAATAAACTCACCTCCGACGGGGTGAAGAATGGTGGGCCGAACATGTTTGTACTAACTAGCGAGCGTCAACGCTTGCAATATCATCAAACACCAATACGCGCAGGAAATCCTGCCGATCGCATGGCCCTTTCGTCGGTCAGTGCCCGAGCATCGCTTATTGGTGAACAACGCGAGTTGTACATAACCCAAAATCCAAACCCGATTTATCCGGGAAACACAAATCGGTAACCAAACCGGTAAAACAAACCACTCAGCGACTTTCCAAAGTCGCTTTTTTAATTCTATAGATTTTCTATTGCGCTAATTTCACTTGGCTTAAATACCCCTTTCTCGGTAATAAAAGCGGTAATATATTCCACTGGCGTAATATCAAAAACTGGATTAAAAACTTTACTGTTTTTTGGTGCCACCGGCTTATTTAAAAATTTGATAAATTTAGTCACTTCATCGGCGCTACGCTCTTCAATAGGAATCAAATCGCCACTAGCGGTAGCAAAATCAATAGTAGCGGTAACCGCTGCCACATAAAAAGGAATATTATGCTCCTTGGCCAAAATCGCCAATTGATAGGTGCCAATTTTATTGGCCGTATCACCATTGGCCGCAATGCGATCTGCGCCTACAATTACCTTATTCACCATTCCCTGTTTCATTAAAGTTGCTGCAGCATTATCCACATTGATTTGATGATCCACTCCGGCTTGATTGAATTCCCAGGCGGTCAAACGAGAACCCTGCAACCAAGGGCGAGTTTCATCTATGTGAACCATAAACTTTTTACCTTCTTCTTGCGCTACATAAATCGGGGCCGTAGCTGTGCCCAACCAAATGCCCGATAAAGACCCGGCATTGCAATGCGTCAAAATCTGATCACCATCAGTAATTAGATTAGCGCCATTAACACCCAAATCAATATTGTTTAATGTTTCTTCGTTGAGTAAATCATCGAATTTCATCAATATTTCTCGCTTAATCGCCTTAACGGTTTTCTCACTAATTTTCTCAGTCATTTGCTTAACAGCCCAAGCCAAATTTACGGCTGTTGGCCTAGCCTGAACAACTTTTTTACTCACCTGTTTAATAAAGCTTAAAAGCGTTTTAACATCGCCCCCAGTAAACTTTTTAACTGCTAAATATATTCCCGCCGCACCCGCTGCCCCGATCGCCTGGGCACCACGAATATTCATATTCTTAATAGCAAAAATGGCATCATTGGCCGTTTTTAATTCCACTAATTTTAATTTTTCCGGCAACAATAATTGATCAATAATAAAAACTCGATCTTTTTTTAACTCAATTGTACGTGGTAATTTTTTATGTAATTTTTTGAGCGCTAGCATGATATTTTTTAATTATAGTTAGAGCTTGTTTAACGGTTTTACCCACCGCCACCACTCCATGATTAGTCTCAATCAAATAATCGTTATCTATTAGACCAGCACTTACCTGTTTAGCTAAGGCCAAAGTGCCATATGGCATTTCTTTAATATAATGCACGGGAAATTTTTTATCTGACAATACTACCAAAAAATCATGGCAGTGCAAAACACATCTAACATCTGGGCGATTAGCATAGATTGACCAATGCAATCGCGATTCGGAGCTAGGTGTTTTTTGTCCAAAATAATAAACTTCTTCGCCGTCAAAACCAACCACTAAAGAAAAATCTTTTATAGTTAACTTAAAAGGATAAGCACCGGTATTTTTAATAATCATTCCGTCTTTTGTCATGACACTCAAATTGCCACCATTTTCATCCTTAATATCTAATTTGCCAAATTCTTTACCGGCAGTAATTAACTGCTTGATAAGCGCCTTTTGCTTAATATTAGGACTAAAAACACCTAAACACTCCGGCTCAAATCTAACGCCGGTATATTTTTCTTTATTTGGGGGTAATAATTTTTCCATTATTTTGCTAATTTTAAAATCGCCTCTAAAGCCGTAATAATACCGCGCTTTTCCATCTCTACTAACTTACCTTTATTTTGTTTAGCCTGAACAGAATAAGCGGCAATCTTTTCTTTAACATTCTTTTCTCCTTCTTGATCAACCACCAACAAAACACAACCAGCCTTAACTTTCTTAATTCTAGCCAAGGTTAAAACCGTACTCGCTTCCATGTCTTGAGCCAAGGCACCAAATTTTTGCCAATACTCTTTTGTTTCCTTGGTTTTAGGGGCATATAACGCATCAACCGAAACTGATACGCCAACATGATATGGAAATTTTTTATCTTTAGCGCTAGCCATTAAGGCTTGTAAAACCGTTGGGTCAGCCACCGCCGGAAACTGTAGTGGCACGTAATCCAAACAAGCATGATCTTCGCGAACCACACTATCTGGAATAATTAAATCCCCCACTTTGATACTTTTTAAGTTTCCACCACAAGAACCGACACGAATTAAAACCTTAGCACCCAAACTCACTAATTCTTCAATCGCAATAGCCGTAGCGGGTCCACCAATGCCTGTAGAACAAGCAGAAACTGGCACTCCATGGTATTTTCCCGTTACCACACGATATTCACGATTAAATGAAATTTCTTTGGCATCTTCTAGATGCTCAGCGATGCGTAAAACTCGAGCCGGATCACCGGGTAAAATAACATTGGGAGCTATATCCCCTAATTTACATAACAAATGCGGTTGAAGATTTTTAGCCATATAGGAAGTTATTTCTTATTATTGAGTACATTTTACCATTTTTGAAGCAAATAAAAAAGCCGGGCATTTACCCGGCGGAAGAGAACGATCTGAAACCTGAGACAGTGACGGTTTTGACAACCACGTTCGTTGCCGAGTGCCTCACTGAGCGCACCGTGTCGTTTTAACTGCTGTCGCTAGTAAATAACACTGCCTCGCCGGATTACCGCTCTGCAGAACGCACCCTATGGCTCCAGATCGCCATCAAGAACAGCTATATTATAGCAAAGCAACAATTAAGCCAATTCGGCCTTCTTGACCGTAATCTTCTGCCCAAAAAACTTACTACCTAAAATATTAAAATTTTCTGTTATATCCGTAGAATAAAATTGGCACTGCCCATTCTTGTCTAACTTAGTATCCATCTCAGGATGACGCGTCAAATAATTCTTTAATTTTTTTGGCACCACCTTAGCTTCTGATATGATCGTCACTTTTTTCCCCATTATCTTTCTGATTTGTTTTTCTAAAATACCATAATGAGTACACCCTAAAATTAAAGTGTCGATTCCTTTTTCCTTTAATGGCTTAAGATACTTTTTTAAAGCCAGAATAGCTATGGGAGAATTTTGCTCTCCCGCTTCTACAATCGGAACTAATAATGGACAAGTTTGCTGAAATATTTTTACCTTAGAATTAATTTTAAATAATTCGCGATTAAAAGCACCAGAACTTACCGTAGCCGCCGTAGCCATCACGCCAATACGATTATTTTTAGTTATTTGTATCGCTTCTTCAGCTGCCGGCACGAGTACTCCCAAAACATTTTTACCAGGATATTTAACCGAAACATACTCTTGCTGAATGCGTCGCAAGGCATCACTAGAAGCCGTGTTACAAGCAAAAATAATTAATTCACAGCCATGATTAAATAAAAAATCTACCGCTTGGCGGGTAAATTCATAAATAACATCTTTTGATCTATTACCATAAGGCACGCGCGCCGTATCACCTAAATAAACAAAATCATACTCAGGCAACTGCTTAACAATGCCCTGCATAATATTTAATCCACCAAAACCAGAATCAAAAATACCAATTGCTTTATTTTGTGACATAGTATTAATAAGTCTTAATTAAATTATAGCACAACTAATATTTTTTACTAAGCCCTAAATATTAACCATTTCTACCAACCTTTTTATAAAGATCTATCAAATTACTTGCTATAACATTGCTCAAAAAAAGACTGGCAGTTTTTTCCGCTTCTTTGGCGCATTTATTTCTTAAATCAGAATCAGCTAATAAAATTTTTACTTTTTTAACAGCTTCTTCTTGAGAAGAAATAATAAAGCCATTCTCTCCATTACGAATAATTTCTGGGGCCACGCCAACGGCATATATAACTGGCACTAAACCCTGTGACATCCCCTCTATAAGACTAAGAGAAAAACCCTCATAGCGAGATGGAATAAAAAGAATACTGCCCCTGAGTTTTTTTATTGTCTCAGGGATTCTATCTTTTCTCAGATTAACAAATAAAGAATGTTTTGTAAGATTATGCATTAACCAAGAAATAAGATTTTTATTCGTGGTCATACATACTGTAACCTTATCTACATAATTAAATTGCTGATAAAGATGAATAAGTCTATCAACCCCCTTTAATTTGAGATTAAAAGCATCATTACCCATTCGACCTAAAAAAACAATACTTGGATTACTAACAAAATCAGGCTTATTATTATCAAACCAATAATCCTCAATAGCATTATGTATCAAGTGAATTTTACCTTCCTCAACACCCATTGCCACAAGCTCATTTTTGACTTTAATTGAGGTGGCAATAACTGCTTCTGCTTTTAATGCAACATATTCTTCAATTTCTGCGATATCCCTAAGTGGTCGGCGAGTTTTTAAATTAAGCTCTTTTATGGCACCTACTTTTTTTAAATTATACCAAACCTCTCTTGGGCCCTTTTCAATGAGCCTTGCGGCGGGCGTAGCCCTTAGAAAACCAGCTGTTGTAGAGCCAAAATGGCTTATTACTGGTATTGAATCGGCTAAAAATGGCAATGGAGTATAAGTCGTTCCTTGTATAAGATCAAATTTACCAATTTCTTTTCTTTTTTCAAGAAGTGAGTGAAAAAATAAAATATTTTTAAGACCATTTAAATGAAATGGGGTATCAATTGCCACTCTGGGATAAAAATTCTTCATTTCAACCCCCGCCTCCTTAAGCTTTAATGACATTAAATCATTAATATAATGAGCGCCAGTTCCTATTTTTTTTTCATTATGTATAAATGCAACTTTCATAAATAAACAATTCACAAATTAAATACTTTTTTCCAATAAAAAACATTAAATAATTGTTAAATTATAACAAAAAATTTAATAAATAACAACAACGCAAGTTAATAAAATTTGATCAACTAATTGCCATAAAATCCTACCAATGTGGCAGCACTAATAATACGGCCAGTAATAATATTAACTAGGTCCGCCTTGCGAGAATCCTCAGAAATATTTAATTCCACATCTAACGCATAAAGCTTAAAATTATAACGATGAGTACCAAATGGTGGACAAGGTGCGTACCACCCTGTCATACCAGCGCCATTATAACCCTCCACGGAACCCATTGGTAAACTACCGCTACCTATTGTAGTAGTAGTGGGATCAATATTCCAAATTATCCAATGAGTAAAAGTGCCATCCGGGGCATCGGGATCATCGACAATAATTGCCAAAGATTTAGCAGTCTTGGGTACACCAACAAAATTAAGGGTCGGCAAGACATAACTACCATCACAAGTATATCTAGCTGGGATACGTCCATTATTTACAAAGGCGTCGCTAGTAATCTTCAAAACTGAATTATCCACTGGTGCTATTACCGGAGCTGGACTTGAGGCTGATTGCACCTGGACTGCGCTTGGTAAAGGAATTGGCAATGTTACAGAAATAACTGAGGAACTAGTATTGGCAATAATAACACTAGAAGATGGTACTTTTTCAGTACTAGTAACCGCCATAGAATTAATTGAGTCAGAAGTAGCATCAATGGTAATCTCGGAAAATGGTCTAATCCTACTTGGATTTGGAGTAGCAACTTTTTCTACTTCAACTATCTTCTGATTAGTTTCTGTGCTTGATTGCAAAACCGTATTTATTACTGGCACCGACATTCTAGATGAAATAAAATAAAGGCTACCAACGGCCACAGACAATAAACCAATTAATATTATTAGAAATCCTTTTAAATTCATATAACC
>CAZNIV010000040.1:0-5902 GCA_964573235.1 uncultured Gammaproteobacteria bacterium
ATATTGTACAGTATTCAACTAAACGGAGGGGAAAAATGTTTAGACCATCCAAGGAACCGCCGAGAATCAATCTCAGTAAATTGATTTTCAAAGACGCCCCAAGCGCCTTTCTAATCACCATCATCTTGGTGATTATTGCCTGCTCAACGGTCTTCAGTATCAAACTGTCGATTGTTATGGATTCTATCATCATTATTTGCGCTATTATTATTGGCGTTATCCTTGACTACAAAAGGGGTGAGATCAAGGATGAAGATGATACCTAGTGCCTTTCGCTGCCGTTTATCCGGCAGCTTTTTATTTTCTATTCATAGCGTAGTGCACTAATCGGATCAAGCTTGGCAGCACGATTAGCTGGATATAAACCAAAAATAAATCCCACCAAGCCAGAAACACCAACCCCCAAAACAATCGATTCCCAACCAATCACCAGATCCCAATTATAACCCAAATATCTAGCTACCAGTGCTACTAATAATGCAATTAAAGAACCTATAATTACCCCCAATAAACCACCAATCAAAGTAATAGCAACCGTTTCCGCTACAAACTGAATCATAATATCTTCGCGACGAGCACCAACTGCTTTACGCAAACCAATTTCACGAATACGCTCATTAACTGAGGCTAACATAATATTCATAATACCCACACCGCCCACTATCAGGGAAATAGCGGCAATGGCCGCTAAAAAAAATTTCAACGCATTGGTAATATTTAACATTACATTGATAGAATCTCTGGTGGTACGAACAGAAAAATCATCATCCGTGGCCTTTTCAATATTATGCCGAGAACGAATTAGCGCTTCTACATCATTTACAGCTAAATCAATATTTTCAGCCTTATCTACCTTGGCACGAATAGCCGTTAAATAATTTTTACCTGTTAATACACTTTGCGCGGTAGGAGTTGGCACCAGTGCCATATCATCCTGATTTTGAAAACCAGAAATACCACGTTTTTTTAATACCCCAATTACTTCAAAAGATTGATTTTTTATTTTAATACGTTTACCTACTGCCTGGTCACCATCAAATAAATCTTCCCAAACACTACTACCTAATACTACTACCTTGGCTGAAGAGCGTTCTTCTTCATCTGTAAAAAAACGCCCCTCTGCTAAAGGTGAATTCTCTACTTGAGTATAACTACTCATCACACCATAATAACTATATCTTCCGTTTTTACTCTGATAAGTCATATTAGCCGAACCAGCCACATAAGCGCTAACACCAATAATATTTGGTACTTCCTTACCAATCGCCACAGCATCTTCATATTTTAAAGTTTTAATTACAATACCAAAAGCAATAGCCGGTGGGCCATTTTTATCACTCGCCCCAGGTAAAATAGCCAATAAATTGGCACCAACTGAATTAACCTGATTAACTATCAGACTTTGAGCGCCAGCACCAACCGAAACAATCACAATCACTGAAGCAATCCCAATAATAACACCAAGAGAAGTTAACAAGGAACGAATTTTGTTAACCTTCAAGACACTAAAAGAAATTTTTAAAACTTGAATTAAATTCATTACTTCATTAATTCACCATCTTTAACCGAGCGACGATTAACCACTATTTGATCACTAATAACCAAACCATCCTGTAAGCGAATAATTCTTTTTGCATGAGAAGCCGTATCACTTTCATGCGTTACTAATATAATAGTGTGCCCTTGTTCATTTAATTTTTCTAAAATTTCCATAATCACCTGGCCGGATTTACTATCTAAATTACCAGTTGGCTCATCGGCAAAAATAATACTAGGGTTATTAACCAAAGCGCGAGCAATCGCCACACGCTGTTTTTCACCACCCGACAATTGATTAGACAAGTTATCGATACGATGATCCAAATTGACTGCGGTGATTGCGCTAGCTACTGCCCCCTCTTTATCTTTTAAATTACTATACAAAAGAGGCAACATTACATTGTCACGCACAGAGGTTTTGGGTAATAAATTGAAAGCTTGAAAAACAAATCCAATTTCTTCATTTCTAATTTTTGCTAATTGATTTTCATCCAAATTAGAAACATCGCGACCATTAAAATAATAATTTCCTTCAGTTAATACATCCAAAAAACCCAAAATATGCATCAAGGTGGACTTACCAGAACCCGAAGCACCCATGATGGCCACAAATTCGCCAGATTTTATTTCAAAAGATAAGCCATGTAAAACCTTAGTGCTCACGCCATCATTATCATACTGCTTTTTTAAATCAACTATTTTTATAATTGTTTCTACGGACATATTAATTGGTAGAAGTTTTCTTAAAAATAACTACATTCTCACCTTCATTAAGACCAGATAACACTTCAACCAAGCCACCATCAGCTCTAATGCCCGTTTCTATTATTTTTTCTTCTACTTTATCTAATGGCTGTAAAACTTCAACTACTCTTGTTATCTTTTTATCGATAATCCCCTCTTTTATTTTTATTGCCTTCGATGGGATATATAAAGCATCTTGTTTTTTAGCCGTACTCACGATAACATCGGCAGTCATACCTGACCGTAACCGATTTGACCAACTATCTTGGTCAAAAACAACGGTCGTTTTATAGTAAATCACATCTTGAATTACTGTTTGCGCTGGCTCAATAAATGAAATAGAACCAGAAAAGATATGATCGGAGCCAAAGGCATCTAGCTGTACAGAAACCTTATCTCCTACCTTAATTTTAGCAATATCTGATTCTGGAACATCCACCTTTACTTGATAATTTTCAACAGTGAGTATTTTAACGGCCACTAACGCCACACTGGATTGCTCCCCCTTATTAATATTGACCTTAGTAACTATACCAGAAATTGGCGCAATCAAATTATAATCCTGCAAATCAAGTTGCGCTTTCGCTAATTGTGCCTTAGCCTGACTCAAGCTTGCCAATGCCGATTGCACTTCAAAACTACGAGGGCCGGATTGCTTCAAGTCAAGCTGTGCCTGATAAATAGACAAACTATTTTGAGCAGCAGCAATTTGACTACTATAATTAGAAACGCTGGAAGTTAAATTAGACCTAGCCAATTGAATATTGGCTGAAGAAGCACTATTTGTTGCTTGCTGAGTGCTAATATCCGCCTTGATAGTATCTTTAATTGCTTGGGGATAATTAGCGTTAACAATAATCGCCTCAGCTAAAGAATAACTATCCGTTAATAATAAATTAATATTAGATAAAACCGAACGCAAGCTAGATATAGCATTTAAAATATTATCGTTAGTTTTAACTAAATTAGCTGTAGTTACTACTTTGTGAGCATCCTCTAAATCATTAACTCGTAATAAATAAGCGTTAAGTACTTGATTTTTTAAATCCGTATCCGAAACCTGCAAGCCAGTTGTGGTATCGCGATTAATAAAATAATTGTAAATTTTATTTAAAACCACTTTCGCTGTAAAAACAGAGTTATTAAGTGTGTCTAAAGATTTTTCACGCAAAGAAGTTAATTGCACATCTCGGTCAATTTGCAAATTAGCTAAATCCGCTTGTGCCTTAACCACCTGTTCTTGAGTAATTTTAACATCTTCTTTTGAGGCGCCAGCCTGAACTCGTTCTAAATTTGCATTGGCCACAGCTACAGCAGCAGTTAACTGTGCCACCTGAGATAAATAAGCTGTGTTATCTATAGAAGCCAAAATCTGCCCCGCAACTACCATATCACCCGCTTTAATATTAACAGCCCCGATTTGGCCAGGAATCTTAAAACTAAGATCAATTTCTTTGGCCGATTCTACATTGCCTGTAGCCGTGACGGTTTGAACCAATTCACCACGCTTAACCGACTCAGTGGTATAAACTGTCACTATTTTTTTATTCAAAATAGAAAAAGTAATGCCTGCGCCTACCAATAACAAAATTACGATAAGCCATGTGCGCTTTAAACGAATTGTGCGTAAAAACCAATGTTTCTTTTTAGCGACTTTAATACCATTACCAATTGCTTCCATATAATTTAATAATTTTAATTATTACTGTAATTATAACACTTCTAATATAAAAATAAAAATAAAAGTCGTAACCCTACTTTACTAAAACTTCTTTAAAATAAGCAATGGTCTTTTTTAGTCCTTCTTCTAGTTTTACATTTGGAACCCAGCCATTCAAATTTTCTTGCGCCAAAGTAATGTCCGGCCGACGCTGTTTAGGATCATCTACCGGCAATGGCCTAAAAACTATTTTAGATTGAGATCCAGTTAATTCAATTATTTTTTGCGCCAATTCTAACATCGTAAATTCCCCAGGATTACCAATATTCACCGGCCCAGTAAAATTCTTATCTGAATTCATCATACGAATCATGCCCTCGATTAAATCATCCACATATTGAAATGATCGGGTTTGTTGACCAGTACCAAAAATAGTAATATCTTCTCCTTTTAAGGCTTGAACAATAAAATTGCTCACCACCCGACCATCATCAATACTCATATGTGGGCCATAAGTATTAAAGATACGAATGACTTTAATATTGACGCCATACTGACAATAATAATCAAAAAATAAAGTTTCAGCACAACGCTTGCCCTCATCATAGCAACTGCGTGGACCGATAGGATTAACATTGCCCCAGTAACTCTCTGGTTGCGGATGCACCAAGGCATCGCCATAAATCTCCGAGGTGGAAGCTTGTAAAATAGTAGCATTATTCTTTTTAGCTAACTCCAACATATTTAAAGCGCCAAGTACACTAATTTTAGTAGTACGCACTGGATCAAATTGGTAATGCACCGGACTGGCCGGGCAAGCTAAATTAAAAATCTGCTCCACCCCAAGTTCAATTGGCACTACCACATCATGGCAAAGCATGGTGAACTTAGGATTGGATAAAAGATAAGCTATATTATCTTTAGAGCCCGTAAAAAAATTATCTAAACAAATAACTTCGTGACCATCATTTAATAATCTTTTACATAAATGAGAACCAACAAAACCAGCGCCACCGGTGACTAAAATCTTTTTACCCATATTGGATTAATAATGATAATTTTTATTATGGATAATGGTTAAGGCACGAAATACCTGCTCTGAAAGCATTACTCGTGCTAACTCATGATTAAAGGTCATTTCCGATAAAGATAAATAAGCTGTCGGCTTATTGGCTATTTGGCGATCAATACCCAATGCACCACCAATGACAAAAATAATTTTCTGCGATCCGTTATTTTTAAGTAACTCGGCAAATTTTAACGAATCCATTTTTTTACCGTCTTCTTGTAAAAAGAAAACTGAAGCGCCAGTATATTTTTCTAAAGCGCGAGTCAACTTCTCTCCTTCTACTTTTTTAATCTTTTCTTTATTACTCTCATCAAAAGCTTCCGCTGGCAATTCTAAAACAGCCACCCTAGCAAATGGTTTGGCGTATTTAATATATTCCGCAAATTCCTCTTGGTGAAAAGTTTTTTTCAACTTACCAAAAGCGATAATCAGAATATCAAACATATAATTTATTTATGACGGCAACAATCATCACCCTTACCACAAGCGCAATTATCATCTTTGGCCTGATCATGATGATGGCCACAACCACAATCAGAAACACTTTCAGCCGGATGACAGCCACAACAACTATGAGAATTCATAGCCACGACAATGGCATTAAAAACACTGGCCAATTGCTCTACGGTTGGTACGCCACCCGCTAAAACGATCTCGTCTTCAATGGTCATAATTGGCGTTTTTAGCTTACCAAAAACCGCAATTTTAGCCTGATCTTCAACATATTCCACAGTAAAATCGGCCTTAACTATAGATAAAGCTTGATTAGTGTTAGCGAGCAATTCTTTAGAACCATCTTGAGGGGTACCAAAAATTTGAATTTGCATAAGTTAATAATGATTATTTACTGCTTTAGTATAGCAGATTTAATAGAAAAAAAACAAATACTA
>CAZNIV010000041.1:0-5832 GCA_964573235.1 uncultured Gammaproteobacteria bacterium
TGTTTCGAGCTTTTCTCTGTTTTAAGTTCACGAAAGTCCGAAACAATTGTAATATGATATGTCAGCGCAGTTTTGAGAACCTCTAAAGAGACTAATTTTAGTCTGCCTTATGTATGACGGTAAGCCCCTAAGTCGGGCCGAATTGGACTGTAAGGCGAAAAAAACTGCGCTGGCTCTTTCTTTTTATGACGGCGACGGTTCGACAATCTTTAAAGGTGAACGGCGTGACCCTTCCCAAGGGCTCTCAGGGCGTCGTTCTCGGCGTTTCTAATTCCAAAAGCGTCCGCGACTCTTATCTTGGCGTTAAAGTGGATGAGTGGTTCTATATTGTTCAATTTCCTGATCAAGAAAAAACTATCGTGGATAAAACTCAAGTCGACATGTTTTAAATTTATGAAAATTTTTATTTTAATAACATTAATTTCAACCCTGTCCGGGTTCGGCCAAAGTAATACATTTCTACATGAAATCAATTTACCGGTCCCTGACGGAGCGAGAAGTTTGTCGGAATCTTTTGCTCCCGGAGACGCATTTAATCATAGTCCATTTCAGGTGACTCTATCGTATTCTCTGTCGAATGGGCCAATTTCTTCAATCGAGGCGATTCTAAGACGCGGAGATGTTGAATATAAATTAATTTCATTTGGGGACGCGGTAACTGGGTCGGGCTTTACTTCGGGCTTTATTTCTGATTTTTTAGATGGAAAGACTAAAATTTGGGCTCTCATTGTCTCTGATAGAAGACACGACAATAACATAATGTTCCTCAACTCCGTAAGCATGACCATCCCAGAGGCTTCAAGCGGAGTTATGTTTGGAATGGGATTGTTTATTTTGTTTATTCTCAAAAGGAGGCCCTGTGAGAGAACGATGGTCGTTCAGTAGGAGCGGGACTTTTCTAGGATATAAGCAAGTAAAAAGGTCCCACGAAACAACCAAGAAGGTTGTTATTATTATTTTATTAATAATAACACTTATTGGAATCGGCGTCGAAATTGGCAGTTTAAATTTCACCACAGGGCCTAATCCCGAATTATTTAAATGACAAACTTAAAAAAAAGCAATTCATTCTATTGTCGGTCCTCGTCAGCTATTAAAAAACGAATTTTCGGAAAAGGCAAATCCAGGAAAGCCGGGCGTTATGGATGGGTCCCAGACCTTCCCGACCAAAGAGACTTGTTTTTCTTTTTTAGACCAAAGGCGGTTCTTCCCAAGTTTATTGACTTAAGGGAGCAAATGCCCCCGGTTTATGACCAAATGAGCTTGGGAAGTTGCGTAAGCAATGGCGTCGCCGCCGTCTCCCAATTTCTCTGGAAGAAATCCCCAGAAGGAGATAGGATTCCGAGTAGGCTTTTCATCTACTATAATGGCCGCGTAATAGAAGATTGCGTGAACGAGGACGGCGGACTTATGATTCGCGACGCAATCAAGGCTGTCGTTAAATATGGCGAATGCTTGGAGTCAGAGTGGCCCTACGACGAATCTAAATTTGCAGTTAAACCAAATAAAGGCTGCTACAGCCACGCGCTCACTCATAAGGTTTTAGTCTATAAAAGAATTTCTTCCTCCATTCAAGACATGAGGCAATGTTTGGCTGACGGCAACCCGATTGTCTTCGGCGCGACTCTTTACGAATCTTTTGAGGCTGAAAACGTGACCAAAACAGGCGTAGTAAAGATTCCTGAACCGAACGAGAAGGTAGTCGGTGGGCACGCGATGGTTATTGTCGGCTATGATGACCATTTTGGGCATTTCATCGTCCGCAATTCTTGGGGCGAATCGTGGGGTTTCAAGGGCCACTGCTTTATTCCGCAAGATTATTTGACTAATCCGAATCTTTGTGATGATAGATGGACGATTTCGAAAATTCGATAATAGTCCTTGCAAATAACTAAAAAAAGTCTATTATTGCAGCATGGATTCCATCAAAAACTGTCTTTCCAATCAAGCTCGGGAAGATTTTGTCCCCATGAGTAAATGCAAAAAAGGCTTCCTATACCGAATCCATTCTAGGAATCTTAGTTTTGGGGTCTATGACGGAGAGGGGGGGTTCGTTGGCATTCGGGTAAAATTCGGTCAGTCTTACTTGTTCACGGAGTTTCATTGGGATAGGGGTGCGCCATACGGCACAGTAAAACCGTTGGAAGAAGTCTGCCCGCTTCCTTCTGACATTCCCTGCACCGAGCGCCAAGTCCATGAATATGGAAACTCTGATTACGCGGTTGACCCCGACACTAAGATTGAGCGACCCGTTCTGCGTCGCGACCTTAAAACCGGAGAATATCAGCACGGCAAGAGGAGCGGCTTCGTCGACGAATGGGCGGGAACTTGCATCCGGCTCCCAGACACGCTTTACCCTTACTTAAAGAGTAATGCGCTATTATTTGGATGGCTTAAAGACAAACAAAAGGAGCTTTTGTGAGATTAAATTGTTTTTTAATTATGGCGATTGTTTTGACCGGCTGTATGTCTCCGAGAGGATTTCCTCCCGTGGGCGGCATTCAGAATTTTGATAAGGTCGACGACTACGTTTGCCGGGGGGCGCAGCCGACGCATTTGGCGATACTTAATCTTGGCGGTAGTAGGGTGGGGGCCGTGCTTAATCTGCGCAACGACCCGTTGCCATACGAAGAATCGGCTTGCAAAGAAGCTGGGCTCGTTTATACTAACATTTCTCTGTCGGGCCTTAGAGCGCCAAGCAAGGCAGCGATGGAAAAAGTCCAAGCAGAACTTGACCGACTGATAGAAGCTCACGGAGCAGTTTTCGTTCATTGCGCTTTTGGTTGCGAGCGAACGGGGATAGTGGTCGCGTGCTATAGAATCCGTCATAACGGATACACGCCGCAGCAAGCTCTTGATGAAGCGGAAGGCTACGGAATGAGGGGCATGTTTGTTGGCGCTAAAGAGTTCATCCTGCACTGGAAATAGTCATGGAAGAACTGCAAAACATTCAATTCCTTAAAAGCCTTGCCAAGGAAGCTCAAAAGCTTTCTATTGCGCCGAATGTCCATAACGCTGAATGGCAAAAAGCCTATAAGTTCATCGCTCAAGGCTCCGCGCTTCTCTGGCGACTAATCGAGCAGTCCGGCCAGCAAGAGCAGTTTGTCGACCGATAGTTGAGCAAAAACGGTCGAAAAAAGTGTAATTTTTTTGCGAATGCCAAATAAATATAATCCCGACTTCGATCTTCATATTGCAAACAAAAAATTCAGAAAATACATAAAAGGGTTTCCTGATAGTCTCAAAATAGGAACTAATGGCGAACAACACGTCAACTCCCTCCTCAACAGCGACACAATTAAGCTTGAAGTAAAGGTCGATAATTGGACGTTGAAAGCCAAGACTCCCAGTCTGGCTTTGGAATTTTGGAGTCGCGGGCGCAAGTCAGGAATCCTATTAACGAAAAGCGACTACTACGCTTATGTCGTAGGTCTGATTGTGCTTATGCTTCCAACGCGGTTTCTTAAGTATGTCTATCGTAAGTATCACAAGAACGCGGCCTATGTTAAAGACGTGGGCGACGTCGTTCGCGGCAAGCCTTCCTCCAAAATAATCCTGATTAAATGGGACGAAGTCCTTAATTTATTCAAGGAGTATCGCGACCGCAATCTAAACCGCCTAGAAGCCAAGATTTAAATGTTCGAGCGCCCATTCAAACTAAAAAATAACGACCAACAGCGAGTATTCTTCACCAGCGATACTCACTTTAGTCACAACCACGAATTCATCTACAAGGCGCGAGGCTATGATAATAGAGAAGAGCACGACAACGCCCTCATAAAAAAGATCAATGGCCTTGTAAGACCAGAAGACATTTTGTTTCATTTAGGAGACTTTTGTCTTAATCTCCAAGACAGCGACTATAGGGAAATAGTCAGGAGAATTAATTGCCAAAATATCCATTATATTTGGGGCAATCATAACAGTCGTATCCGCAAACAATATGAGGACGCCGTGCTCAGTGAATTCAAACGCGATGACATCGAAGTCTATCCGCTGACGGTAGGTAAATTGACCTACCAAGGTTATTATCGAGAAATCACAGTTGAGGGCCAACAGATTGTTTTGCATCATTATCCTCACGATGTCTTCAATCAGCAACGAAAGAGGGCGTGGCAACTTAGCGGGCATAGTCACGGAAACAATCCAAAGACACAAATTCAATCGCCGAACCAGAAAATCCTAGACGTCGGCTGGGACGCTCACAAACGGCCCCTTAGCTTTAAAGAAATTCAAAAAATAATGGGAGCCAAGGCTTGACTTCCCCCTAAAAAAAGCCTAACCTTAGACTGAATTCATGCCAAAAAACACTTCATCTAACGGCAAAGGCTCTAAGCCGCGAGCATACAACCTCAAAAAATACGAGGAATCATTCGAGGAAATCGAATGGCGAAATAAAGGTTCCTATTGCTCAGAATGCAGTCGGACTTTCTCAAAAGAGCAGAAGCGTCTTTATTACCCGGACGGCTCAGCAACATGCAGGAACTGCAATTTTAATTAAAAATGGAAGCTCATCTTAAAAATAACGTCCGGCCATTGGCTTTTGTTTTGGTCGGGACTTGCCTTGGTTATTTCTTCGGGAATGCTATGGCGGGGTTCATGGTGGCGGTGCTGATTGTTGGACTCGCGACCCTTTTCTTTTAATTATGCGAAAAAATATTATCCGCGTCGGCGATAGAGTCAAAATAATCAATCCAGCAATCTTCATTCGTTGCGGTTATCCTTGGGACAAGCAATATGTCAAGGACAAAATCTTCACCGAAAAGCAAAAGAAGGACCTGCATCACCTGTTGGAATCTTTTGGGTTTAGCGCGAACCGTTTTGACTTGTCGAGCTATTTAAACTCAGGCGAGAAATTCACGACCGAAAGAAATGAGGCGTTATACGAGAAATTGCTGGACGAACTAGCCTACGCCGCGCTAAAGAAAAATGGTTTCGGCGGCAAGGAGCGAATGCTATTCTCAAAAATCCGGCCCGAATTCCTAAATAAAACCGGGATTGTCTGTCTCAAAAAAGTGGTCCATACCGGGTCTTATATTCGAGGGCTATTCTGTGAGCAAGAGGGCGACTACATCCCCGCATACATCGAAAATAGAGTCGTCCACTCTATCTGCTCAATCTGGCTCGACCAAGGCGAGGAGGTTAAAGTTCACGACACTTATTTGCAAAAAATTTGACTATGGAAATGCCTAAGATGTTGGGGGTCGCCGGTTTAGCCCGCTCGGGAAAGGATACCTTTTACAGGCTCCTCTCTCAAAGGATGGAAACCGTAAGGTTCGCGATGGCGGATATACTAAAGGAAGAAATCCAAGAAAGTATTTCGGCGTTGTATGGAATCGACGTATTTCATTGCTCCACCGAGGAAAAAAATCTCATTCGACCGATGTTAGTCGCGCACGGCAAGATAAGGCGCGACCTTAGCGAAGGCAGGTATTGGTATGAAGCTCTCGACAAGGCGATTTACGAAGATAGGGAGAAAATCGGCAATAAGCTCGTCGTCATCACCGACATTAGGTTCGCGGCGTTTAAAGAGGATGAAGTCTCATGGCTAAGACGGAATAACGGGCTCCTTATTCACCTTAAGAAATATCACGCCAAAGATGGCGTATTGTCTTATGACGCGCCGCCAAACGAAGAAGAGCGCGTTAATGATCCTAAGCTGCATGAGTTAGCCGACTACAAAATCGAATGGCCCGACTTTAATAAGATTGGGCAGGACGAAGGGCTACTGATTCCTTTTGTTAATAATTTTGTTCATTGGTTGGCGGAGAAATGATTATCTACGAAATGGGTTGAAAACCTCCCCCTTTAGGGGGACTTTGCTCGTCTTAA
>CAZNIV010000042.1:0-5680 GCA_964573235.1 uncultured Gammaproteobacteria bacterium
CTCTACCATTGAGCTATTCGGGCCCAAACAAAAGCCGCCAACTGGCGGTAAACTGGCCTAGCGTTAATATCAACTAATATTTGAAAAATACCCGATTATCTTAACACAAAACCGACAACTTGGCAAGAGTTAAACTTTATAGCCATCCGGACGCCGTACTGATACCTGACCATTTTTATCAAAAATCACCACGTCTCGGCGTTTTAGGCGATTAGATAGGATATAATTAGCCAAAACATCAGAAATACGATCCTGAACTACACGACGCAAAGATCTGGCACCATAAAGCGGATTAAAGCCAGCTAAAACCAACTCCTCCAACATGGCCGAAGTCAATTCTAAACCGATTCCCTTTTCTAGCAAATTATCAGCAATCTTTTTAATCATCAACTGCGCAATCTTACGCGCCTCAATATCGACTAATGGTTTAAATACTATAATACCATCAAAACGATTTAAAAATTCTGGTTTAAAATATGATTTTAGGTGAGTATCCATTAATTGCTGTTTTATCAACCCGATCTCAGTACCTAGTTTAAGTTGCTCTTGCACAAAATCAGTACCAGCATTAGAGGTGGCAATAATAATAGTATTAGAAAAATCAATCAAGCGACCGCTATTATCCGTTAAACGACCATCTTCCATTACCTGTAAAAATAAATTTAAAATATTGGGATTGGTTTTTTCAATTTCATCCAAAAGCACTAAAGAAAATGGTTTGTGGCGTACCGCTTCAGTTAACTGCCCACCAATTTCTGTTTTACCCTGACCATAACCAATTAAACGCGCTACTGCCATCTCACCTTGATACTCAGACATATCTAAGCGGATCATACTATTTTCAGCACCAAAATAAACTTCAGCAATTGTTTTAGCTAATTCGGTTTTACCAACACCAGTCGGCCCTAAAAATAACAACGAAGCGATTGGTCGCTTACCTGTTTCTAATTGAGTACGAGCCCGACGCAATGCCCCAGCCGCCATATTAACCGCATCATCCTGACCGATTAAACGACGATGAATTTTTTCTTCAAGATTTAATAATTTTTCACTCTCAGAAGCAGTTATCGCTTGTGTTGGCACGCCGGTCATTTGCTCAATTACCTTAGCTACATCTTCTAATTTAACTAAAGTATTGCGCCCGCGTTCTTTTTTAGCCAACATGGCAGCATCTTCTAAAACAGCTAAGGCCTTGGCCGGTAAAAAACGATCATGAATTAATCTAGCCGATAATTTAACCGCCTGTTCTACGGATTTATAAGAAAAGAAAACTTGATTTTTTGCTTCAATCATGCCCACTTTGGTTTCGGCCACTAAAATAGCATCATTCTCATTTGGCTCAGAAATATTGACCGGCTCAAAAATACCACGCAAAGTGCCTTTGCCCTCTAAATTTTCACTATAATCTTTTGGCGTAGAAGTGGCTATACATAACACTCGATTGTTTAATAGCACCTTACTAAAAATTTGCAATAAATCCAAGCTCTGCTCCGAACCGGCCGATATGCCTATTAAACGATTAATATTTTCTAATACTAAAACAATATTACCAGAACGAGCTATTTCGTTAAGTACCTTTAACAAGCGAGCTTGGGCTTCTTCTGGTCTCACGCCACCAATTAATGACTCTGCATTTAAAAGCACCAAACGCTTATCGCGCAAAATTTCAGAAACATCTTCTGTAACCATTTTTTGAGCAATAGCATTGATAATATCACTCTTACCCACTCCCGATTCTCCAATCAACAAAACATTGCGCGCTGCCCCACCTTCTAGAGTGCGTAAAATTTTATCAATCTCTGCTTCACGCCCTACGCACGGCATAAAATAACCAAATTTTGCCAACATTGTTAAGTCCCGACTAAAGGTGTCTAGTAACGGCGTGGCAATCGCAGTCATAGCCCGATCCATATTATTTTTTGGCTTAAACCTAGCTAGAGCACGATACTTGTGCCAATTACGACTTAATATTTCCTGATATTCAATCCAACGAACGGTGTTTTTTAATCTCAATAAATCAATACCCACATCTAAAAAGATATTTTGAATTACCTCATCCTCTTGGGCAATCGCCACTAATAAATCTTCTACTTTCACTTGCTTTTTCTTTTTAGCATAGGCAATGGCATAGGCTTCTAAAACTGCTTTATGTAAGCTAAAACCCACCACGGTTTGTGGCCCCTTACCCAAGGGCCCTAAAGCTGCTACCGCCTGTTCAGCTATTTTTTTCACTGGTACCTCTAAGCGCACTAATATGGCCACTACTTTTTTATGACCCAATAGCGCCAATAATAAATGCACTGGCCTAACCCGCGCATAATGACCGTGATGCGCCATCTCGTAAGCTTTATCCAAAACCGATTGCGTGCTACTGTGCAAATAACGAGATAATTCTAATTTATGACGACGACTTACTTTGGGAAACTGCAACCAATCATCGATATCGTCATTTAGCCAATTAGTGTTTATTGGCCCATATTTATTAACTAAGGGAATAACAGCCGACTGATTCTGGCGATAACTCAAGCGATAATAGGCAAACATGCCAGCCAAAATCGCCATTAATGGCCAAAAACCCAAAGACGGAATTACCGATTCCTTAATGAGATTAAAGGCATATAATTTTTGCAAAAAATCAATCGCCCCCGTCACCATTAAAAATAGTAAAAATAAATCAATTAACCAATTTAAACCATTAGCTAAGTGACGCACATCTACTTCTCCTTGATCTAAATTTTGACGCCAATAAACTAAACCCCCTTCTAATTTACGCACTAAACCAATACCATCACAATGCGTACAGGTGCGATGAGCAAAAATGCCACTACACTGACATTGATTACAGCTAATATAGTCGATTAATTCAATTTTTTGCTCAGGCTTAAGCATAAAAAATTATAACAAAGAAAAACAATAAATAAGATAAAGTGGCAACGATAACCAAGCGACTAAAGCCACCAATAAAACAACTAACACTATCAATAAAGCCCCTAAGCGAAAAAACACTTGTGTGGATCGCATCAAAAAACTAATTAACCTCCCCGCCCAATCACGGGTGCCATACATGGGTACGAATAAATTTTTCAACCACACCCCAACTGCTAAACCATGTTCGATTTCACTTAATTTATGCCACAATCTTTTAACTAACTTCCAAACACCAACACTATACCACCAAATAGGAAAAAAGATGATCGGCCAAATCACCTCGTGCCAAAAAACTTTTAAAGTTTTACCAAAATTACGCCGTTGCATGATTTTATTATAACATTTTTTGGCAAAATTAAAAAACCGGTCTTAAAAGACCGGCTCACAGCGACCAATACGGTTTTTCCAGTTCCCCTTCTGGATTTACCACTTCATTAACACCAAGCACTGTGTTTTGCTTGGAGTCATAGAAAACGCAGGTCATAGCTACTTTATCCGATTGCATTTTTATCAGATAAATCACCCCTGGTCGCGGAGTGTGAATCTGGCAATCTTCGAGCTTGACATGAAGCTGATCGCGCTGGCAATGACGCCACACATTATCAGCACCTCGCTTAGCCAACCAGCGGAACAAAATGGTTAACTCGCGTTTATCCATTTGCAGTGCCGATGTTTGACCGTGATACATTGATTCCAAACCCGTGATTCGGATTTGACCACCAGCAAAGCTGGTCATCAATTCACGCTCTAGACTGTGCATAATTCACCTCCTTCCTTAAGGTGTTTAATAGAATGTTCGATGGCGTTAGTGTAGCAAAAGGGGGAAAATTGTCAAATACCGAATTATGATTGACTAATACATTTTTAAATCCACCAATAAAACTATCCGCCCCTAATTTATTTTTTTTTAATATTGCACCGCCTCTAGCTTATATACCGAACCGCCAACTTAGCCCGTAACTTTTGTGATCGACAATGTTTTAAAATGCCCCAATAAGAAGCGAGATTATTTTTATTAACTCGTTTAAACATTCGGCGCATAGTTTTTGTTCGCAAAACTCGATAACCCAAAAAACAAACATAACCTAAATAATCAATACCGCTGGTATAAGTTTTAAAAACTATTTTTTGCGGATGAATTTCTAATTTTAATCTTTCCTGCAAAAAAATATTTACTATTGTAAAATAACTAAGTAAAGTTTTTTTATCGCAATGCATTAAAATAAAATCATCAGCATATCTAATATAACCAACGATCTTTAGTTTATGCTTAATGAATTGATCTAAATGATCTAAATATATATTCGCAAACAACTGAGAAGTTAAATTTCCTAGTGGCAAGCCAGAAGAAAAACTTTTAATTATCTCCGCTAACAATCCCATTAGGCGCTCATCAAAAATTCTTTTTTTAATAATATGTAAAAGAATACCTTGATCAACCGAGGCAAAGAATTTTTTCACATCTAATTTTAAAACCCATAAAGTATGCGTACCATTTTTAGAAAGTTTAAGGGCAAGCTTTTGTAATCGCCTAACCGCCCCATGACTACCTTTACCCTTTCTTGACGACCAAGAATCAAAAATAAATGCCTTGTTCCAAATTGGCTCAATAACTCGAAAAACGGCATGATGAAGCAATCGATCGCCCACTGAAGCCTTGTGAATATGCCGACGCTTAGGGTCGCAAACAAAAAATGATTGATAACCGCCATGCTTATAAGCACCATTCTTTAAGCATTCATGCAAAGTAAAAATATGATTTTCGAGATTAAGTTCAAACTCCGCCACATCCTTTCGATTCGCCTTCTCTTTTTTGAACTCCGTCCAAGCAGCAAATAAATTTTCCAAAGAAATTATTTTTTCAAACATAACTATTAATAATCACAATATTATGTCTCCTACCTATCAACTTCCTCTTTTTCAGGCTACTTATAAATTTTATTTATCTTGGCATTTGCATTGCCAATCGATGCCAAAAAAAGACCGCTTTACTATTGGCCAAAAAACAGAAAATCTCTTACTAGAGATTTTAACTCTTGTGGTTACTGCCTATAACACCAAAGAAAATTTGACCAAAAAAGAACTTCTTACTCAAGCCAATACAGCACTGGAGTGCGTCAAAATTTTAATTCGCCTAACCAAAGATATTAAAGCCCTTGAAATGCGTTGGTATATTGAATATGAAGGCCAACTACAAGAAATTGGCAAAATGCTTGGCGGATGGTTGACTAGTCTTTACAAAATTAACAGATGACCTGCATCTGTTAATTCTACCTACGTGAAAGTGACTTCGGAGAGAAACCGCGCCAATATTGTCATGGCGATTGTCGGGATTGTACCTGTTGACATTAGCACCATCGGCATCAAAATTGCCAACATTCACCAAGTTACCATCAGACGAAACGGTCGTTTTTTTGCGCCACTCCGTCTTCAGCAGTACCCCTAGGGGCTAAACACACCCAGTAAAACTGGTAGTATTTATTGTATAAAAATGTGGCGACTCATTGCTACTTTTTTTTAAAAAATAGCCACTATCGCTCCAGAACGACGCAAGCAGTTCTTCTTTCATGTTTCTTTTTGGCGAGAATTATAACGTGTATAATTCTTCATTAGCCTAAATAATTATAACACGAAAACCAGCCTTATTAAAAGGCTGGTTTTACCAAAGAATCAAAGGCCAAAAACCAAAGGGCTCAAAAGAAGAACTAGCGGAGAGAAACCGCGCCAACATGGTCATAGCGATAGTCGGGAT
>CAZNIV010000043.1:0-5429 GCA_964573235.1 uncultured Gammaproteobacteria bacterium
TTTGGGACCAAGAAGTCGCAGGTTCAAGTCCTGTCACCCCGATAAAGGAGAAAACAGAGTTTAATTACTCTGTTTTTTTGTTATTTTAAATAAAATAACGGGATTTAAGCCTTGGCCGAAACTGATTTGTTGACATAGTGGGATAATAGGGTAAAATTAGCATTAGCATTATGGGGTTATTTTAAAATGGGGCGCAATAAAACATTAATATAAATTAAAGTTAATTATGTTAAGTAAAATTTCAAAAATATTTTTGGGGATCTACGCTTTTTTACTTTTAGTAATACTTTTAACCTCCTCTGATGGTTTTGGATTTTTTCTATTAATTGGGACGGGATTATTCACATTAGATGGTTTAATATTTGCTCTTAAGGATATTAACCGCCTAAAAAATTCTTTAACTTCCAGAATATTTACCGTTGCATTGGTTAACGCAATTCTTTTTTCTTTGATTATATTATTTTATGGCTTAGGAAATATTGGATTAGGAGAAAAGGGCTTGGTGTTTTCTTTTTCTTTATTCGCTTTGCTAATATTTTTGGTATTATCTTTAGTGATTGATATTATTTTGACGGTAAAAAATAAAAAACAAGATATTGAAAATAAACCGAATAAAATTTTAGCAATTATTTTAGTGGTTGTTTTGGTTTTGCTATTTTATAGCCCAGTCGCTTCGGGGTTGGCGCGATTATTGGGATCGGTGGGGTTATGCTCAATGCACGTTGAAGTAAAAAATAACTCCTTTATTTTTGCCAAAGGAATGCATGATTCTTGTGTTTTTAGGGTGGCTTTGGATGAATCAAATGTTAATTATTGCAAGCAAATAAATGATTCTTATGTAGATATAGCAAATTCACAGAAAAATAAATGTATTTTAAATGTAGCGAGAAATTTAAGCGATACAAAACTTTGTTATCAGATAATAAACGATAAGCAAAGACAGGGTGATTGTATAAGATATATTGGCGAAAATACTGAAGATTTATCAATTTGTGAAACTCCAGGAATCGATAAAGACCTGTGTTATACAAACATTGCTCGAGGCAAAAGAGCAAAAGGAAATCCGGAGGTATGTAATTATATTCAGAATAATGAAGCAAGATATTATTGCTATAGTATAGTAGCAATAGACCGAAGAGATCCGAGTATTTGTGAAAAATATTTTCCAACAAATGAGGTTTTAATTCAAGAAGGAGTGAATCCAGATAATTATTCAAAAGCAGAGTGTATTATTGATGCGGAAAAGGGATATTTTAATTAAAAAATCATGTTAGTAGTTTTTAGTTATTAACTAGGGGATTTAAATTTCTTATAAAATTATGTTAGAAAATCGTAATCAGTTAGAAAATTCATTAAGACCTGTTTTAGAAAAAGCAGAAATCGTTAAAACTCAAGAGGTAATAGATATTTTAAGGACTATATCGGAAGTGTTTCCAAAGAGTGGTAATTATTATAATGATACCGAAGGCGCCAATAAGAAAAAATCAGAACAGTTGGCCGAGAGTTTTTTTAAGCTTCCGGAGGGTTCTCTCTCTCATGTTAGAGAGAATTTATCAAAGGTTTGGGTGGATAAAAAAACGGATGTTTATTATAAAATTGATCTATCAAAAACCGCAGAAGAGGCTAATAGATATAAGCAGTATATTGAGGCGTTAAAAGAAATTGGAGCGGACAGATTTGCGGTTTTGCCTGAGGTGGCGGTAATACCAATTGCAGCCGATGGCGTGGAATATGGAATTGTATCTAGTATTCAAAAATCGGCCGGTGTAGAAGGTAATTTGGTGCGACAATTGGCGGGAAAAGCTTTTACGAGAAAGGATGACATGTTATTTGGGCAGTTGTATGATCAGAATGCGACGACTAAAAATGACCATGATGGTATTTTGAAGTCGGAAATTGGCACAGGGTTAACTAATGCGGGATTGGTAATTGGCAAAGACGGGATGGCTCGGGCTTATGCGTTTGATTTTGATGGCATGGGTGATGATAAACTTAGCATAGATGAAGTGAAAAGATTATCACAGGAAGTTTTAGCTAGTGTGCTGGATATGTCGGGGGTGCCGTTGGAAGAATTTTCGCCAGAAGTGCAGAAAATTATTCGGGATAATCAGGCGGGGTCGTCTTTGGTGAATAAATAAAAAAATATGCCAAATTTTAAAATTGAAAATACGAATCTGATGTCTTGGGAGGAAATGTCTGGCTTAATGGATGATTTAAATGTAAAGATTGATTTGTATTTTAATAAAAAAGGGGAAAAAGTTTCAATAATCTCTCCAATATTAAGAACAGGAGGGATAGTGGGAGGTATTTTGGCGATTAAAATGAAAGTAGTAAAGATGTTGCCGGTGCAGTTTAAATATTATTACAATCCCGTTGAGATCAAACAATTGATGGAGATTCCAGAAATATTGGTAGACATTGATAACCCAATTAATGTTTTATTGTGCGACGGAAATACCGGTACGGGAGCTACGGCGATTAAGGCGGCCAAAATTATCAAAGAAAAGTATCCGACGGCGAAAATTTATTTAGCCACGATCACCAAGGTCTTTAATTGCTCAGAAAAATTAGAGGGAATTGAAGAAATATTTTATAGTAGAATGAGTGAAGAAACGCATAAAGCGAGTGAGCAAGAAAAAAAGAATTATAATCTTAGATCGGGAATTACGGTGTTTCCTTGGGAGACGGCCGAGGATGAATTGAAGGATGTAAATGGAGTTAATTGAGGATAGATTTTATTATTTTGCCATATGGAAAAAGCTAAAGTACAAAAAAATGAGAGTGCAGAAGCAGTAATGCCGGAAGTGTTGAGGATGTATGAAGTTTCGGGACAGGATCCGATAACGGAGCATAGTTTTGATCGCTATAAAAAAGATAAGGCAGATAATGATAAAAAGATCGCGCTTTTGGCTATGGAAGATGAAAAGAAGCAGGAGTTGTCTTTAGTGGAGAGAATCAAAAAAAGTCTTTCTGGCGCTAGTGTCAAAATACAAATAAATATGGTGGAGATGATTCAGTTTGTTGCTGAAAAAGAAAGAGCGGGTCTGATTGAAGCGGGTTTAAATAGCGCCAATTTGGAAGTGCAAAAAGCAGCAACGAAGATGATTAGACTTGCTAGTAAAGAGGAAGTAGATTCATTGCGGGAAATTGTGGGGCAAAAAATTAAGCAAGGATTAGTTCAGCCTGATTCGGAAGCGCAAAAAACTGCTGCCGAGATGATTGATTATGCCCCCTTAGAGCAAATAGCTGATCTGATTAGAGAAGGTCTGAATCATCCCAATTTAGAAGTACAAGAATTAGCGGCCGAGAAAATTGCCTATGCCTTTGAAGAGGAAAAAGCTTTGCTGATCGAAGATGGTTTGAATAGCGCTAATTTTAAGGTGCGAAAAGCCGTGATTGAGGCAATTAAATATGTTTCTGTGCCTGAAATGAATTCTTTGGAGGAAATGGTTGGTCAAAAAATTAAGGAAGGCTTAGCTTCGGCTGACCCGGAATTACAATTAGTATCGGCGGAGATGATCGAAGGTGTTTCAGAGACAAAAAGAATTTCTCTGATTAAAGAAGGTTTGGCGCATCCTAATATGGAAGTGCAAAAAGTGGCCGCAGATAAAATTTGGTCAGCTCAAGAAAAGGAAATAGTTTCTTTGATTAAAGAAGCTTTGACACATCCTAATCTGGAAGTGCAAAAGATGGCCATTGAGCGAATTAAGTCTGCTCCACAAGCCGAAAGACTGGCATTGATTAGAGAAGGTTTAGCGCATTCTAGTGCTGAGGTGCAAAAAGCGGCAATAGAGATGGTGGGGTATGCTCCTGCGGTTGAAATAATTCCTTTAATTAAAGAAGGTTTGGCTCATGATAATCCGGAAGTGCAAGTAGCAGCGGCGGAGATGATTGGTTTTGCTCCGGCCAGAGTAGCTTATTTAGTTAAAGAAGGTTTAGCTCATCATAATTTAGAAGTACAAACAGCCGCCGCTAAAACGATCAGGTCAGTTCCCTTGGCGGAGATGCCGCCGCTGATTAAAGAATGTTTAGTGCATCCTAATATTGAAGTGCAAAAAGCAGCAGCCGAGACGATTAAATTTGGCCCCAAAAAGGAATTAGCCTCTCTGATAAAAGAAGCTTTATTGAACCCTAATCGTGAGGTACAAAAGGCCGTGATTAGAATAATTGGACAGGTTTTTGATTTTGAAAAGGATGAGTTATTTAATATAGCAGTAGAAAAGGGCTGGGGAGAATATTTAATTCAGCCACCACTATATGAAAGGGGAGGCGTAAGCGAGGAAAAATTTTCGCGAACCAAATTTGCCAAAAGTGGTTCGGGGACTACGTTACTCGGTGGGGAATTAAAGGGCAAGACAATTATTAGGGAAATAAAGCCCCAGGCTTTTATGGCTTGGGAAAAAATATATGAGAATTGGGAAGTTTGGCAGCGCGCCGGTTTTGATTATGTGCCAATAGAGCCGATCCAATCGTTTAGTGTTAATCAAGAAGGATTGGTTAGGGTGTACAGCGGAGTTTTGGATTTGAGCTTGGGTGGTTGGAATGCAATAACTTCTAGATTCAATGCGGAACTGGAAGATCAGAGGCATGGAATAGAAGCGGTGATTGAGGATCAAAATATTGAGCATGGGCATACTCACGATTTTAATTATTGTTTGAGATTTTTTAGGGATGCCAATGGCCAGCCAGATCTTAATCGCGTACCTAGATTATATTTGATTGATTTTGATCAGGCGGTTTCGTTTGGTAAAGATTTTGATGATGAAAATAGTTAATTCAAGAACAAAAATCCAACGGTCAAGAAGGGACTGAAGTTTTGAATGATGTTTTTTACAAATCCTTGGGGCTTTGTTGATGGAGTGCGGTCGGTGGTGAGATTGTAGAACGTGGGGTGGGGTGTGGCCGAGTAGGACAGGAGGGATAAAAGACCATGGGAGTGGTCTTTTGTTTTAGGTTTATATTAAATAAAAAGCTCTCACGTGGTTAGTGAGAGCAGAAACCGGGGCAGATATCAGATTCGGTGATATCCCTTGCCTTTGCAGGAGCAACAGGCATTGGCAGTAATGTGGCCGTTAGCATCTCGGTTGCCTGTGACTACCGGTACTCCTGCCGCTACTGCACAGCAGAGCATGCCCGTGGAGCCTCTTCCGTGACAGTGCATACATTCGGTAGCCTTTCCTTCGCTTATCAATTTTTTGATTTCTTCATTCATGGCACACCTCCGGTTGTTTGTTTATGGTATTATGTGCGTTTGGCCGATTAATTCGGCTAGAGATCATCTATTTATTACCATATATTTAGTAAATTGTCAATGGATAATTGCTGAGCGGGACGGGGAGGTGTAGCGGTGTTGGTGATTGTTAAATGACTTAGGAGCACATAAAACCTCTTAATTTAGCCGACCTTTCTTTTTTTGATAGGTATATAAT
>CAZNIV010000044.1:0-5157 GCA_964573235.1 uncultured Gammaproteobacteria bacterium
ACCATCAATCAAGATTGGCTTAAACGCCTGAATACCTAAACGATGCAAAGTAGGAGCGCGATTCAATAACACATAGCAATGCTCTTCGTTAATAATTTCAGCCAAGAAATCCCAAATAACTTCATTACCCGCTTCAATAAAACGGTTAGCGGAACGAACATTATGAACAATAGCGTTTTTAATTAATTTACCGATAACAAAAGGCTTAAATAATTCCATCGCCATGGTTTTTGGTAAACCACATTGCCAAATTTTTAACTTAGGACCAACCACGATAACAGAACGACCAGAATAATCTACGCGTTTACCTAATAAATTTTGACGGAAACGACCCTGCTTACCCTTCAACATGTCAGCAATAGATTTAAGCATTCTCTTTTGACCAGTAGAAGCCATCACAGTTTTACCATGACGAGCATTGTTATCGATCAAAGCATCCACGGCTTCTTGCAACATTCTCTTTTCATTGCGGGTAATAACTTCAGGGGCATTTAATTCCAATAATTGCTTTAAGCGATTATTGCGATTAATTACGCGACGATATAAATCATTCAAATCAGAAGTAGCAAAGCGACCACCATCCAATGGTACCATTGGACGCAAATCCGGTGGAATAACTGGAATAGCACTCATAATCATCCACTCTGGCTTGATGTTGTTTTTTGATAAGTTACGCAAAAATCTAGCGCGTCTAACTAATTTTTCTTTTTTCACACTAGAAGCTTGCTCAATCTCTGCCTCTAATTGAGCAGTAGTCGCCTCTAAATCAACCTTGGATAATAAAGTTCTAATTGCTTCCGCGCCAATGCCAGCCTCAAATGTATGGCCATACTTCATTGATAAGTCATGGAAAGCATGTTCAGAAATAATGCGCATCGGACGAATTTCTTTCAATTCATTTTCTGCCACCGTTAAAATATTATCCAACTCCACGATTTTTTCATCGCGTTGTTTAACCATTTTATCAATATCTTCAACGCTAACACCACGATCGGTTGCTTGCTTAATTCTATTTTCAAAATCACCCGTGATCTGCTTATGGAATTGTTTATATTCGTTCTTTAATTGAGCCAACGATTCAGCTTTTAATTCTTCATTTACGCTAACAATAATAAAATCAGCAAAATAAAGAACTTTCTCTAAAGATTGAACGGAGATATCTAAAGCCAAACCAATCTTTGATGGCACGCCACGCAAAAACCAAATATGAGATACTGGCACACACAAATCAATATGACCCATGCGTTCACGACGAACAATAGAACGAGTAACTTCTACACCGCATTTATCACAAACTACTCCTTTATATCTTACTTTTTTATACTTACCACAATAACATTCCCAATCCTTTACTGGACCAAAAATCTTTTCGCAGAATAAACCATCGCGTTCCGGTTTTTGAGTACGATAGTTAATCGTCTCCGGTCTAGTAACTTCGCCATGAGACCAAGTATGAATATCGTCTGGAGAAGCCAGAGTCAATTTGATAGAATCAAAGGCGGCGTTCTGATCTTTATTGATAATCATATGTATATGCAATTAATTGATAATTTATTCTTGCTCGCCTTGATATTCTCGACGTCTAGCCTGTTCATCTTTTTCTTTCTGATCGCTAGTATCCGTCTTAATTACTTCACCATCTTTTCTCAATTCCACATTCAAGCCTAAGCCTTTTAATTCTCTAATTAATACATTGAATGATTCAGGTACATTAACCCTTTCAATCGGCTCACCCTTAACAATTGCTTCGTATGCCTTAGAACGACCAAGTACATCATCTGATTTGATGGTTAATACTTCTTGCAAAGTATGAGCGGCACCGTAAGCTTCCAGTGCCCAAACTTCCATTTCACCAAATCTTTGGCCACCAAACTGCGCTTTACCACCCAACGGCTGTTGTGTAATTAAAGAATATGGCCCAATAGAGCGTTGATGAATCTTACTTTCTACTAAATGGTTTAATTTCAACATATAAATATAACCCACGGTAGATTTCTGGTGGAATCTTTCACCTGTACGGCCATCCACTAATTGAATGCGACCATCTTCACTAAAGCCAGCTTCTTTTAACTGACCGCGAATAGTAGTTTCGTTGATACCATTAAATACTGGAGTCGCTACCTTATAACCCAAAGTCTTAGCGGCTAAGCCCAAATGAGTTTCCAAAATTTGACCCAAGTTCATACGAGAAACAACGCCCAATGGAGATAAAATAATATCCAAAGGAGTACCATCTTCTAAATGAGGCATATCGGCTACTGGAACTACGCGAGAAATAACACCTTTATTACCATGACGACCAGCCATCTTATCGCCAACCTGAATCTTACGCAAAGAAGCTACCGTTACCTGAATCATTTTAATAATACCGGCCGATAATTTATCACCGTTTTCTCTGGAGAAAACTTTAACATCAATAACCTTACCTGCTGAGCCATTTTCTAAATACAAAGAAGAATCTCTTACATCGCGAGCCTTTTCGCCGAAAATAGCGCGTAATAATTTTTCTTCTGCGGATAATTCAGTTTCACCTTTTGGGGTAATCTTACCACATAAAATATCACCAGAACGAACATTGGCACCGATACGAACAATACCTTCTTCATCCAAGTCTTTTAATTTTTCTTCGCTAACATTTGGAATATCAGAAGTAATTACTTCTGGCCCAAGTTTTGTTTCGCGCATCTCACACGTGTAGTTTTCAATATGAATAGAGGAATAACGATCACCGGAAACAATTCTCTCAGAGATAATAATCGCATCTTCATAGTTGTAACCATTCCAAGGCATAAAACCAACCAAGATATTTTGACCTAAGGCCAATTCACCACCATCAGTAGCTGGACCGTCAACTAATACTGTGCCTTTTTTCACTCTCTGACCAACTTTCACTAAAATATGTTGATTAATACAAGTTGCCGCATTGGAACGAGCAAATTTATTCAAACGATGTTTTTCAATCGTATTATCGTCATACATCACCTCTACGCTATCGCCACCAATCTTAATAATTTTACCTTCTTTTTTGGCTACTACTACCTGACCAGAATCTTCAGCAGCCTTTCTTTCTACACCAGTACCCACCAATGGCGCTTGTGGCTTAATACAAGAAACTGCCTGACGTTGCATGTTAGTACCCATCAAGGCACGAACCGCATCATCATGCTCTAAGAAAGGAATCAAAGAAGTAGCAATAGAAACAATTTGATTAGAGCTTACGTCCATGTAGTCAACCTTATCAGCTGTTACTACGGATGGTTGCAATTTAACGCGAGCTTTTAATTTTTCTTCTACAAAATAACCATCCTTATCAACATTAGTATTAAATGGCGTGGTAGTGGAACGACTTTCTTCAAAAGCATCTAATAAAACTACTTCGTCAGATACTCTAGCGCGACCATTTTTATCTTTAATAACTTTAAAATAAGGAGTTTGCACAAAACCGTAATCGTTAACGCGAGCAAAGGCTGATAAATGACCAACCAAGCCAATATTCGGACCTTCTGGAGTAGCAATCGGACAAATACGACCATAATGTGTAGGATGCACATCACGAACTTCAAAGCCCGCTCTTTCACGAGATAAACCACCTGGGCCCATAGCAGAAATTCTTCTCTTATGCTCCAATTCAGCCAATGGATTAACTTGGTCCATAAACTGAGACAACTGGGAAGACATAAAAAATTCCTTAATCACCGAGATTAATGGGCGAGCATTGACTAATTTATTTGGCGTTAAAGAAGTAACATCTAAGGTAGACATGCGATCACGCACGATTCTTTCCATTCTCACTAAACCAATGCGGAACTTATTCTGCACCAATTCACCAACCGCACGAATACGGCGATTTCCCAAATGATCAATATCATCTGCTTCTTCTTGGGTATCATTCAAACGAATAATTTCTTTTAAAATACCAACGATATCACTCTTAAGCAAGACGCGATTTTCTCTATTGATTTCTAACTTTTGACCAAATCTCTGATTTAACTTATAGCGACCAACAATACCAAAATCATAACGAGAAAAATTGAAAAACATATTATCAATAAGCTGTTTGGCATTTTCGGAAGTAGCCAAGTCGCCCGGTCTAATTCTCTTATAAACTTCGATCAAGCCATCTTCTTCATTCTCGGCAATGTCTTTCTTCAAAGTATTTTCAATATAAGCAACACCGTTTTTATTATCAACATCCTTAAATAACTCTAAAATCTGTTCATTGCTACCGTAACCAAAGGCTCTAAGTAATGAAGTAGCTGCTACTTTTCTCTTACGATCAATTTTAACCCAAATGACATTGTTCATGTCGGTTTCAAACTCTAACCAAGAACCGCGATTAGGAATAACCTTAGTGCCATACAAATTGCGATCCATATAATTGGTCGCAGTATAAAAAACGCCTGGAGATCTCACCAACTGAGATACGACCACGCGCTCAATGCCATTAACAATAAAAGTACCGCGTTCGGTCATGATTGGAAAGTCCCCCAAATAAACTTCTTGTTCCACTTCTTGACCGGTTTTATTATTAACCAATTTAGCCACTGCTCTTAATGGCGCTTCAAAGGAAACATTTTTCTCTTTCGAAACAAATTCATCAAATTTTGGCTTATCCAAAGAATAATTGCCAAAGGATAAAGTCAAATCACGGCCGATAAAATCGGTAATTGGACTAACTTCATCAAAAAGCTCTTTAACGCCTTCTTTCCAGAACCACTGGTAAGACTTCTTTTGTAGTTCAATCAAATCTGGAAGATCGACTGACTTGTCTTTAGTAAAATAAATGCGATCACCGACTACTTTTTGTTGTGTTTGGGACATAGATGGGGGGTTTATATAAAAAGTATTTATTAACTAGACACAAAAAAATCTCATTTTTGTTATCATCCCTCTATTCAAGAGACAAAAATGAGCTTCTTAATTAACTAATTTTGTTGATTTTTTTTAACCACTTTTTTCGATACTTGGACCAGTCTGGCGCCTTGACGCCTTTTTAGATGAGTCCGATTTTTTAATATCTGCAAAAATGCGATAATATGATTCTAACAGAAAAAGCACAAAAAAGTCAATACCAAATAAAGCCCGATAGTGACTTTCCTACACTATTTCTCTTATTATCTAAATATACAATGGGAATGTTCAACTTTCTTAATAAAT
>CAZNIV010000045.1:0-4972 GCA_964573235.1 uncultured Gammaproteobacteria bacterium
CTAGAACTATTCCTGACGCCCCTATTTCTCCAGTAGCTATATCTGGTCAAAGTACTCAAATCCCATTATCTTGGACTGAACCAGCTAATAATGGTGATAGTATCTCTGTATATAACATCTATAATTCCGATACTAATATTCTTTTATCTACCACTACAGCCACCAGTACCATTTTTTATGGCTTAACTAATGGCACTACCTATAATTTTTATGTCACTGCTGTTAATATTTTAGGTGAGTCTGCTTCCTCTACTATTGTTAGCGCTACCCCTTACACCATTCCTGATGCGCCTACTCCCGCTACCGCTACGGCCGGAGATAATACCCAAGCTAACTTAACTTGGACTACCCCCGTCTTTAACGGTGGTTCAGTCTTAACTAATTATTACATCACTAACGATAAGGGCATCGCCACTACTACCGTTGCCACTACTTCTTTGAGCGCGACCATTACAGGGTTAATTAATAACACTAATTATACCTTCGCTGTTTATGCGCTTAACACTGCCGGTACTTCTACTTCAGCCATTACTAATACCATTTTGACCGTACCTCAAGCTCCAACCCTTACTCTTACTTCCGGAACCGATTGTTCCGATGGTATTGCTAAACTTTCTTGGAATGCCGTTACTGGTGCCACGGGTTATCGTGTCTACCGAAATAGTGTTGAGATCATAAGAACCGAGAATACTTTCTACGATGATCGTGCTCTAGCTTTAAATAGTTCCTATACTTACACGGTAAGGGCGTATAATGCCACTGGCAACTCTTTAAACTCTAACACTAGCAATATTACCGCCGGCTTTTCTTGTGGCTCTGCCCCAATGGTTAATTACCCAGAAAATACCAACCCGTACCCAAGTATTCCTACGCCAAGTACCCCAGTAGTAATTATTCCCTCGGTTATTGCAGTTACCACCACTACTCTAAATACTACAGTTACCACTACTCCTATAGTAGTAGATAATACAAATAATGGTTCTACAGGAAATACGACTACAACCAAGCCAATAGTTCTTCCAGCCACCCCAGATAATATTAATTACACGCCAAATACTTGTGAGCCTTATCTTAACTCTTACATTCAATTAGGTAGCAAGAAGAATAACCCTGAAGAAGTTAAAAAACTCCAAACCTTCTTAAATGATTATGAAAATGCCAATCTCGCAGTAGATGGCATTTACAAAGCTCAAGATGTTAAAGTGGTTAATGCCTTTCAATTAAAATACAAACAGGAGGTCTTAAGGTTCTGGGGTCTAAATACCCCAACTGGTTGGGTGTACATCTCCACGCAAAAAGCAATTAACCGCGTGTATTGTGAGCAGACCAAACAATTAACTTGTCCTTATTTCAAGGCTACTACCAATTTTAAAACAACCCCAACCCCTGAAGAAATCCTTAAGATTAAAGCTTTCTTAAATAACACCCAAGATGAAAATTTGGATATTACTAATAGCGCTCTAGATCTTAATCTAACTAACGCCATTAAACGCTTTCAGGCTAAATACGCCACTAATATCCTTAAGCCTTGGAACTTAAACAAACCCACCGGCACCTGGTACCAATCCACTCGTAAGTATGCGGATGAAGTTCTGGGTTGCTTCTATCCTATGAGATTGGATAATGGGGTGGTGTTGAAGTAAGACCTAAAAAATAAAACTCTCTGCTGATGGCAGGGAGTTTTTTATTAAATCAATAGTTGTTGCCAAAATTATTAGGTTATGTTATGATAAGTTATAAAAATTTAAAAAATCATGGGTATTTTTGAGCTAAAATCAGACTATTTACCAGCCGGCGATCAGCCTCAAGCTATTAATAAATTAATGGCTGGTTTGGCGCTCGGTGATCGTTATCAAACGCTTTTGGGTGTGACTGGTTCTGGTAAAACCTTTACCGTAGCTAATTTGATTAAAGAATATAATAAGCCGGTTTTGGTAATTGCTCCTAACAAGTCTTTGGCGGCCCAGCTTTATCGTGAATACAAAAACTTTTTTCCTAATAATTCGGTAAATTATTTTGTTTCTTATTACGATTATTATCAGCCAGAAGCGTATTTGCCAAATTCTGATACTTACATTGATAAAGAGGCCATGATTAATGATGAAATTGACCGTTGGCGTCATCAGGCGACCAGTGCCTTATTGACGCGTAAGGATGTAATTGTAGTGGCTTCAGTTTCTTGTATTTATAATCTAGGTTTACCAGAAAATTATTTGGCTTCAGCTTTGCATCTAACGCTGAACAAAATTGTTGTTCGTAAGGATTTAATTAAACAATTAGTAAAAATGCAGTATGAGCGCACCCCTGGAGTTGTTGATCGCGGTAAATTCAGGGTTCGTGGTGATGTATTTGAAATCATGCCAGCTCAAGAAAAGGTGATTTATCGCATTGAGTTAAAAGATGAAAAATTAGCAGATATTGGCCTAGTTGATGTTACGACCAGAAAGATTACGCAAAAGTTAAAAGAGATTGTAATTTTTCCACCTAAACATTTCGTTTCTAGCAAGTTAGAGGTAGATAGAGCGATTGCTAATATTCATTCAGAGATGGCTGAGCGCGTTAAATATTTTAAAGATAAGGAATTATATTTAGAAGCAGAACGCATTGAGCGTCGTACGCGTTATGATATAGAGATGTTAAAAAGCATCGGTTATTGTCATGGTATTGAAAATTATTCCCGTCACTTAACGGGCAAGACGAGTGGGGAAGCCCCAGATTCTTTATTGGAATATTTTCCGAAAGATAAAAATGGTCAACCAAATTTTTTAACAATTATTGATGAATCACATATTGCCGTACCGCAAATTGGCGGTATGTATGCCGGTGATCGTAGTCGCAAAGAAACTTTAGTGCAGTATGGTTGGCGTTTGCCGTCAGCACTAGATAATCGTCCGTTAAAGTTTGATGAATTTGAAAAGCGCGTTGGTCAAATAGTTTTTACTACCGCTACTCCCGGAAAATATGAAGTATTAAAGTCCACTCAAGTGGCCGAACAGATTATTCGTCCAACTGGTTTAATTGATCCGCCGGTAGAAGTACGCCCAGTGTTTGATAAAGAAAAGAATTATTCCCAAATTGATGATATTATTAAAGAAATTGAAGAGGTCGTGAAAAAAGGTGATCGCGCTATTATTAATACTTTGACCAAAAAAATGGCCGAAGATTTAGATGGTTATTTGCGCGAAAAAGGTTTTAAAGTTAATTATTTACATTCCGATGTTAAAATATTTGAACGCAATAAAATTTTAATGGATTTTCGTCGAGGCAAGTTCAATGTTTTAATTGGTGTTAATTTGCTCCGAGAAGGTTTGGATTTGCCAGAAGTAACTTTGGTGGCAATTTTAGATGCCGATCGGGAGGGTTTTTTGCGTTCCGAAACTTCTTTAATGCAAACGATGGGTCGTGCGGCGCGTAATGTTTCTGGTAAAGTAATTATTTATGCGGATACGATAACGGGTTCGATTAGTCGAGCGCTAAAAGAAGTAGAGCGTAGACGAAAATTGCAAATGGAGTATAATAAGAAACATAATATTACTCCAAAAACAATTATTAAAGAGGTAGAAGATTTTTTGAATACCGACGAGGTTCCAGAATTAGTTAAGTAACTAGCAATTAATATATGAGAGAAGAAAAAATTATTGTTAAGGGCGCTAGGATGCATAATTTAAAAAATGTTTCGTTAGAAATACCGCATTATAAATTGGTAGTATTTTCTGGCGTTTCCGGTTCCGGTAAGTCATCTTTGGCTTTTGATACCATTTTTGCTGAAGGTCAAAGACGTTACATTGAATCATTATCGCCATATGCGCGTCAGTTTTTAGGCCAAATGAAACCAGCTGATGTAGATGAAATTATTGGCTTGGCGCCATCTATTTCTATTGATCAAAAGGCATTATCGCATAATCCGCGCTCTACGGTAGGTACGCTGACCGAAATTTATGACTACATGCGCGTTTTGTATGCTCGCTTGGGTGAAGTTTTTTGTCCGCTTTGTGGTCATAAAATTGAAAAGCTCAGCATGGAAGAAATGGTGGATATGGTGATTGAACGCGCCAAAGAACTAAAAGAGGAGTATGTGACGATTTTATCACCAGTAGTTTTTGATCGTAAGGGCGAATATTACCAGTTGCTTTATGATTATTTAAATCTAGGCTACAGTGAGGCGCGAGTAGATGGTGAATTTTATTCGCTTCACGATCGTATTGAATTATCCAAAACCAAAAAACATAGCATTGATATTGTGGTTGATAAAGTTTTGATTAGCGACGAAGGTCGTTTATTTGAAGCGGTAGAAAATGCCTTAAGTTATAGCAAGGGTTTGGTTATTACTTTATTTAGAGAAAAGAAGAAAGAGACTAAAGAATTTTTGATGTCGAGTAATTGGACATGCCCTAATGACGGTTTTGCTTTTCCTGAGGTAGAGCCTCGCTTATTTTCTTTTAATTCTCCCCATGGTGCTTGCCCGGATTGTCATGGTTTGGGAGTAATTAGTTTTGATTCTGAAGATGTTTGCCAAACTTGTTCTGGTAATCGCTTGCGCCCAGAAGCTTTGTCGGTCAGAGTTAATAAAAAGAATATTGCTGAAGTTTCGGCTTTGCCACTTAATGAAGCGCATGATTTTTTTGAGCATTTCTTTTTTTCAATGACCGATCGTCAGAAAAAAATTGCCGAAAATGTGTTGAATGAAATAGTTAATCGCTTAACCTTTTTATTGAAAGTTGGTTTGAGTTATTTATCTTTAAGTCGCAAGGCCGAAACACTTTCTGGCGGTGAAGCACAACGCATTCGTTTATCTTCGCAAATTGGTTCTCATTTATCTCATACTTTATATGTTTTAGATGAACCAACCATTGGTTTGCATGAGCGTGACACTGATCGTTTAATTGAAACTCTAAAGGCTTTACGCGATCAAAATAATTCAGTCATTATTTTAGAACGTTCATCATGTTCTACAATAATGACTGAATTATTT
>CAZNIV010000046.1:0-4887 GCA_964573235.1 uncultured Gammaproteobacteria bacterium
ATCTTTAAACCATAACTTTTTTAAAAGATAACCAAAAACCTGTGATTTAAAAAGGTGACAATGTAATACAGTAATATGTTCACAACTAATCAAGCCTCTTAGTTCAAGTAATGATTTAAGAGAATATTTTTTTACAGAATCATAGATTCTAACATTTGGATGTTTTACTTCGATAAGAATGTCTCTTTTCCTAAGTGCGTATAAATATATACTTTTATTTTGTGGTTGATACTCAAAAATGCCCTTAACAACAGTTTGGGCACCACCAAGACCGAGAGAATCTATTATGTGTAATACCTTAATTTCTTTACTCATAATTCTTTACATATTCATTTAAAACAATCCCCCAGTCGAATACTGCCCTAAGACGTGATAATGCATTTTGACCCAGTTTTTCCTTAAGTCCAGGATTACTTATAACTTCATTAAGTTTTTTGTTTAAATCATTAGCATTTTTAGGCTCGATTAAAAGACCAGCCTCGCCAATGGTTTCCGGACATCCAGCAATATTGGACGTTACAATCGCACAGCCAGCACTCATAGCCTCAAGCAAGGCAACGCTAGCATTTTCCCTTTCCGAAGCTAAGACATATATGGCAGACTGTTCTAGTAGATTTTTATACTCCTGTCCTTTATTGTTTAGCCAGCCATGCAAAACAACCTTAGTCTTTGATTTTAAAGCTAAAACCTTTAATTCACTCATCATGGGACCATCCCCGGCAATGTGAACTTCATAGCCAATATCTTTATCGGAAACAGCTTGAATTAAATATTGAAAACCTTTAGCTGACTGCAATCTACCTGACGAAAAAATATACTTCTTTTTTTCTTGCGGTTCAAATTTTTCTATATCAAAACCATTAGGAATAACTACTATCTTTTCAGAATCAAATTGAGGATAGACTTTTAGTATTTCGGCCTTAAGAAAATTAGATGGGGCAATTATTTTTTGCGCATTATCTAAAATATTTTTCCACGGCTTAACCAATAAGGGGTAAAGTTTTTTAAATCTGACATTATAACCCAGCACATCACTACCATGACTAGTTATAATATAAGGCAAACCAAACTTCTGTTTCAATCTCAAGGCTAGAGGACCCGTTGGAATAATAAAATGAGTATGACAAATATCATACTTATTCTTTTTAACTAATTCTTTGCATTTAAACCAAGCGGTAAATAGATAAGATAATTGCTCCCAAGGATGGCAAATCTCTTTTTTACTTCTTAAACACTTAACTCGATGTATTCTAAAATTTTTGTTTACCTCTTCATATTTAGGTAAGCCATTATACCCCATAGTCACTACATCAATATCAAAATCACCAGTTTCAGACAGTTTTAAAGCTAATTCATAACTAACAGGACTAGCCCCACCCCCTAGGGGCGGAAATTCATAATTTAGTATTAATATTTTTTTCATATATTTTAATTTCGTAATACTTGTTCTAGATTTTTATTCCATTCAGGTTTCAATTCTAAAATATATTTTCTGATTCCCCAAATGATAGAACTTAAATTGTGACCCGACTCAATACTTAACCCTTCATACATATATCGCCATTCTTCAAATGAATTTTGGGCCTCAGTTAAACGTGAAATAATTGAATTACTATTTGAGGCAGTATCTTTATCTTCAAGGCTACAAAAAAATTGTATCTTTTGTTGTCCTGAATTACTAATTTTGTTATATAAAAATATAAGGTTATGCCCACGCACCGAACATCCTGTTTCTAGACATATTATGGATTTTAAGTATAGCTCTAAGCACAATGATGAAGCAACAAAACTAGAGGAAAGTGTCGATATAATTAAATCCATATCAGTAGCAGCAAAATCAAAACCAATATGGGGTTGTGTATTTTTATTTATAAATTCTTCTTCAATTTCTTTTCTGCGAAAGCGGGAATGATTAAATAACAACAACGAAGAATATTCCCATCCACCAGCCTCTCTAAAAATATCTTCGGCGGAATATTTTCTTTTACTTTTTATCATTTTATCTCTTTAAGATCTCTCTCACATAATATCTCTTTTCCGTCTGGGAAGAGTTGAATTGAATACGGATCAGTAAATCTATGATTATGCCAAATGAGAAAAACATAATACCCGCCAGTAATAAAAAGAAGGTAATTAAGGTCCAGCCGTTTCTGTTTAAAGATAATCCGAGCGCTACTTTTCCATAGACGGTCCAGATAGCTGCTAAAATACCGAAAAAGAACGAACCCAAACTAATATAGCCAAAGATATGAAGTGGTCGCTGGGAGTATTTTTGAATAAACCAAATGTAGATCAGGTCGATAAAACCACGAACCGCTTTGGAATAATTATAATTACTCTTACCGATAGTTCTTGGAAGATGATTGACTACCACTTCACCAATTTTAAAACCTTTCCATTTGAGTAAGGCGAGAATATAACGATGCATTTCACCTTGAATATCCAAACATTTAGCCGCCTCTTTAGTATAGACACGCAAAGTACAGCCAGTGTCATGAACCGTATCGGCAATCATCAAACGACGCAATAGCCGACCAACCCTGGTTAACTGGTTTATACCGTTACTATCTTTGCGGTGCTTTCTCCAGCCAGCTACCACATCAAGTTTTTCGTTTATAAGCTTCTCTAGGAGCTTTGGAATATCGTTAGGGTCATTTTGCCCGTCACCATCCAAAGACACGATATAATCGCCTGTACAAGCCTTAAAACCAGCATCTAGGGCGGTGGCTTGGCCATAATTACGGTTTAGGTTGATTATAGTGACATCTTTCAAGTCTTTGAGTTCTTCGAGGGTTTTATCTTTACTGCCATCATTAATATAAATAACCTCATAATCTGAAGTTATATTGGAAACCGAAGCTTTAATGCCCTGATCCAATTTAGTAATATTCCCCTGTTCGTTATATACAGGAATGATAACCGATAATTTGAATGTGTTCATATTGATCGCAAATTTAAATTAACCCAAACGATTCTTTTAGATTAGAAGTAAAATGGTCATTAAAATTATAAAACCAATAGAAACGGCAATTAAACGATAATTCTGGGTTTTAATTTTAATAAAAATATTTAACAATAAGGAAAAAATCGCCAAGCATAATAACACCTTATAAACTAAAATACTAAAACTAAAAACCTTGCTAAATTCAGGAGCGTTTCTACCTTTGATAAAAAAGTATCTGTCTAATACCGAGGGATTGACTGGCTTAATATTGCTCCAATTGATATCTTCAGTTTTAACGCTACCATCGATAAATTGAACGGTTAAATTTGGTAAAACAACTGGATTAAAAAGCTTATCATCGGCACCAAAAACAATCATACTACCAGACCACTTATTTTTTTCTAAATTATCTGGCTGTAAAATTAAATTATAATTAGCAAAAGAAATACTCGCTTTAACCACTCCATCGGTAAGATAGCCCACGGCCCTAACTACCCTTTTTTGCTGATCACCTTTATTATCGTCATCGTTAATAAAAGCCAAATTTATGCTATTACTTTTTATGGTGTTTTCTGCAATCACACTAGTAGTGCTAGCTGTGGTACTGGCCGTGGAGTTGGTAGTGCTAGCCACAGGGTTGGTAGTACTAGCCACGGGAATAGTAGAATCAACAAACAACACCTTTTCTGACGAACTAGCTATTATTGGGGTATTCTTTGTTATAACCCGACCTAAAACACCCTTTAATGGCTTATTAGCCAAAGCACTAGTTGCCTTTATAGTGGTAGAAGAAGAAACATTACTTGTACTAGAGGCAATATTTACTACCGTGCTATCAGTAATAATTTCGGGTATAGACGAGGTGCTAATTGCACTATCTGATTTTAACTCATCTGGTTGATTATTGCCCACAGTTACTGGAGTATTAACTTTAGCCCTTGCGGTTGTTTTAATCGGTAAAGCAAAATACTGAGCCACAAAAGTCGTATCATAACCTTCATATTTACCACTATCCATGGCTACTCCAATTTCGGTAAAAGCCGGATTGATCATATTTCGATAATGCGTTTTACTAGCTTGCCACGCATTAACCACATCTTGAGGCTCGGCAAAACCCATAGCTAAGTTTTCACCAGCGCTAATATAATTATAATTAATTTGACCAAGCCAATATTTTAATCCTTGATCTTTACTGTTTATATGAGCAAAATACTGCCCAATAACCATATCTTGAACTTTATCATAAGCCGCTTCCGATAAAGCTGAATTTTCCTTAAGGGCGACTAGGTGTAAATTAACTCTAATGTCATTGGTTAGAGCAATAATTTTTCTTGTTTGTTCAGAGGCAATATCTGGAGTTAACCAGGCCGTTAGAGGAATAAATACCGCCAAGAAAAAAACCACTAACTTAATAACAATTGAACCACTGGCATAAAGAAAAAGACGTTTTGGCCTAAGAAAACCAGGCTCGTGATTGTTAGCCTCATTAGGGATAAAAAGATTTTTAGCCACTCTCTTTACGCGCTTGTGATAAGCTAAGTGGGGTTTTGTGGTATTATTAGACATTTTTTTCATTTATTTTTTATTATTATGACATAAAAATAAAACAAAAGCAACTCAATATTACTCTGTATTATTTTTCACAATGATCACTTTATTAGCAAACAAAAACAAGGACTAAAAATCCTTGTTTCGACGCGTCTTGAGCTAAGCTCATATTGGCTGCGGGACCTGGACTCTGCCCTGGGCAGCAGTCAATGCTCCGCTCACTCGCATCGTCTGTCGTCTCGCTTCGTCACTTCGTTCCTTGCTCACTCCTGCCCTTCGAGTCCATTAATTCAAAGAATAATAAAATAAAACCACCCCATTGGGGCGGCCTTATTTTATATGCTGTCTCTCCTGAACAAAATCCGAACTTATTTCCAAGCCAATCCGGACGCGGA
>CAZNIV010000047.1:0-4433 GCA_964573235.1 uncultured Gammaproteobacteria bacterium
GAGCTAGATGAAACCCATTGCGAAGAAACTATTCCCAAAGAAGAAGTAGCTACTAGATCATAAGTACCTGAAGCATTACCTAGAAGCAATTGACCAGCCAATGGAGCAGTAGATGTACCAGTACCACCATTAGAGATTCCTAAGATACCTGTAACCTGAGAAGCTAAATCGACCAAAGCAGACACTATATAGCCACCAATGACTTGAAGAACACCTGACAAGGTGCCTAGCTTAATACTAGAGACTTCAATTTGACCTAGGGTAGAAGTAGTAGTAGAAGAGGTGATATTAAGGGAATTAACATTGACAAGACCAGCAAAGGTAGAGGATGAGGTAGTAGAGTTGGCCACAAAATAATCTTGGGTGTTAGAGCCAGAACTAATCACTACAGTACAATTAGCCTCACCTGGGGAACAAGCGGGATTAAGAGTTTGACCTGGAGTATATGGCTGAGTAATAGCTAAGACCGATAATGGACTAATTGCCATTACAACAATGGTAATAATGGGGGTTAAGTATGATAATAATCGATGACTTATTTTTATGAGCATTTTATCACCTTACAACATTAATAAATTATAATTATTATAACACAAAAACCCCATGACCACAAATAAAATTATCTATTTATTTACTACTTTCTTTTTTTCTTAATTACTGCTAAAATAATCAAGTTCCATAAACACTTAAGCGCTCGTAGCTTAATGGATAGAGCATCTGGCTTCGGACCAGAGGGTTGCAGGTTCGACTCCTGCCGAGCGCACCAAATTAAGCTATCAAAAAAAAAGAACGCCATCGTTGGCGTTCTTTTTATAAATAATTCAGATTATTAAGCGGCGACCGTGGTCGTTGGAGTAGTAGCAGAAACTTGTTTACCACTAATCTTTAACATCTCTTTTAAGTTTTTACCCGCTTTAAACTTCGCCACTACCACTGATGGAATGGCAATTTTTTGGTCGATATGTCTTGGGTTAATACCCTCTCGACCCTTACGACGACGGGCAGAAAAACAACCAAAACCAGTTAGAGTAACTTCATCCCCCGACTTTAAGGCTTCCATGGTAATATCCACAAAAGCATCAAGCACTGATTCGGCTTGAACCTTAGTAATTCCCGCCTTAGCGGCAATTTTTTCTGACAATTGAGCTTTGTTCATAATCGTCTCCCAATAGTTAGTTATTTGATATCTATTATCTTATTTATACGCTTTATTTTAGTTGCTTTACGCGTTTTAGCGTTAATCTCTAAATAAACCGCGTCAAACTGACATTCTCCTGTATCTGGCAAATCGTGCTTACGAGAAGTTTCACCGTGACCCAGAAACAAGTTAAAAACCTGATCTTTTCTGGCGCCAATCACCGAGTCATAATACCCTACCATTCCTACATCAGAAATTAAAGCAGTGCCATTAGTTAAAATTCTTTCATCCGCTGTTGGCACATGAGTATGCGTACCCAACACTGCCGTCACCTTGCCATCAAAATACTGGGCTATGGCGTGCTTTTCTGAGGTAGTTTCGGCATGCATATCTACAATGATAATATCTTTTTCACCATTGAATTTATGCGTGATTTTTTCTAAGGCATTAAAGGGGCAACCAACTGGTTCATCTTTCATAAATACCTTACCTAATAAGTTTACCACAATTACTCTAAAATTACCAAATTTTATTTCTTTATACCCCTTACCTGAGCGAGCGTCCGCATAATTAGCCGGTCTAATCACTAAAGAATTATCGGCATTTAAAATAGTATCAGCCTCCCCTTTTCGCCAAGCATGATTACCCGAAGTAAACATATCCACTCCGGATTTTGTCATCTCACCTAAGGTACTGGTGGTAAAACCAGAACCGTGCGCTAAATTTTCAGCATTAGCAATCACTAAATCTGGCTGATATAGTTTTTTCAGCTTTGGTAAATATTTAGTGACCGCTTTACGGCCGATTTTGCCAACGATGTCGGCAATAAAAATAACTTTTAACATGATAAATTAGCGAGCGAATTCGACAATGCGTTTTTCACGAATCACATTGACTTTGATTTCACCCGGATATTTTAATTCGTTTTCAATTTTTTCAGCAATAGATTTGGCTAACTTTAAAGCACCTAGATCATCAATCTGATCTGGCTGTACAAATACACGCACTTCGCGGCCAGCTTGAATAGCATAACATTTTTCTACGCCATCAAAAGAGGTAGCAATGTTTTCTAATTCCTGCAAACGCTGTAAATAATTCTCGTAAGAATCTTTACGCGCGCCTGGGCGAGCGCCAGAAATGGCATCGGCAATTTTAACGATAACACCTTCTAAGGAAGATGGCTTATCATCATGATGCTCGGCAATTGGCACAATTACATCGTCACTCAAACCAAACTTTTTAGCAATATCGCGACCAATTTCTGGATGAGTGCCTTGCACTTCATGATCAACGGCCTTACCAATATCATGTAATAAACCGCCTTTTTTGGCCACGGCTACATTAGCTCCAAGTTCTTCGGCCAATAAAGTAGATAAATGCGCTACTTCAATAGAGTGCTGTAAAACATTTTGACCATAGCTAGTGCGATATTTCAAACGGCCCAAAATCTGAACTAATTTTGGATCTAAGCCGGTAATACCTAAATCGTAAACGGCATTTTCACCAGCCTTTTTAATTTCTAAAGCAATTTCTTTTTTTGCTTCTTCAATTACTTCTTCAATTCTTCCCGGATGAATACGACCATCCTGAATTAATTTTTCTAAGGCGCGCTTAGCGACCTGACGACGAATCGGCGAAAAAGCGGAAATAGTAATCGCTTGAGGAGTATCATCCACAATGATTTCTACGCCAGTTAATTGCTCAATCGTTTTAATATTTCTACCTTCGCGACCAATAATACGACCCTTCATTTCATCGGATGGTAAATCTACGATTGAAGAAGAAGTTTCTTGCGCATGAGAAGAAGCGCAACGAGAAATAACAGTGGATAATAAATCTTTAGCCTTGCGATCTAAGTCATCGCCAGCTTCTTTTTGTAATTTATGAATGCGATTCATTAAATTTTCCGCCATCATGCGTTCGGTATTGTCCATCAAAATCTTTTCAGCTTCCGGCTTAGTTAAACCAGCAATTTTTTCTAGCTTAGCTACCTGCTCTTCTTTAACTTTTTTAATTTCTTCTTTAGCTAACTCAATTTTATCGTTTTTATCTGATAGTTCTTGCTTTTTGTTTTCTAAATCCAAAATCTTTTGATCAAACAAAGATTCGCGTTTTTCTAAACGACTTTTAGTTTCGGTTAACTCTTGTTGCTTTTCGCGCACTTCCTTCTTAGATTCTTCTAAGATCTTAATTGACTTGTCTTGAGCTTCAAGTAAAAGTTCTTTTTGCTTAGCCTTAGCTTCTACCATTAAATTTTCGATAGTAGCCTCAACTGTGTCTTTTTTGTTTTTAACATACTGCTTACGACCAAGGTAACCAGCTGTTGAACCGATAGTCAAAGAAACTACGGCTGTCAAAATTACGTAAAAAATTCCCATATTATCCTTTATTGCGGAGAAAAGGGTTAGCACGCTCAAAATCCTAAAACTGGTTTAGGAAATGACGAATTTTTTGATGAAAGCGGATAAATCGAAACTGTAAAGTAAAATGAGTACCAAAAATGCAGGATTTTCACGAATAATTTTTGGTAATCGGTTAACTGTCATCATAACATTCAACGGCTAAAGTCTTCTCGCCTACTATTAATTAGGTAACATTATATTACCATATAAAGCAAAAAGGTGTCAATTTGGGTAAAAATTGGTATTTATTAAATTTTTACCCCCCCCTATAAAATAATCTTGATTTATTTAACGGGTATAAAGTGACTCTTCTTTGAGTTTTTGAGTTATTTCTGGGTTGGGTGTAAACGGATCAGTACCAATCCAAAGCTCCGTAGTATCATTCATACCATCATTATCAGAGTCAAAATTCCAATTAGGATCATTGGCATGATCAAAAATAGCTAAGCAAACCTTACGAAAATTATCAGCCGGAATTTTTTCACAATCCTCTCGAGTTTTAGCATTCTGATAAAGCACCTCCGAAGTACAGGCTTCGCGATTAGCTTTATCCGTCAATTCCTCGCAACCCATACCCGAGCTTTTCATAGCATTGCGACGACATAAGCCAGAATATTCCATGGTTTTTAAATCACCACAAATTTGCGGGTTTTTTAAATCACCGGCCACAAAGGCCATAGTGCGATCTTGGCATTCCTGAAATTCATCCAAATCTCCCTCTTCTTTTAAAAAGTTACAAGCCTTTTGGTTGCGAGTAAAAATACCGATATCACCAATACAAGCCTCTTTTACTTTTTTAATAGTTAAAACATTACAAGCCTTAAAGTCTTTTTCTTGGCGTAAGAAATAATACAAGCACATTTCTTTATCGTACTGATTAATAATATTATTAC
>CAZNIV010000048.1:0-4027 GCA_964573235.1 uncultured Gammaproteobacteria bacterium
AATTTAAAAGGCCACCATACTTTACTTTGTATTTCTGATGACCTTACTTGCGCTTAGGCGCAAACTTTTTTTACGGAACTCCTTCTTCCGTTGTTACTTAGTTTCCTGAACAGATCCCATCAACAATGTCACATTTCCGATTCCGGACTTGTAACTCGTCAACATGGTCTGCCACTGGGTTGCCACGCTTGCAATGTACGCAGACTTGTCTGACGTAATCACAGCAGCTGCCTTCGTTGCAGTCTCCTGCTCAAAGGCACCACGCATGCTGTCATACAGCATATCATCAAGCGCCCGTCCAGAGCTCGCAACTCGACGAAACGCCGTTTCGTCTGTAATTTCCCAGGTGAACGTCACCAAAGCGGTGATTTTCTTTACATCCTGAGTAACCACCGTGAATGACCGGCGAGAGAACGACTCTCTTGGGAAGGTTTCGATCTCAACCGCGCCACGCCAGTAACGATAGGTGCCAGGCTTCAGAAGCACTGGATTTATTTCGTCCACCAGCACTCCTTCATCATCCATAACAACGCCGACGTAACCCTTTTTGATCTTGTACACCTTGAAAGGAGCCGTCCAGATCAATATGATCGCGACAATCGTCACCAAGATGGCGAAGATCATCCAGGGAGCAAACCCCTTGGTGACCAACAACGCCAGCACCGTCGCCAACACCGCCACCCCAACCAACGTCACGATAGCACACACAATCGTCAGATTATTTTTCATGGCTTTTCTCCTTTGTTGAGGGGCAGCCTTGCCCGTTTTTTACCATAATCAAACTTATCAAAGTACAATTCACACCTCATCATGAGGGGCCGATTGAAAAGCCACGCCTTTCGATCATCGACTAATTATTATAGCACATATCATATAAAATGTCAATAGAAGCACTAAAATTACTAATAAAATATCTAAATTAAGCAAAATAAAAAGACTATAATCTAAATCATAGCCCAAAAAACACTAAAATCTATATTTTATCCTTCTGGTTCTTACTGCCAATATTAATAATTAACAAAATCACCGCTACCACCATCATTACCACACTCGCCCATTGCGGATAGCGCCACCAACCAAACACCAAGGTTTCATCAATTCTAATATACTCCAGCAAAAATCTGATTAAACCATAACCAAATAAATAAATCGCCACCAAAAACTTACCCGATTTTTGTTTCTTAAATAAAAATAATAAAACAAAAAATAAAATTAAATTTAAAATTGATTCAAATAAAAACACCGGTTGAAAATAATTTTTTCCCATATAAACCAATGGCCGATTAGCCACCTCAATTGGAATTCCCCACCAACCACTTATCGGCTGACCAAAAAGCTCTTGATTAAAATAATTTCCCCAACGCCCTATCGCCTGACCTAATGGTAAAACTATAGCCACTGTTCCTAGTGTTAACCAAAAATTAATTTTCTTTTTGGCGCTCCACCAAATTAAAGCTATTAATCCACCTATAATACCGCCATGAATTGCTAAGCCACCATGCCAGATCTGCCAAATTTCTGTTAAATTATTCTGATAATACCACCAATCTAAAATAAACACTTCGTAAAGTCGCGCACCCAATAAGCCACCAATAACTAAATAAAAAACTAAATCATAAATCGCTTCTCGCGGAATTTTTTTATCAATAATTTTAGATAAAACCAAAAACGCTATCATAAAAGCTAACACCAAAAAAAATCCGTACCATCTAATCGTTACTGGGCCAATGGAAAACAAAATTGGTTGAGGTTGAAAATAATGTAAAAAATTAATATTCATACTTTTATTATAATCCAAGCCATTAAAAAAGGCGAGCCGAAGCTCGCCTGGTCCCATCCCTGGGCCATCAACACGCGACGCTGAGCATCTTGTGTTGACTGAATTTATTGGGGCAATAGCGTTGCGCCCGAGCCGGTTTGCGACACTTCATTCGCACAATCTCCACATCTCGCATGGGCACATACTGGCGGCGTAGTGATTTCATGATCTTGCGGAATCCTCCACTACTGCGACAATGCAGTGCATGAAAAACTCCGTCATGAGAAAAATTCACTGTCCAGCCTTCTGATGCAGCCATGAGATCCTCCCGTTCTTTTGTTTTGTCTACTAGACTACACTCGTGTGTAATCCCTTTAAGGTGCCAAAATCTATTATATGCCGTTTTATAATTCTCGTCAAGACATCTAAAAAGCCCCAAATAATCTTAATATTCAGGGCTTTTATTTAAACTTCTTTAATTTCTAAAACATTCTTTTTCCACCAGCCATACAAACTTCCAATTACCACTATTACTCTATCTTTGGTTTTTACTTTTTTATTCTTTTTTAACAGCATCAATAACTCGTCCACTGATTTACAATCACCATCAATCGCTTCTGATCCCCAGCTTAAATTAATCTGCTGTTTGGCCTTATCACTTTTGGAAACAAAATAAAATGGCACGCGTGATTTGTAACGAATAATCTTTCTAGCCAAATCTGTGTCATCCGACCAACAAACAATTGCCTTAGCGCCCATCTTTTCTGCCATGTCTTGAGCATTAAAAGCCAATTGATCTTCTTTAGATTTTACCCGTAACCATTTGGGCTCTAACCGTTGTTGTAATTTTAGCTCCGCTGGCTCTACCTGCAAAGAAATTTTTTGCATCGCCTTAACTGCCTGCACTGGATATTTACCACTAGCTGATTCTCCACTCAACATTATTGCATCAGTACCATCTAAAATAGCATTGGCTACATCTGAAACCTCCGCCCTAGTTGGTCGTGGATTGCGAATCATGGAATCTAACATTTGAGTAGCCACAATTACCGGCTTACCAGCATAATTACATTTGGCAATAATTCGCTTTTGAATCATTGGCACCTCTTCAAATGGCAATTCTACCCCCATATCACCACGCGCTACCATTACGCCATCTACCTCTTTAATAATTGCATCTAAATTTTTAATTGCTTCTTTTCGTTCAATTTTGGCGATAATTTTAATTAAACCATCCTTTTCTCGATGGTGCTTTTTTGTGTATTTGATAATTAACCGACGCAAGTTACGAACATCCTGAGCACTAGAAACAAATGACATCGCCACAAAATCCACTCCACTTTTAACTCCAAATTCTAAATCCGCGATATCTTTTTTAGTGATCGGATCGGTTTTAATAAAGCTATCTGGAAAATTCATCCCCTTATGAGTTTTGATTACCCCAGCAACCATCACTTCACAAATAATCTTTTTGCCAATCACCTTTTTCACCCTTAACTCGATCAAGCCATCTTCAATTAATACTCTTTCTTTTGGGCGCAAGTATTTATATAAATCATGAATATGAATTGGAATAATAGTTTCACTATCTAACCTAGTTAATGACTTTTCGGAATACAAAAAAACCACTTCCTGATTTTTTTTCACTCTAATACCTTTTTTATCTACCTCGCCAATACGAATTCTTGGACCTTGCAAATCTTGCAAAATAGTAATGCGCTCCCCAACTTCCCAAGCCGATTGACGCACCTCTTCTAAAAAAGCGGCGTGCATCGAATAATCACCATGGGAAAAATTAAATCTCGCCACATTTAAGCCGGCCTTAACCATCGGTAATAAAACCTTTTTTGTATTACATGCCGGACCAATAGTGGCTACAATTTTTGTGCGCTTCATTATTATATATTAAGAGTTTTTATTACCCAATCGCCAATTTTCTCTGGCATATCCCCCACAATAGGCAATGGCCACTTTTCACCCTTAAACGCTTTAACCATGCCAATAATCATCATAATCACCACTACCATTAAAAGTAACTGGCCAAAAAATGGCACAAAACAAGCTAACGATAAAATAAATAATAAAATTCCTTGATTGGCATGAAAGCGCACGTAGTCGTCATTCTTTTTAATTGCTAAAACGATAATCGCAAGTAGCCAAAAATAACTAGCGGCTGCCCAAATTTTTTGATCCTGCTTAAGGTTTAGAGTTTTCATAATGAATATAAATTATTTACTCCTGTTCCAGGTTCGATGAATTCTATTTCAG
>CAZNIV010000049.1:0-2813 GCA_964573235.1 uncultured Gammaproteobacteria bacterium
AAATTAAAAAAGTATATTTTATTGGAATCGGGGGGATTGGGATTTCGGCTTTGGCTAAACTTGCTCATTCTCGGGGAATGGAAGTTTCGGGGATAAATGATGATGATAGCCCTGTTACGCTCGACCCACTTCGAGAACTTGGGATTAAAGTTTTCATGAAAGCGGATGTGGCTACTGTAGCAATACCCGAGGCAGATTTGTATGTTTACTCTGATGCTTGGCTTAATCGGGGTCCTGAGATAATGGAAGTGGCAAAAAAGAGCGGTAAGCCGATTTTATCTTACGCTGAAGCATTAGGATCTTTTATTAAAAATTATAAAGTAATAGCAATTTCTGGCACTCATGGTAAAACTACGACGACAGCAATGGTTGCAGATATTTTAATTGACGCTGGTTTTGATCCGACAGTCATTGTTGGTTCTTTTGTAAAAAAATTTGGTTCAAATTTTAAATCAGGCAAAAGTCAATATTTAGTAGTCGAGGCAGATGAATACAACAGACATATGCTTTATTTGAACCCATATATTGGAGCAATAACAAATATTGAAGCGGACCATTTAGATTGTTATAAAGATCTAGATGATATTAAAAGTGCTTTTGATAAATTTCTTTCTCATAGTAAAAATAAAATTTCAGATTATCAAAAATATATAAATAAAGTACCTGCGCTTTCTGTTCCAGGTGAACATAATCGTAAAAATGCTGCGCTTGCTCTTGGAATAGCTGAGATGTTAGGGGTAGATGAAAGTATTTCAAAAAAGTCCCTTGAGAATTTTGAAGGTACGTGGCGTCGTTTGGAAAAAAGGGGAACTACTAAGGATGGTACTATTATTTATGATGATTATGCTCATCACCCGACGGAAGTTCGAGCAAGTATTGAGGGTTTGCGTGAATTTTATCCAATAGGACATAGTAAGATTACCATTATATTCCAACCACATCTTTATAGTCGAACGAAGGCTCTTTTTAATGATTTTGCTAAATGTTTCAAGGGGGCAGATAAGATTGTTCTTTTACCTATTTACTTTGCCCGAGAAGCTAAAGACGAAAGTATCTCTAGCGGTAAATTAGCCGAAGCTATATGCCAAAATGGTGATAAGGCTATAGCTTTTACTGATTTTGAATTAGCTGAAGAGTACCTAAAGAGCCAGACCTTTGGGAAAAATGACATTTTTGTGACAATGGGAGCAGGGGAAGCATACAAGATAGCAGATAAACTTTTCCACTTTAGTTAAATTATCCTTATTTTAACCTTATTTGTCAAGGAGATATGTTGAAAATATCCTTATTTTTCAACGTATTTTCTATTTGACATATCGAAAAAGTGTATCATAACTATTGACTTTTGGTTGCCAATATGCTAGTATATAAGAGTACCTTTGATTTATTGCTTATTAGCTTTATATATCAAGGTATATTCAAAAAAGTTGTTGCTTACAGGCATAGAGTTTGCGGAGCAAAACCGCTTAATATGCAAAATAAAAAATTGATACGGTTTGTGGAATCTTTTGTTTTACTACCCGTCATGACAATAGTGATGCCTCAGGGAATTGTTCCCAAGGATAGTGTAAATGTTGTTTTGACCCCACAAACAGTGTTATCAGAAAAATTAAATAAAGCTTCCAATCTATTTGCTTTTAACCAGGAAATAGACAAAGAAGCCCAAATTCTAAAGGTTCAAGCGGATGCCATAGATACTTATTTTAAAGGGCACAATATGCCACTCGAAGGTATGGGTATGAAAATGGCACAAGAAGCAGAAAAGAATGGTCTTGACTATCGTCTTTTGCCTGCTATTTCTGCTAGAGAAACTACTGGAGGAAGAAACTTATGCCATAATCCAAAGGCTCAGAATAATCCATTTGGTTGGGGGTCTTGTCGTATTGGATTTAGCTCAATAAGTGAGTCTATCGAAGTTATTGCTAAACACTTGGGTGGCAATGTGGAAAGTACAGCTCATCATTATGATAATAAAACCACCGAAGAAATTTTAGAAGCTTATAATCCAAAAGATATTGTGCCTCATTATGTAAAGCAGGTTAAATCAATAATGGAAGATATTGGTTCCGCAGATGTTTCTATTGATAATGTTGTAAATTCTTAAATTTTAATAATACAAAAAGCCCTCCGACTTTACGTCGGAGGGCTTTTTTAGTTCTTTTTATTTTAGATTATTCTAGGTGTATTAAAGTCATCTTGTGAGACTTTGGTTCAAATAGAGTAATTTGGAAATTGTATTTCTTTCCAAGTTCTAGCTTAGCGCGGAGTGCGGATTCAGAAACGAACGTTGAGTTATGAACAAGTCCAGCGACTCCTTCTTTGATTGAAACGAGCGCACCATGTTTGTTATATTTTATAACAACTCCTTCGATGATATCTCCTTTTTTCAATTTTCCTTCAAATTCTTTCCATGGGTTCTCTTTCAATGCCTTGATTGATAAGGATATTTTACCATCTTTTATTTCGATAATTTTTGCTTTGATTTGTTCACCAATCTTAAACATTGAACGAGGATCTTCTACGAGGCCCCAATCAAGTTCTGAAATGTGGACAAGGCCTTCTAGTCCATCTTCGAGTTTCAAAAACATTCCGAAGTCAACAATGCCAGCAATAGTACAAGTCATATCATCACCAACATTATATTTACTTAGAATTTCTTTCTTTTCTTCTGGGTTGTTGTCTTTTTCAGAGAAAATTAATTTGCCTTCTTTTGGTAGAGTTGAAATAATTGTTACTGAAATTTTTTGTCCTACTAATTTTTTTAATTCTTTTAATATTTTATCTTTATCAGAATCTTCTACGCGAGGGTAGTG
>CAZNIV010000050.1:0-2639 GCA_964573235.1 uncultured Gammaproteobacteria bacterium
TATTTTGCTTGAATTAGAACAGGATGACTGTTCTAATTCAAGCAAAATATTCGTATCATTTTCTGATAAGTTATTATCTTTAGCAATTTCCTCAACCGTCTTTCGTTGCGCTAAGAAATTCATATACAAATCAAATAACTCCTGAGAGGTTGATTTTAAATTCTTTGCCTCATTTCCGTACCAGAAAGAAACCATGCCATAAATTCCTATTCCATTATCTCCACAAATACTTTTTAAAACAGGATTTGCATCAAGTATCTCTTTTTCTTTTGAAAGAGCTTTCATTTGTTCTATAGAAGTCCAAAAATCAGAAACCGTCTCTGGCGATATCTTTTGCAAATCTTGAATTATTTCTTCATTATGAAAAAAATCGTAATAAAATTGTGGGCGATGCACACCAGTATCATCAACATTTCTAACAGTAAGATTATCCATCGTTTTAAGTAATTTTTTTACAACCCCATCCTGACCCATCCTTTTTGATTCTTCTTTTTTTGAATCAAAATAACAAAAAGCGCCTGCCAATTTCACAACCGCATCCGGATTCCAGTTTCCTCTTACATCAGCGATCGTCAAGGCCCTTGAACCTCGGTCCATGTTAGCCCAATTTGTAAGATCCTTTTTCGATTTTTCTGAGTATATTTTTAATATCAAATCTCTATTAGCAGCAAGCTTTTCCCCAAGTAATCTTTGATTGTCACTTACTTTATCCGACGAAAGCTTTTTTTGAATTTCCGTCAAAAAATAATTAAATGCTTTTACGCCCTCGGAAAATTCGTTACCACTCTCATCAAGTCCCCAAACTTCTTTCATTTGCGCTGCTAACTCTCTATTCATTATATCATCCGGCTGGATTACATCATGAATTAATGAGGCTATATAAACAGAAAATTCTTCGTCTTCCGAAACTGAAGAACCTTCTATTTCATCATATCCATTCAACGACTCTAGTGCTTGATTTACCGTAAGAAGGGTGTGATCCCATGAATGAGCACGCCTACCCTCAGTTCTAACCTCAAGAAAACGCTTAACATATCTTCCAGCTAATCGATATTCTTCTCTATCAGAATAAGAAACCTGTTCGTTTTTAATAAGCCCTTTTTCATTTTTCATAAATATCTTAATTATTTAACTAATCATTAATTATAACCATACCCCTATCACCATCTATTGTTATTGATTGACCTGTTTTTATAACATCAGTAGCTATTTGAGTTCCAATAATACAGGGTTTGCCAAATTCCCTGGCCATTATTGCGGCGTGAGTGGTTAAACCACCTTCATTCGTAATAATACCGCTACAACCCTTTATGCCAATAAAAAATTCTGGGCCAGTCATTGTTGTCACAAGAATTTCACCCTCTTTTAGTTCATTCGCCTTGGTTCGATCTACAATCACTCTAGCTATGCCAGTAACATTACCTCTAAAAGCTACTTTTCCAATAATATTTTTTATTTTTTTATCAACACTGCCACTAAAAATACCATCCACAATATCAACCTCTTTCCCGGTTACCAAAAAAGACTTTTTTGGAGGAGTCATAATTAACAAACCATAACCGTTATTAGTGCGATCTAAGACGATTTTCTTTAATTTATTGGAAATTTTTCCACCCAAACTATCCACAATCTCCTTATAAGTCATATTAAGAACCGTTTCTAATGATAAATTGAAACGCTTAGATATTTCAATAAAAACTGGCTTATATACACCGTTTGAAATTCTAAAATAATCGGATATTTCCGTACGAAAATATAAAAACCATCTAATGAATTTTATTTTATCCTTTAAGCCTCTAGGGATCTTTGCTTCTTTAATAATTTTTCCGGCCTTAATAATCTCGCGCTCAAAAACAGATAAACGATCCTTAAGTTTTTCGTATTCATCCTTATTTGTCTGTATTTTTTTCAATCTATCAGTATAATACTCCTGCCCAAATGGCTCATCACTTATATCACGCATTACGACGTATCCATATTTATGGGCGTGATTTTTAATCGCCATATCCAGTCTAACCCCAGACATCTTCACCATTCTTATTAAATCGCGCTCTTCAACATTCTGTAGTGGCATTTTTAGTGGACATGAAAGAGTGGAGATAATATCTTGCATTTTTTTACTAGAATCACCAAACAACTTCTTAATCTCTTCCTCCACAGAATCCTTAATATAATCAACGCCTGCCCAAAGTTGGGAAAATTCATGTATCTTTATTGTCCACTTAAGCTGATTAAAAATATTTTTTCTTATTTCTACAACAGATAAATTATTTTTAAATTTCAATCGACGCAAATCCTCTCCATATGTTAAAAGAGCCTGCATCTCCTTGATTGTTCTATCGACAAAGCCTCGGTCTCTATTAATTTTTGTAAGCCAAATACCACCTGATAATTTATTTACTTCCGAAGAAAAATAGCGCGTTTTAATTCGTTTATGACCAACCTCAACAAAGCAATAATCTAGCCCCCATCGCTTTTTTACAGCCCTAGCAGCATAACAATATCCATCGCCAAGAAAAGCGGCCCGCGGGCGCATGGTGCGTTCATCATAATTTTTATCACGAACAAAATTTTCAATATATGATAGATCTTTTCTATTTAACCTATACCCTGGATTTAAAAGCTTCATTATTTAATCA
>CAZNIV010000051.1:0-2521 GCA_964573235.1 uncultured Gammaproteobacteria bacterium
ATAATAAGCTATTTCAGCTAAATTAAATAATTCTGTTTGATTCTTTTCTTTAACTAAAATAATCTTATCACCGTCAAAAACATGAGTAACCGCCATTTTATTTTGAGTGATAGTGCCAGTTTTATCTGAACATAAAACCGTTGTTTTACCCAAAAATTCTATGGCCGAAGTTTTTCTAGCTAAAACTTTTTTTTGCGACATGCGCCAAGCACCCATTGCTAAAAAAATAGTCAAAATAACTGGAAATTCTTCTGGCAAAATAGACATGGCCAAAGTAATGCCTGCCAGTATTCCTCGAAGCCAATTACCCTGAATCAAACCAAAAATAAAAATAATGATAATACAAAGAGCCACACCAATAGAAGCATAAATTTTTACTACTTCGATTGTTTGCTTTTTTAAATCACTATCTTCTTGCTGTATGCCTTCTAATGATTTTCCAATTTTACCTATCTCTGTATTAATGCCGGTAGCATAAACTGTAACCAAGGCACGCCCCCGAATGGCCATAGTACCAGAAAAAATTACTGGCAATTCATCCCCGCCAGGAACAAATTTTTCTTCTTTCCCATCGTGAACTATTTTACTAACCGCTACCGATTCCCCTGTTAATAACGATTCATTAACCATTAATCCGTAATTTTCAATTACATAAGCATCAGCGGGAATGCGATCACCCTCAGAAATCACTACCAAATCTCCTGGCACTACTTCGCGACCAGAAATCTTTGATTGCTCCCCATTACGAATTACCACTGCCTTTGGCGCCGATAAATCTTTAAGTCTATCAAGCGCTCTTTCGGTTTTATTTTGTTGCACCAAAGAAACAACTACCACTAAAAAAACAAATCCTAATAACATCAGCGCTTCCTGCTTATCCCCTAGAATAAAATAAAGAACACCGCCAAGGATAAGTAACACAAACATCGGATCAAGAAGAATTTCAGCTAAGATAGTAAAAATTTGACGATTTTTACTTTTTGGCAATTCATTATAACCAAACCTTTTTAAGGCTTGCGCCACCTCTTGATTAGATAGGCCTAAAGATTTTATGATTTTTAACATATTTTTACTATTTTTCTATACCTCTATTATATCAGAAAAATGGGTTTTAGCGAAAATTTAACAAAATAAAAACACCCTCATTGGGTGATTTACGATCGGGCTACCTCGGGCTGGAACCGTAATTTCGGTAAGCCCAGCAAGGCTTTTCAAACAGATATCATAATTTTATCATATAAGATCCTCGTGCGCTAGCAAGGGTTACAAAAGTGACACAGATATTACTTAAAAAGTTACACAGATCTGTAATATTTTATTTATTACCCTTCCCTGTTTGACTTGCCTCGGCTAATTTTTTCTCCAACTCATCAATATCGACAGATTTTAATTCTAACGATAATACTTTTAAAATAAACTTCCCAGTATCAAAACTATTATCCTTTATGCCGTTTTTTTCACTTTTGTATTTTTGATATTTATCAGCGTGATTTGATAATAATCTAATTAAAAATCTAGACATTTTACTAACTATAACCGGTAAAGACACCCTCTTGCTTGGCTTATCTAATTTAACAAATGGCAACCCCCAAAATATATAAATATCTTTGTATTTTTTATTTTTTATTCTTTTGTTAATATTGTACACCGCACAAATCAACTCCGAATTGCCCCTTAAAATCATCCCATAAAAAGCGTCAGCTGAATATTTAGCAGTGTCATTTCCAACATCCCAAAGTGTGCCTATATATCCACGAACACCGCGACCAATCCACTGCTTTGCGATTTCATCCCAAGAAGAGCACGAATTATTAAAAACAATAGGAGATGTTTGCCCCGCCAAATAATGAAAATTTCCTTGGTGCACATTATCTAGACATTCAATATGACCAAAATAAGGAATATATCCATCGTGCTTAACGGACACAACATTATCTTCCTCGTGATCTTCAGATGAAGACAACTCTTCGATATGTTTATATACCGATTCATCAATATTAGCATTTGATAATTCATCACTACCCCACCTGTATCCATCTAATCTTAAAAAAACAAACTTTGATGTTACACCAATTAAGACTTCGCCTTTATAGTCTCTACGACCAGTATTTTCAAAGTCGACTATTTCAAAATATTCCAAAACATGCCCATCTCCATCTTTGCCGACAAAATCACGCCTAACATAATTACCATTTAAATGACCGCCATGACTTCCGATATGCAAAATATCATAGGGAAAATGTTCAACATAATTTGAAAAATTATACCTTGTAGAGGAATTTTCCTGCTTCGAAAGATTTTTTGTATAAAAACCAAATTTTTTAAATAACTTTAAAAGATTATTAGATTCATCATCGTCAAATATGGAGAAATTTAAAAAAGAAAAAAATACATTTCGATATTCAGTAGTAAATAAATTATCAAAGATAAAATAACTGGCTTTATTCCTAAAAACATGCGAATTCGGTATAACATTATTTATAAACCGACCATAAGGAACACCTTCCGTAAAGAATACGGC
>CAZNIV010000052.1:0-2400 GCA_964573235.1 uncultured Gammaproteobacteria bacterium
GTGTTATTATTAGTATATTTCTATCTATTTTATAATTATTGTACCTACACATATACTTAAACGCTCTCAAAATTAATTTATCATAAATAAACCCGCCGATTCTTTCGGCGTTTTTATTTTTAGCATTCATTTATTCTAGGATACGCATAAATTCGGAAAGCTCACCTGGGGTTTTGTGAATACTAAAAAACGCCAATCTTTTGATCGGCGTTTTTTTTAGTTTAAAATATCTCGTAATCCAAAGTTTTTCTTTCTAAATCTGCCCCTACTAATCTAATTTTTACTTTATCACCTAAGCGATAAACCTTTTTGGTTTTCTGGCCGATTAAAGAATAAGTTTTGGCGTCTAGTTCATAATAATCATCAGGTAAAGAACGCAATCTGACCATGCCCTCACAATGAGTCTCTTTTTCTTCAACGTAAATGCCCCAATCAGTGACACCAGAAATAACACCTTCATAGGTTTCGCCAATGCTATTCTGCATAAACTCTACTTGTTTGTATTTTTTGGATTCGCGTTCAGCTTCAGCGGCGGCAATTTCTTTTTCGGTTGAGCGTACAGCGGTAGCTTCATAGTGTTGCCATTCGTATTGAGCAATGGTTTGGCCAGTTAATACTTTTTGTAACATACGATGCACTACCAAATCAGGATAGCGACGAATTGGGGAAGTGAAATGGGTGTAATATTCAAAAGCCAAACCAAAATGGCCAATGTTTTGAGTCGAATAAATTGCCTTAGCCATAGAACGAATAGCCGCCGTTTTAATGATAGCTGATTCTGCTTTGCCAGCCACTTCATTAATTAGCATTTGCAAATCCTTGGAACTAATATTTTTATCTTTAACAATATTTAATTCATAACCAAGGGCGCCAACAAATAATGATAAGTTGGCAATTTTTTCTGGGCTAGGCAAGTCGTGGATACGATAAAGAAAAGGGAATTTCTTAGCTTGTTTTTCATTGATACGCCAAATGTATTCGGCCACCTCGCGATTAGCTAAAAGCATGTACTCCTCAACGAGTTTATGAGCGTCGAGGCGAGTCTTTAAAAAGATACGAGTTGGTACGCCATTTTTATCTAATTCAAAAGCGACTTCATCTTGTTCAAAATCAATTGCGCCTTTTGTTTCTCGAGCGACGAGCATTGTTTTAGCTAGGCGATTTAGGGTAGATAATTCCTGATGATAAATAGCCGTTGGATCCTTAATGGCTTCTTGCGCTTTTTCGTAAGAAAAACGTTTATCAGAGTTGATAATAGTTTTGCCAAACCAGCGTTTTAAAACTTTGCCTTCATCATTGATTTCAAAAACAGCCGAGAAGGCGAGTTTATCTTCATTAGGGTTTAAACTGCAAAGATCATCAGAAATAACTGGTGGTAACATTGGTATAGTGCGATCTACTAAATAGACAGAAAATTGTCTTTTGAAAGCTTCTTTATCTAATTCGCTATGTTCGCGCACGTAATGAGAAACGTCGGCGATATGCACGCCAATCTCATGGCGATTATCAGCTAATTTTTGGTAGGAGATGGCATCATCAAAATCTTTCGCCGTTTCTGGGTCGATAGTAAAAGTTAAAATAGAGCGGAAATCGCGACGCTTGGCAATTTCTTCGCGGGGAATTATCTTTTCATTTTTTTCTATTTGGCGTGCTTCGGCAATAACTTTTTCTGGATATTCAAAATCAAAACCCTTATCAGCGGCGATAGAGTGCATCTCAGCATTATTTTCACCCTTTTTTCCAAAAACTTGCAAAATTTCACCTTCTGGATTTTTGGTTGGATCGTCCCAACGCTTTAAGCCGATCAAAACCTTATCACCGGTAGCGACATGAGGAAAATGTTTGCTAGATTTTAAATAAAAATCGGTGTAAATTTTTTTGTTATCCGGAATAAAAAATAAAAAGTTTTTATTTTTGTGAATAGTACCAACAAATTGAGTGCTGTTGCGGTTAATAATTTTATTAACAATGGCAGTAGGTGGTAGCTCTGGATTTTTTGAAGCTTTTAGGATTACTTCTACTTCATCTCCCGGTAGGGCAGTGTTAAGATTGATTTTGGTAATTTCTAAATCATCCTGATCTTTTTCAGGGTTTGGGATAAAGCCAATGCCACGCATATTAATACTTAGGTTTCCAGTAAAAGTATTAATAATAGTTTGGCCTATCTTGTTATTATTTTGGCGTTGTTTTTTGTTTTTTGACATAGAAATTATTGAGTGTTACCGTGTTGAATATCACAAAAAAGGCGATAGCTCGCTTTTTGGATTGTTTGCCTTATGGCAAGTACTAAAATGGCTTAATTGTCATTTGTAGCAGGGGGCGGAGTTGAACCGCCGACCAAAGGCTTATGAGTCCTCTGCTCTACCACTGAGCTACCCTGCCAGGTAGAATCTATTAAAT
>CAZNIV010000053.1:0-2262 GCA_964573235.1 uncultured Gammaproteobacteria bacterium
AAAGAATACTACTGCCGCCACCACTAAACTAAATATTATTCCAGTGATAATTGGTTCAGTAACTAAATTAAAAAATTTCCAAATCATAACACCATCAAAAAATCTGACCAACGCCGAAACCAAACCAACTGCCAAGCCAGTAAAAGCGCCAGAAATAATAGCTATTGGCAAAGCATCGCCAAATTTGCTTAAAACCCTAAACCCCGTAAATACCATAATGCCAACGCGCCATAGCCACATTAATTGCTCTTTTTGATCCGCTAAAAACAAGCCGGTTTTTTTCATAAACCACAAGCGATAAAGCGCCTCTACCACAGTGGCCACAATTACCGTCCACTTAATAAAATTAAAGTAAACGTTAAAATCTACTGGTTGCCAAATTTTATTTTCCCTATTTTCACTCATATAATTTATTATAACACAAAAAACCGTATCCAACCAAGCTTGACGGCAATTCATTTTTCCACTAAAGTTAAGATATTAAGTTAATTAAATTAATTATATGGTAAAAAATCCCGATTTTTCGGAAAATAAATCCACAATACCAGACATTGACCCGAGCCAAAATAGAAGTAATGAACAATTGGCTGAATTTTACAAAAATCTACAAATAAAGCTAGACGAATATCGAAAAAGAATCAATGTCTACGACCAGCGATTAGCCACCATGCCTGAAGACGGTGCCAATATGACCACCTTATTTAACCGCTTAGACGCAGTTTATAAATTAGCCATTGGAAATTATTTATTTGAATACGGATCACTTAACTACGAACAAACCAAGCAAAAAATGACTGATAATGGCACACTTCTATTGGGCACCGAAGACGCCTTTGATAACGCTTGGGGTGTAATTAATCGCTATACTGAAAACGAAGCTGACAAAGTTATTGGCGGCACCGGATTTCCTAAGTCAAAATAAATTAAACTCAAAAAAAATCCGCTCATTGCGGATTTTTTAATTCCTCTAATCTTTAGCGGCACTTATTCCTGCCAACTTCCCTGTCGACCAAGCAATCTGTAAATTATATCCACCAGTTGGACCTACTGGTTCTAAGATTTCACCAGCAAAAAATAAATTATCGATTTTTTTTGATTTCATTGTTCGCTGATCTGCTTCAGTTAACGCCACGCCTCCAGAAGTAGCCATTGCCTGATCAAAGCCGCCGATTTTATCAACAGTCAAAATAAATTCTTTAAGCCATCTGGCAATCGTCCGTCGTTCTTCGCGTGTTAAATCATGCATTTTTTTATTAGCATCAATACCGACAATACTACAAACCGTTTCCGTTAAACGCTCTGGCCAATAAGCACCTAAGCCGTTCTTAACTTGTTTAGCGCCCATATTAGCCGTAGAACGCTCCAATATTTTATCTAAAAGGGCAAAATCATGCACCGGAACAAAATCAATTCTCACTTCTACTTTGCCCATGATCAACATTTCACCGATATTCCTACTAATATTAATAATGGCCGGCCCACTTAACCCTTGATGAGTAAATAAAGCATCACCTGTCACGGTCAGCTTTTTCTTACCATTTAAATATAAATTAAGATCAGCATTAAAACTTAACCCAGCTAAATCTTTAACCCATTTTTCTTTAACCATAACAGAAGTTAAAGCCGGGGCCAAGGGCGTAATTGAATGGCCGATTTTTTGTAACCAGACAAAAGCGCTACCATCAGAACCAGTTTGCGGATAAGATTTACCACCAGTAGCAATGATATAATTTTTCGCTACTACCTCCCAATCCATACCAATTAACTTAGTGATTTTATTGTTTTTAACTTCGATATCCGTTACTTTTTTACCAAATAAAATAGTCACCTTTAATTCTTTTAACTTATTTTTCAAAACCCGCAAAATATCCTTAGCGCTATCACTTTTAGGAAAAACCCGACCATTATCTTCTACTTTAGTATCCACTCCCAGTTGCGCAAAAAATTCTCGCACCTGCTTAGGGCCAAAATAATTAAAAGCCGAATACAAAAACTTACCATTAGTGCCGATCTTTTCTACCAATTCCTTAATTGAACTCACTTCGTTAGTAATATTACCTCGACCGTGACCAGAAATTAATAATTTAGTACCCAAATTTTCTCGCGCCTCTAGTAAAATTACTTTAACGCCAATATCGGCCGCCGCAATGGCTGCCATCATACCAGCTGGACCGCCACCCACCACTGCCACATCAAAATCTGTTAAGCTATTTTGTTTCATATTTTTGTTTATCACCTAAAAATATTAAGAACATAAATAAA
>CAZNIV010000054.1:0-2212 GCA_964573235.1 uncultured Gammaproteobacteria bacterium
GAATTTACCATTCAATAAATCCTTACGACTAAATTGATTAATATTAAGCGAAGTTAATTCTGAGACACGGGCCCCAGTAGAAAAGAGCACTTCTAATATGGCGCGGTCTCTTAAGCCTCTAGTATTACCAATGTCTGGGATGGATAAAAGTTTTTCAATTTGGGCAAAGTTTAAGAATTTTATTTTTTTATCTTTTTCCGTTAACTTTGGCAATTTGATTTTATCTGGCGCCAATGAGTCGATCTCTTTATCACCAAAATATTTTAAAAGGTTCCTGAGGCTGATTAGATAATAGTTTTGAGTGGTCTTCTTGATGTACTGACCTTTATCTTGTTTGCGGGAAAGGTATAAGCGGTAGTCCCAAATATGGTCTGGGGTCAATTCATGGGGCTTGAGAGTTTCTAATTTATTAGCCTTGAGCCAATCTAGAAAAACTTTTAAAAAGTTATGATAATTTTTAGTGGATACTGGACTCAAGCCTTTTTCGACCTCACAGTATTCCAGGAAGGTAGAAACATGCTTAATAATCGAAATGTTTGATTTAGCCATATTATATATAGTTATTACATCGCTTAATCTATGTTATACGAAGGTTAATATAATTATACAACCAGGCTGGATATCTATGCAATAGTCTTTATCCACAACTACCTACCCCACTACCGACAAATAAAAAACCTGCCATGATAGCAGGTGTTACAAATTTGATTGCGAAGTTTTTTTACTCCACCTTGCCGGTGGCAAAACTTCGAATCGGTTCCAGGATTTTTCGACTGCGGCAACACAAGACGCTGGCTTGGTCGCCTTTTTTGAGAATGAGGTATTCCCCACCATCGGTTTCCACCAAGTCATCAAAAATCGGGCAAATCATTTGGCCGCTGGCGTTAGAAATCAGCACTCTCTTGTCATGTTTTTCATCTTTCCGTGACGGATAGGTGTTGAGTATCAAAAATTGGCCGTCGGTCACGTCGTAATACTCATGCCATTTCATTGGTACGGCCAGTTTCATGGTTTTCAAGTTGAAAACCCCAAAGAGCTTACCGTCAACACTCACCCACAGCAGGTGTGGCTTCCTGGCCAAAAGTGTCTTGGCCTCCACCCAGCGGGTTTTGAGCAGAATCTGGTCATTTTTGGCGATGGCCAGCATGGGGTTGGAACTGCCGATATTGACCAAAGAAAATTGCCCGAAATCACTGACCAAATGAGCCATAACCCGGTTGCCATCGGTATCGACCATTTGAATAAATGATCGCCGCTGCTCTGGTATTGGCGCGTGACGTCTTGCTCGTTGCATGACTTGCTTCCTCCTTGATTTTGGCACTGTTTGGATAACCATAAGAAAGAACTAAGAACGCTTTATCTTAGATAAAAATTGTTAATTTGTCAATAAAAGCAAAAAACCCACCAGCATAACCGGCATGTTGGCAGGTTTTTGCTGATGGGGTTACTTTAATGTTGCTGTTGTTACTGGCGGTGGCGGATTTTCCGTCTTATTGATTCTCTTAAAGAGAGCCGAGGCAATCAAAAAAGCCATTATGGCCGTCAGTATAAGGGTACTGACGGGGATATCCGGATTGTCTGGGTGTTGATACTTTCTCATTATTCGCTCCTTTTTCGATTTTTAGAAACGATATTATTCTCTCCACCACTATGCGAAAAGGGGTTGGGAAAAAGAGGATGGTCATTATAATTATTTATAGACCGTCTTTAACCCGGCTTTGCTTTACCATTAAGAAGTGTGACACTATCCCGAAGGATTCCGGTTTGGCTAAAGTCCTGTTCGCATGGCACTAGAGACAACGGCTAGAATTTCACAATAGAAGATGGGATGTGATAGTAATTTTCCGGCCCCTTACTAAAAAAGTATGTGACCTAATCACTATCTAAAGTAGCAATTGCCGCTAATTAGCGGATAAATCCGTTAATCGGTAAGCAATCTTGGCATGCCACCTTCCCTCTTCCCTCTACTGTAAAATCCTAGCTTGATAATGAATTCAAGATTCTTTGTTCTAGGCAGTAGAACTAGATCACTAGCCTACCGCCCAAACAGTGAATCTCGAATACTTTGTAATGTTCCCCTGTTTTTATCGTGACATTGTATTATAGCACATAATACCAAACTTGTCAATAGGTAAAAGCTTGCTTATGTCAAAAAAAGCCATATTTTGTTTAAATATAGCTAAAATACATTAGTTTAAATACGGCTTTACTT
>CAZNIV010000055.1:0-2192 GCA_964573235.1 uncultured Gammaproteobacteria bacterium
CGGTTCGGGGACTGTTGTCATTTATTATTGTATGGTGAGCTAATCCAGCTTTATCAATTGTCCAAGTAGTCACTTCTACTTTTTCTGGTGATGCCACGGTGATGGCTTCACTTGATAAATCAAAACCATTATTACTGCTCGGTGGTGGTATTTATTTATTATTTGTTTTTTTAGCTTGGTTGTTTTTAGAAGAGAAGAAATATGCTTTCTTAGCGGAAGGATTTTTGCATCGCCAAGGTGCCTGGTTCTATGCGATTGCTTCATTTTTAACCACTGGATTAGTTTATGTTTCTTTAAAACATGATCCGATTCTAGCATTAGCTGCCACTATTGGTGTTTCCGCTTTTTTCTTAACCGATGGTTTTAAAAAGAATGCTGAAGCTCAAGAGAAGCAGTTAATGAGTGGTCACATGAGTGCTTGGAGCAAAATCATGTATTTAGAAGTACTTGATGCTTCATTTTCCATCGATGGCGTAATTGGTGCTTTTGCGTTTACCATGAGTGTACCGCTGATTATTTTGGGCAATGGCTTAGGGGCTTTTGTCGTTCGAGAATTTACGATTCGCGGTATTGATTTGATTGCTAAATTTGCTTATTTAAAAAATGGGGCGATGTATTCGATTGGCGCTTTAGGACTAATGATGGTGCTCGAAGCTTTCGGTCAGCATTATCCTTTTTGGTTAGCTCCACTTAACACTTTTATATTACTGGGTATCTTTCTATTTTTATCAGTGAGAGCCAACCGGGTTCCAGAAGTGCCACTTAATTAATTATTTATATGGTTTATAAAAAAAAAGCCGAAGAAATTAGAATCATTCGGGAAGGCGGCAAAATTTTGTCGGCTATTTTACGTGAGATGGTCGCCGAAGTAAAGCCGGGCGTTTCTACTTTAGTTTTAGAAAATATTTTACTTAAAAGAATTAAAGAGGTTGGCGGTCGTCCCGCTTTTAAAGATTATGATATGGGTGATGGGTTAATTTTTCCCTCCGGTTTATGTGCCTCAATTAATGAGGAAGTGGTTCATGGCACCGCTACTCCCGGTCGCTTACTTAAGTCTGGTGATATTATTGATTTAGATATTGGGATGGAGTGGCCGATTGATGCGAAAATTCGCGCTCAAGTTAAAGCGCCAATTAATAAATTTTCAGGTGGTGGTGGTTATTACACTGACATGTGTGTGACCGTGCCCGTTGGCAAAATTAGCGCGGCCGCTAAAAAATTACTTAAAGTAACTCAAGAGTGTTTAATCGCCGGCATCAAACAAGCGAAGCCTGGCAACACTTTAAATGATATTGGTTCAACTATTCAGTTTATTGCTGAAACTCATGGCTACGGGGTAGTTCGAGACTTGGTAGGGCATGGCGTTGGTTATTTCGCTCATGAAGACCCTAATGTTTTTAATTATGGAATTCCACAGCGTTCATCTGAAAATTTAGTTTTAGAAGTCGGCATGGTAATTGCGATTGAACCGATGATTAACGCTGGCACTTGGAAAGTAAAGGTAGCTAAAAATAATTATACAATTTTAACGGCTGATAATTCTTTAAGTGCTCATTTCGAACATACGGTGGCGATTACGGAAAATGGACCAGAAATCCTTACTAAATAATTATATGGAAAAATACTTAGGGATTGATTGGGGTGAGAAGAGAATTGGCCTAGCCACGGCTGAGGAAGAGTTAAACATGGCCTTACCTTTAGGCACAGTGGCGGATATCGCTGGTATTTTACAAACAATCGAAGAAGAAGAAATTACTAAAATTGTTTTAGGCCGACCTTATCAAATGGCTAGTTTAGAACACGATATTAGTCCTGATTTTTTAAAGTTTGTCACTCAACTTGAATCACAAACTAAATTACAAATTATTCAAGTTGATGAACGTTTAAGTAGTTTAGCGGCGGACGCTATGGGTGGCCCCAAAAAAATGCGAGCTGGTCGCGATGAAATTGCGGCGGCTTTAATCTTACAAAGTTATTTAGATCAACCAAAATAAATTAGTATGGCGGAAAGTCACAGTAGCACGGCTTTAATTTTGAAACGTAACGACTGGCGTGAAAACGACAGTCGCGTTGTTTTGTATACTAAAAAATTTGGTAAAATATCTTTAGTAGCTAAAGGCACCAAAAAATTACATTCAAAAATAGCCGGACATATTGAACCCATTAGTTTGGTTGATATCATGATTTTAAAA
>CAZNIV010000056.1:0-2165 GCA_964573235.1 uncultured Gammaproteobacteria bacterium
TTTTTGATGATAATAGCAATTTTAATTATTATTTCCGTAATATTTTATTTTGTAGTTATTAATATAAAGCCGAAAGCTGCCTCAGTAGTTGAAAAGGTTGCGACAACAAAGCAGGAACAAACAACAGCTCCAATTGTGTCTGGAACAGACATAAACGTAAATGATAAGTTCCGCGCGGAAGTCCCAAAAGATATAAAAGTTCCGGAAGTAAATGAAAAATTGACTGTTGAACAGGCGAAAGTAGTCGCCGTGCCGACTGTTGTGACTCCAGCGGCTCCAGGTGTTACTCAGCAATACCGTAGTTTCAGTATCCAGGCTGATGGCGGAGTTTATACGCCATCAAGTATTATTGGCAATATTAACGATACAATACACATAAATATAACAGCAGTTGATAAGGATTACGATATCGTTTTTCCGAGTTATAACATGAAAGGAGTCGTGAAAAAAGGCCAGACAAAAGTCATGCAATTTCAGGCTTCGCAGGAGGGGAGCTTCACCTTTTATTGCGAAATGTGCGGAGGCGAAAATAGTACAACAAAAGGAACAATAATCATTAAAAAATAGCTTAAAATAAAGGAAATTTTTTGTTGATAGAGATTTAAAAATTTGTTATAATTAAAATATAAAATGCCCCATGTGAAACGGCAAAAAATAAAGATAAAATTACAGGTTATTCTAGCCACACTTTTGTTAGTTGTGGGTTTTTTTGTTTCTAACAATAGTTCACAAGCTGCTATCGGTTTGCAAATCGGGACTTCAACTCTGATTTTAAATAATGGAGAGAATTTGATGTATGGAAATATTAATGGATCAAGCGACGCCGGATCTAATCTTTTGTTATTAAAGAATGCAAGTTCACCGAAATTCTTAATTACTTCATCTGGTAACGTCGGAATTGGGACGACTGGTCCAGGAGAGAAACTGGATGTTTTAAATGGCAATATCCAAATATCTGGTAATGGAACACATCTTATATTAAACCCAAGCAGTGGATTACAATCAGGTATTGGGTGGAAAAGTCCTGGCCTAAGCTTTTCTTTTGCGCTTAATGATAATTCAAGTGGAGTAACCAACCAGAGTGGAAGTTCTTATGGAGGCTATATGTTACTTAACTCAACGGCAGGAAGCGAAGGGTTCCATTTTATAAATAAACCAGCTGGTGGTTCTGATACAGAAGCATTCACTATTCAGGGAACCACGGGCAATGTTGGTATTGGGACTACTAATCCACAACAAGTGTTATCGGTTAATGGAAATATACTTACTAATAGCATGCTAGTAGTAGGAGCAACTGGTGGAAATGGATTATTATTGAATGCGACCGGTAGTAATTATGGCGCTATTCAAAATGTCGCCTCAAGCACTTGGGGATTGGGCTGGGGTGCGGGTAGTATATCTAACACTATCGTTGGAACAGCTTTATCATGGAATTCTGCTGGTAACGTTGGCATTGGCACAACCGCGCCTAATGATATTTTTTCTATTGGTAACACAGGAGTCGCACCGGCGGGTTCTTCAAATACTGGCCATAATTTTACAAGCACATATTTAAGTGCGGATAATTACGCCCTAGCAAATACTGGCTATGTAAAAAGTTTGATTGCGGCCGCTACTAGTACTATTTCTACTAGTACTGGAATGGTTAGCTCAATATTTGTTACTATCGCAAGTTCAACCGGAAGCTTAAGTTATACTGGCGGTTATGTTGGTTACGACGCTGGCAATAAAATTTGTAATGCTGCATTGACTGGAAGTCATTTCTGTCGAACTGATGAAATCGTCTATTTAATTCAAGCTAACGGCGCATCTAGCTTCAGCGCGATTAATGGTCTTGATGCTTGGATCGCTGATGGACCTCCTGGATATACCGGCGTTGTCTCGGCTGATGATTGCGGCGGTTGGGTTGATAGTACAAATAATAAATTAGGACATTTTTGGATATTTGCATCCTCCGGGGGGGGTCGCGGATCTTTAAGTAGTTGTGATACAATTAAGAAAATAACTTGCTGCAAATAATTAATTATGAAGACGACGAAGTTCTACATTAGAATATCAGTTATCCTCCTCGGTTTGTTTATGGCTGGGTCGTCTTTGGCGGCGAGCCCTTATTATGTTAGCGACCCAACACAATGTCTAGCTGATGCTTTCAGTCAGAGTTGCGT
>CAZNIV010000057.1:0-2132 GCA_964573235.1 uncultured Gammaproteobacteria bacterium
TCTGAGAACAATTGGTTAAATGCTTTGTACAACAATAATAAACATACTCCTTTTCGCCGTTTGCCTTGCGCGTTCCACAAATGGTTCGCCCACACTCCCCGCAAACTAACAATCCCTTAAACAAAAAATCTTGGGTGTTGTATTTTGATAGCATTTCTTTATTTTTTACTCTGGCCAATACCGTTTGCACCTTATCCCATAGTGCTTTTGATATTAGTGGCTTATGACTACCATGATAAATTTTGCCCTTCCAATAAAAATCACCATAGTACATTGGGTTAGTTAAAATACGCTGACCACTACTCTTGCTAATATTTTTTAACTTAGAAGATTTTGGAAAATTTGACTGAATAATCACTTCCTCCTCCTTTACTTTTTCAAGTAATGAGGTTATGGAATAAAGACCAGTAGCATAATACTCAAACATCTTTATTGGAATATGCATATTCTTTTCGTCTGGTACGGCAATACTTTTATTACCAGATTTTTCTAGCCTATACCCCAATGGCGGGATACTACAAGGATAAAAACCACTCTCCGCTTTTTCCGTTAGACCCTTACGAACCTCCTCACTTAGGTTATCAATATAATTTTTGGCCAATAGTACCTTAATGCCATGCGTAAGCTTTTGGTGTGATGATGCATTTTTACCAAGCACCTCACTTTCTTTTACTAAATAGATGGTGATATCAAGCTCGTTAATCGTTACATAATCCTTAAAGTTTCGATAAAGTCGATCCGTTTTCTCAACCAAAATCGCTTCAATACCCTTATTACTTTTTACGAAATTAATCATTTCTGTAAAACTAGTTCTACCCTCGCTTTTAGCCGTTTCATCATCTTCAAACTCTTTGACAATAGTAATTCCATGGGTTCGCGCAAAATCAGTTAGTAATTTTCTTTGGGCAGGAATTGAATAGCCCTCTTCTTTTTGCTCACGGGATGAAACACGAACATAAATAACTCCTTTTTTGTTTAACATCATATAATTATTTTTAGTTTTCTTTAAGTTTATTATTGCTCAAATTTTCTGATTTGACTAAAGGCTTTACACACAAGCGCTGATCAATTTCAATTAGAGTTTCAAAGAACCCCAAGAGGTTATTTCTTGCCTCAAGGCAGTCTTTTTGGTCTAATTTGGTGAAAATATCTAATAAGATATTGTTTTGATCTAAAGCTAAAGTCATTTCTGAAAAATTCTTTTTTAATTTGGTAATTTAAGGCTGGGTGAAAAGTCGAAGCCCTTAGGGAAACAACTTTTCGCCTCATGCCCCAAGGCTACTCTCTTATTTCTATTGGGGAGTAAAAAATACTCCCGTCTGAACCAGTTCGAGACTCAATGGTTCCTGAACCAATTAGTTCTTTAAGTGCGACCTTTTTTGAATACTCGCTAAAACTACCTAAGGCACTAAATACATCTTGTCTTGATAATTCCCCGTACTCCATTAATACATCCATGATTGCTGACCTAGCCAATTCGGGCTTACTTTTTCTTTCTTCTAATTCCATGGTTTTAATAAATTCAAAGCGTACAAAGTTATCATCTTTTATTACTCTTACCGAGAATAATGGAGTTTCCTCCTCAGCTCTGGACTTGGTCTGGCTAATATAGATTTCTTTGTTAACCTTCTTAAGTGAAATTGCACAATCCGCAGCCGCAAAGATTTCACTCGACCCCCTCATGTCTTCGGCAGAGCTAGACTTGTTTATTCCGGATTTTCTATTGTGGTGAATAACAAGCAAAGTAATACCATTTTGTTTGAATTTTTTAAATTCAGTGAATAGCTTTGACATTTCAGTTGCGGCGTTCTCATCTTTGAGATTATGAACTCTTATTAACGAATCAATCATTACTACGCCTATTTCTTTTTCTAGGCAGTATTTAATTACCTGATCCGTTTTTTGAATACTGAAGCCAGAGAAAGACAAAATTTCAATATCTAAGTCTTTTTCGTCAGTTAATAAACGCAATCTTTTTTGCAGTCCACGCTCATAGCTCTCCTCGTCAATAATGAGGATCTTTTCCTTCTTGGTTTTGAATTTACCTAAAAAATCAATGCCCCTAGCCGAGCTAATAGCTATGTCCAACATTATCCAGGTCTTATAGCAACCCGGATAACCAGAAATAATAG
>CAZNIV010000058.1:0-2069 GCA_964573235.1 uncultured Gammaproteobacteria bacterium
GTATATAATAGGTATAATTTAAGTATAATTATACCTAAATTTGACAAAATGTATAAATAGGTATAAAATAGGTATAGTTTAAGTATAATTATACCTATTAATAAAAATATGTTATTTGAATTAGAAAAACCCGATTTATCTAAGGTGGGTAAGGAAGAGATTTCTAATGTTTTTTCTGATGATAATATGGATAATATGATCGAAGTTATTAATTTTGTAAAAAAAACTTCAGAATCAGAGTATTTGTATTGGGATAAGGCGCGTTACATAGAGCCAGCACCAAAGGGTTTTTCAAGGGAGGTTTTATGGAAAATTATTAAGATTTTTCGTGAGTCTAAAAAAATAGAAACTGTTATTAAAGATAAAAATGGAAATCTTTTCACTTGGTCTAAATTAAATTATTTGGAGAAATTTTTTCATGAATTGGATATGAATACAGGAGGAGATCTTTTTGTGAAAAAAACAGAAATGAGTAAGATGAATAAGCAGAAGCTAATTATTAGAGGGATAATGGAAGAGGCAATAGCGTCATCGCAATTGGAGGGGGCTGCAACTAGTAGGCAGGCGGCAAAAAAAATGTTGAGAGAGGGAAGAAAGCCAGTAAATAGCTCTGAACAGATGATTTTGAACAATTATATTTCCATGAAGGCCATAGAGGATCAGTATAAGGACAGGAATATGAGTATGGATTTAATTTTGGAATTACACTCCCTCGTGACTAAAGATACTTTAGATGCTCAAGGCGAAAAGCCAAGGATGAGAGAAGAGGGAGAACCGATCCACGTTACGAAAGAGGATGTTATTTATTATAGTGCGCCAGATGTTGGGTTTGTAAAAAAAGAATTAGAACAATTGATAAAATTTGCTAATGATATTGATGAGGGCGAAAGCTTTATTCATCCGATTGTAAGGGCGATAATGATTCATTTTTGGATAGGATACTTACATCCCTTTACTGATGGTAATGGTCGTTTGGCGAGATTATTGTTTTATTGGTATTTGATAAAAAACGGATATTGGGCATTTGTCTATCTTCCAATATCAAAGATGATCAAGAAATCGCATACACAGTATGATATGGCTTATATTTATAGTGAGCAGGATGATAATGATCTGACATATTTTTTAGATTATAATATTAGGAAAATTAAGTTGGCTATGAAAGAGTTTATGGAATATCTGACAAGGCAGTCTAATGAAAATGTGAAGATGAAAAAAACTTGTGATACGAAGTATGGGCTAAATATTAGACAGATTCAGTTGCTTCAATATTTGCATGGTGATAAAGGAGAAAGAACAACGCTGGTGTCTCACATGAATGTAAATCAGATAACGAAAATGACGGCAAGTAAAGATTTGAAGGATTTGGTGAAAAAAGAATTTTTGACTACTGATAAACGCGGTAGGAATGTTTATTATTATGGCACAAAAAAAATAGAGGAATTGTTTTAGTGTATTTTGACTGGCTGTGTTTCTTTTAAAATAAGTATAGCTTATGTATAATCATACCTATTATTATGAAAAGCTTTTGTTGCTTAAGGATAGAATGAACACCAAAACGGGAAAAGCGCTGGCGCAGGGGCGGCATAAATATATGGAGCAGTTTTTGGAGGAGTTTTATGGGGAGTGGGAGGGGGAGAGGTAGAAGAAAAGACCACGGGAGTGGTCTTTTTTTGGGCTTTTGATAAGAATAAATTGATGATGGACAGGGTTCTATGGCTGCGGTATAATATTAATGTCTCTTAAATTTGAATAACGAGGCAATAAAGTAGTAATTTTAATTGTTTTTTGTATTAAATTATTTATGTCAGAAGAGCAAAAAAAGATTCTAGAGCGCCAATTATGGGCAGTAGCAAATGTCCTTCGTGGAAAAATGCACGCCGATGAGTATAAGAATTATATTCTTAGTTTTATTTTTTATAAATATCTGTCTGAGAGATTAGAGTTGTATGTTAATCAGCATCTCTTGTCTAAAGAGGATTTTAAATTTGCAGAAATCAAAGAGAATACCAAAGAGGGTAAGGAATATATTAATCATATTAAAAAAGCTTGCTTGGATCACTTGGGAT
>CAZNIV010000059.1:0-2017 GCA_964573235.1 uncultured Gammaproteobacteria bacterium
CCTGTGTTACTTATTTATGGTTCAAGAATTAAAGGTTATGCCTCTAAAACAACCGATATTGATTTAGCGATTTTTGTTAAGCCTGATGTTAGTTTTGAGTCTTTTAATTATATCAATGAACAGCTAGAAAGAATAATGAAACATGAGAAAATCAAAGGTCAGCCTCTTCAATTCTGGCTCAAAAATAATCATAAACAGTTATTAATTAACGACACGGTAAGTTGTCAGAAAGTAGTTGGTAATAGTTATTGCGTTCATGTTTTATTAGGTGGCGCCTGGCTGGGTAATTCAAAAATTATCAAAGAATTACATAAAAAATTATTACCAAAATACTTGACTGGTAATCCTGAATTAAAAACTATCTGGCTTAAAGAATTAGAACGCGACTTTTTGCAATATCGTTTAATGCATAGTGGCTACGCTAACTTTTTTCCGGAACGAAAAATTTTAGATACTCCGCATTCCAGAGATGTTGATTCCAGTAGTTCTTTCTGGGATGAGGGCTATCGAGAATTAGCAACAAAATTATTTATTAAAAAAATATTTCTGCCAACAATAATGTAGTAGAAATAAAAAAAACCGGGCACATTACATGTCCGGTTATTTTTTTATTGAAAATTATTATCTCAAACTTGTTGAGCCCAAACCTTTAGCACCGAGCTTTTCCCACGGAATGGTAGCGCCGAGCTGCAGCATAGCTGACAAATACGTGAGCTCATCATTTCCTGGAGCGACCTTGGGCAAACTCATAATTGCCAGGGCATACCGAGTTAATGATTGTTCGGTTCTGACGATTTCTGAGCCAACACTGATTCCCAAATCTTTAATCATTTGGTCTTTAGTGGTTGATCCAACTTGAGCCGGTAAATCTTTGCTTTCCAAAATACCCATAATACGCGTGGCATCATAAGCCAAAGCACGTGCTACCGGAATACCAGGACCAGCAAAAATTCGATTGATTTCGTTAATGACTTCTTCACCAGCCGCATGTAATTCAGCGGTGTCAGGAGGAGCCATCATACCTGGGGGCAACGCACCACCACTCTGTTGAGCCGTCATTGCAATTATCAACATACTCGGATTGGCCATGCCTTGAGTCCAAGTTTGTTGCCAGGCAACTAAACGAGTTTGAAAACCATTCAGGGCAACCCACAATTTTGCATCCAATCTTTCAAAAAAAGCTTTTTTTCTGGCTTCGCTAATGTAGCTACCAGAAACACCCATGGCTGATAAAATATCACCATATTTTTTTTCAGTCACTAATTTTTGCATTGAATAAAAAGCTTCTCCACAAGGTTCTTCCTGGGCGATCGCAAAGGCTTCCATTTTGTCCAAAATCTTTTCCGGAATTTTGTACAAACCCACTGTTTGAGCAAGAGCGGCTTTAATTGCCGAGAGAACTTCCGTTGTTCCGACTTTTAAAGTGCCGCCGGTTTTAAGCATTTCCAGAAATGACTGTTCATCCGGAACTGTTGGCAAAATCGAAAGCGTTGTTGTGGTACCAGAACTAACTGTTTCAGTTTTTTCTTCGACCGGTTTTTCATCACGTAATTTCGGCAAATGGATATTCAATTTTCCTGATGGAATTTTGAATTCAGCCAAAGCGTTTTTAATGTCTTCATCGGGCACGGCTGTTTTGTCACTTAAAATGATTAAGGCTTCATCGCCAGGCTCGCCGACTAAAGAAGCAAATGCTTTTTCTACGTCATCTGCCGGAACGCCAACGGCGGTGGCAAAAGCGCCAATTCGAATTGACCAAGGGCTTTCTAATGGTTTTTTCATTGTTCTGTCTTTTTTTTATTGTTAATATTCAAAAATAATTTATAATTATTGTTTTCTTTATACACTATAACATATATTTTGTCAAGTTAAATTATCAACAAAAAAAGCGATACCATTATAGTACCGCTTCTAGTTATAAGCATATTTTATCCAACTCTGTTGGTCCAAAAGAAATCATTTTAAGGGGAACTTTGAGCTCATCCTGTAAAATTTTGGAGCTAAACTTAACTAACTC
>CAZNIV010000060.1:0-1938 GCA_964573235.1 uncultured Gammaproteobacteria bacterium
ATATAAGTATTTGCTAAAAATTTAAATGATTTAGCGTCTTTCTCCCATTTTTCAGAAAATATTGACTTTGCAAGAGTTCGGTAGATATTTAAAAGTCTATAATTGAATTGGGAATAATCTCCATTAACACTTAAGGTATCATTATTTTCCAGGACTACCTTGAGTTCAACACCCCTATTATTACCATTTGCAAAAAGTTTAATAGACTCAGGGTTAACCAGAGCTGCTGTGAGTAGATGTCTGATTGAGTCTAACTTAGTTATATCGTATCGACCTTTGTAATAACATGCTTCTTCACCCTTAATTTGACGATAACAATGCATATTGCCATTTCCATCCAATTCAATTGCCAAACTAGGACCTTTATCAAATCTACTTGAAAGTGAAAGGGTTTTGAAAGTGGTTTTCTTTTTTAGAAGTGCCAAATCATTATAGAATACAAGCCTCTTTGAGTAATTTTCATTTGATATTGGCCAACTAAATGGATTCCCTTTTATTACTGAGAACACCAAACTATCTGTAGAAAGTTTGGTAACTTTCCCAATAAAGACAGTATCTGCAACATGGCGCATCGAATCAATTCCTGATGTAAAGTATCTATCTATTATCAGTAAAGTGTCGTTAGAAAAATAATACTTACCCAATTCACGATCCGTACATCTGAAAAATACCTTTTTTTCTAAGAAGAAAAGTGGATTATTTTTAAAGTATGCTTTACTTAAAAAATATTCCCTTTCTGTATGATGTGCTTTAAATAAGGAGTCGGGCCAAACAAAATTCCATACATTCGTTATTAAATAGTTAATCTGAGAATCAGTTAATCCTTTTTTTTGTCTATTGCAACCATAACTGACAATACATATGATGCAAATCCAAATTATTTTTTTAATCACTTTCCCCATTTAGATTGACTTTAGTTTAATTGGGCATAAAATTCCGCAGCTATACGCATGCGAGGATTTTTATCACTAAACTATTTACGTATCAATATTTTACTGTTCCTGCTTTCCTATCCCGCGAGCGCCGAAACCCCGCTTGCAGGTAGGTGCTATTATTCCCAGATTTTTTTTTAAGAACCTTACTGAGCTAACGTATCTATCGCTAACCAAGTCGTCCCATTTCTTTTGTACACTACATCATACCATGTAATCCATTTACCTCCACATAAATGAGAAAGTCGAGTAATCGCACGAGTCTTATCAATGTTGTATATCGGACAATTAATTATACAAAAACAACGATGAACCTTTTGAGCATATATTTCCCAAAATTGTGGCGTATTAACCGTTCCTAAGCCCCAGCTAACTAATGTGTCATATGATATGAATTGAGTCTTTAAAAGGTTTGCGGTATCAATGCGAAACTCAAATTTCCTATTAAACTCAAGTTGTTTGCGAACAATAGTCGAGTCAAGTGGCGTAAATCCTGTCTTGATGTTGATGAATTTGTCTTGGCTAGAGTCACTAAACCAAAGTGGAGCCTTGTCTGAATAGAAAATGCATTTCTGATTATTATTTGTATTTATAACATACCTGATTAACCCATTAGTAAGTGTGTCTGGCCAGATTGTTTTGGACTCATTAACGGTAGAGCTAGTATTACAACTAACTATTATAAATCCTGTCAGATATAGAATAAAATTTGATATAAATTTAGGCATCATGTTGTCGTTATAATAATTGGGCATAACGTTTGCAGCTATCGGCAGGCGGGGATTTTTATCACTAAACTCTTTATTTATCAATATTTTACTTTTCCTACTTTCCTATCCCGCGAGCACCGAAACCCCGCTTGCAGCTAGGTGCTGTTGCACTAAATCCGCCAAAGGGCGGATAGCTTTTCTGAACAAATATACTTAAAATGGTACTGAACGGGAGAACGAACTCCCTAAAAACTAATTTTTTAATTTTTAATGTTCAGTACCATGAAAAAGAAGAG
>CAZNIV010000061.1:0-1933 GCA_964573235.1 uncultured Gammaproteobacteria bacterium
GGAGTATATTGTGGCTCATAACATTGATTTTGATGATAAAATAATTAGTGCTGAGCTTTATCGCCTACAAATGGAAAACCCCTTAGATAAGGCTAATAAAATTTGCACCATGAAGAGCAGTGTTGATTTTTGCAAAATTCTTAACAATTACGGCCGTTATAAGTGGCCAAATCTAGATGAACTACATAAAAGTTTGTTTGGCATTGGTTTCCCCGATGCTCATGATGCTCTGATTGATGTTAATGCTTGCGCTAAATGTTTTTTTGAGCTAAAAAATAGGAACGTATTATAAACGTTTTTATTTTAACTAAATGACAGATTATCTTAAAATTGGCAAGGCAACAGAACTCGAAGGTCGAGATTATAAATTATACCGTGGATTAGAAATGATTCCGGGTATTTTGTCTTTAGGAACTCTTTTTATTTTAATTATTCTGTCTTATTTTAAACCGGTTTGGGTGGCCTACTTTTTAATTGCTTTTGACGTCTATTGGTTACTTCAAGTAATTTATTTAGCTTTATATTTAATTTCTTCATTTCGAAAAGTAAAACATAATGAAAAAATCAATTGGTGTGAAAAATGTTTAGCACTGTCAGAAACTGATAATAGTTTGCCAGAAGATTGTTTAACTAAACAAAAAATGAAGTGGAATGATTTACATCAATTAATCATTCTGCCAACTTACAATGAAGATTTAGAAATAATTAGAACCGCCCTGCGGTCTTTACTTGATGATGGCTTTCCGCCAGAACAAATGATTGTGGCCTTAGCCATGGAAGAGCGAGCTGGTACTGAGGCTCATGATCGAGCTAAAGTTATTCGTGAAGAATTTGCTTCAAAGTTTGGCCGCTTTATTATTACCTTTCACCCAGATGGAATAGAAGGTGAAATAAAAGGTAAGGGGGCTAATCAAGCTTGGTGTGGTAAACAACTTAAAGCGGAAATAATTGATAAAGAAAATATTCCTTATGATAAGATTCTAGTCTCTGTTTTTGATATTGATACCATTGTTCGTCCTGGTTATTTTTTTGCACTGTCTTATAAATTCTTAACAATTTCTAATCCTTATCGCGCTTCTTACCAGCCAGTGCCGGTTTATCATAATAATATTTGGGGGGCACCTTTTTTCTCTAGAGTAGCGGCCGCGTCTAATACTTTTTGGCAGATGATGATGCAAATTCGCCAAGAAAAATTGGTGACTTATTCATCTCACTCGATGACTTGGAAAGCTTTGGTTGATATTGGTTTTTGGTCAACTAAAATGGTTAGTGAAGATTCGCGCATATTTTTTCACTGCTTAGTTTATTATAAAGGTGATTACCGAGTAGAGCCACTTTACGTGATGGTTTCGATGGATGCTACGGCTGATAAAAGTTTTTTAAAAACAGCGACCAGTTTATACAAGCAACAACGTCGTTGGGCTTGGGGGGCGGAGAATGTTGCTTATCTGATCTTTAATTTTTTGAAGATGAAGAAAGAACCAAACTCTAATCGTAAACGAGTTTTTAATCATGTTTTAATTCAGCTATACGGTTTTCATTCCTGGGGAACTAGTGCTTTAATTATTGCAGTTATTGGTTGGTTGCCAATGCTACTCGGTGGTGACCGTTTTAATTCAACTGTGTTATCTGGCAATCTACCAAATATTTCCTCAACGTTAATGAACATGGCGATGATTGGCATGGTTTTATCAGCGATTGTTTCTAATTTATTATTACCCAAACGACCTAAAAAATATTCAATTTGGAAAAGTTTAGCGATGGTTTTTGAATGGGTTTTTGTGCCAATTACGATTGTTATTTTTGGGGCCATTCCTTGTCTTGATGCTCAAATTAGATTAATGTTTGGTAAATATATGGGCTTTTGGGTGACCCCAAAAGAACGCCGCGATTAAAGTTAGAATTTTTTCCTCGAGTCTGCTATATTATAGGT
>CAZNIV010000062.1:0-1821 GCA_964573235.1 uncultured Gammaproteobacteria bacterium
AGAATATTGCCCACCCAGGTTTCAATGCGACGCTTGGTTTTGGCGCCATTGATTCTGACCAACGCTTTCTTCCCTGGCCCAGAACTGGAGATATACTGCTGATGAAGAAAACTTAACTCACCATCTTTTACCAGCAATATTGGACCACAAAAAACACCAATCGGTACGATGTCCACGATGTGATTTCGCGGAGTGACACACCAGGAGTGCGCAAAGCTAACTTGACCGTGACCAGGTTTGATGTAGCCATCGCAAACTGCAACGTCAAAAAAATGCGCTACCACTCGTGCCATCACATGACAACTAATGGCACAGTCGTCAGTCTTGATGCTCTTCTTGAATTGCCAGCGTCGCTGGATTTCAATTTCAGCATCAAATAAAAACCGACGAATGGCCAAAGTTAACTTCATGTCTTTCTTTGGTAGCCAAGGCCCATACTGATTAAATAGATGCATGATACCCCCCATGGTTAATTTTGAAATTCTTGACGCATGCGCTTGCGATGATTTTCGGGCATCTCTTTGGCAATGTCCGATTCCAACAAGCAATCCACCCAAAGCTTAACCACCGATGTGGTTTCCTGACCATTAACCCTGACCAGAGTTTTTTCAGTTGGCTCAGGAATGTACTGCTTATGGAAATGGTCAAAGGTGCCATTGTTCACCCACAAAATAGGATCGCTATAAGCGCCTATTGGTAGCACATCGATAATATGCTTGGTTTCGGTTACGCACCAAGAGTGATGATACTTTGGAAGTATCCAACCGTCTTGCACGCTCACGTTAAAGAAGTGAGCGACAACGCGAGCCGCGATATGACAATTAAGATTCACTTGCTGGGCGGTGAACTGCTTTTTGTCATATCGACGAGTCATCTCCAGCCCGGCAACAATAAAAAAGTGCCGGATAGCCAAGAGTAACTTTTTGTCCTCTTCGGTCAATAGATCCTGATACTGATTAAAGAGAAACATGTGAACCTCCGTGATTTGATTGTTTGAATTTTAAAGGACTAACTATCTGAAAAACATTAAATAATACACAAAAACCGCCATTTTGTCAACAGCGGCCTAAATCATGTTTGATGTTTAATTTTTTGGTTTTTTAATTACGCGCACCACTGCGCCGTTAATCATATATTCCGGATGATCATCGGGATGAATGTAAATTGGCGGTAAATCTAAAGTGGATTCAGACAATAACGCGATTTGATTATTGTCTTTATCAAAATGATAACGTTTTAAGTTGGCCACGCCATCGATAACCGACAAAACATATTCACCCTCATTAGGATTACGCTTATTGCCATCTACCACTACATAATCACCACTTTCAATAGTACCACCAGTTAGTTTACAAGCTTTATTTAAAGAATCACCCACAGCGCGAATAACAAATAAGCCTTCTGGAGTTTTGCGCGTTACCATGGATGGAGAAACTTGCAAGTATCCCTCAATGTGCTCTTCGGCAATTTCCTTAGCATCTCCGCAGTTAGCCGCACCAAGAATTGGTAAGCTAAAAAATCCGCCGGAGATAGTAGTTGACGGCTTGAGCACTTTAACTTCCCCTGTGGATAAGTTTATTTTTATGAAGCCATTTTTTTCTAATTGCGCTAAATGGTGTTTGATGTTTTGCGGATTTTTTTCATCTACTAACCTGCCAGTAGCGCGTAACTTTTTGGCATTAATAGCGGTTTTAGAAGCTAAATTTAGAAGTTTTTGTTGTAATTGATGCATAAAATTTAACTAGAGATTTTTATGTTGCTTATGTGATTATTATACAGCATCTTTACAAAATTGTAAAGAGTTGATTATTTATTGTAAAG
>CAZNIV010000063.1:0-1802 GCA_964573235.1 uncultured Gammaproteobacteria bacterium
GCAAAACCTAAAACAAGAACAGATATCTTCTAATAATGCCATTGCCAGTTTAGAGCAAAAATTACGAGAAGAACTAAAAAAACGAGGCGCAACAGAAAAATTCAATTCCTTAAGTACCGCCGCCTTGGCTTGGCCAACTAGTAAACATACGGTTTTGTGTTATTTTCATGATCCTGATTACCCATACCGTAACTTATTTGAACACTCTGGTGTAGATGTTCCGGTAGGCATGGGAACCGAGGTACGCTCAGCCGAAGCAGGCTATGTAGCTCGCGTTTCTATGGGTACTAAGTGGTACGGTAATTATATTATGATTATTCATAATAATAATTTATCCACCCTATACGGTCACTTGAGTAATATAAATGTTAAAACTGATCAATATGTAGCTAAGGGGCAGTTAATCGGTTTAAGCGGTAATTCAGGCTTTTCTTCTGGTCCGCACTTACACCTAGAGGTGCGCTTAAATGGTATTCCAGTCAATCCATTAAATTATTTGCCTTAATATTTTTTGCAATTAAAAAATCCCCGATTCACTGCACATGAATGGGGATGATATGGCTAATGAAAGCCAAATTTTCCAGGAAACGCCGACTTGGGAGTCGGGTGCAAATTGGCGGGCAAGTTCCGAAGCGTTTTTGGCGCTCGGTTTTTGATAACGATTAATTCGTTGGCAACTCTTTTGGGCTCAAAGATGATGTCGGTGTCGTGTTTATTTTCAAACACAGCAATAACAATCGTTCCTTGATCGTGAAGATTCTGCCAATCCCAGGCGCCAAACACTTTGATGGCGGGAACAAAAATAATCAGCGGTTCGCCTTTCTCTTTATCCCAGCCAAACATTAACGACTGGTCTGTCTCGGCCTCAAGGATCAAGCCATCATATTGACCAGCTTCTGATTGCTGGCCAAGTTGCCCCTTGTCGTAATGACTCGGCCGCACTTGGTAAGCGTGACGCATTCCCAGGTCAGTACTGGCTAGGGAGTTGCCAGAAACCAATGATCGCCCACCAATGGAAATACAAACCAAATGACGCCTTCGCGTGCGATTATTGACCGCTAAGCCATACAGTCCAGACCCAATTCGGTGAAAACGCAAAAACGCTCTCCGGGTCGGAATTTTGTCATTTTTTGTCAAGTCAAAAGCATTATCGGGGCTTAAAAACTTGGCGATGGTTGGTTCAGCAGTTAAGGCCATAATGGAAATGGTATTCCACCAGACGACCTGCATTTCTGGAATCTTGAAAAAATCGTCACTTGGCATAATGAAACCCTCCTGTATTTGGTTGCTTTTCTGTAATGAACAAAAACTAATAAACTAACGCTTAATGTTAGGATAAAGTCATTATTTTGTCAATAGGTTGGCTATTTTTTATCTCGTTCTCCGCTGTGAAAATTTTTATACACCTCGCGCAAACGAGGATTGGTAACGTGGGTGTATATTTGAGTAGTAACGATATTCTTATGACCAAGTAATTCTTGCACCGAGCGCAAGTCGGCGCCTTGCTGTAACAAGTCAGTGGCATAACTATGACGTAAAGTATGCGGAGTGGCATCAACTGGTAAACCAGCCGCGACCGTATATTTTTTTACAATTGATTCAATCGAACGAGGCGATAAGCGATGCTCGTCGTCATCATTTTTTTGGTAATTAATAAACAGGGGAGGGTACATATCATTTCTAGTCTTCAAATATTGCGCTAACCATTTTAAAGCGCTCTGAGAAAAATAAATCGTTCGAACAGATCCACCCTTGCCACTTATACTTAATTCCATGTCAGTGAATTTACCATTCAATAAATC
>CAZNIV010000064.1:0-1707 GCA_964573235.1 uncultured Gammaproteobacteria bacterium
AACCCATATTACGCAATAGGATTTTTTCTAATGCGTAGCATTAGGTAAATTTGCAGCATGGAATTCGAGATACGCTATACAAACAAAGAGATTACGCCATGGGGCGGAATGGTGCTTTTAAGGCAAATGTTGAAGAAGATTGAGTTTAGGGATGTAATATCTTCTTGCCCTGATTTACCTACGCCAAAATCCAATAGAGGATACTCTCCAATCACAATAATAGAAAGTTTTTTGGTAAGTATTTGGAGTGGCGCCAATCGTTTTTTGCACACAGAAGTTACTCGCCACGATAAGGCTTTAGGTGATATATTTAACTGGAAACAAGCGCCAGGTCAAGATACCTACAAGCGTTTTTTTAGCAAGTTTACTCAAGCGATGAATCAGCGAGTAAGTGACTATTTTTATTCCTGGATGTTTGATAATGTCAAATTCGATAATTACACTTTGGATTGTGATTCGTCGGTAATGACCCGATATGGCGAACAACAAGGCGCAAAAAAAGGGTATAATCCACAAAAGAGAGGCAGGGCTTCACACCATCCAATAATGGCATTTGTATCAGATGTAAAAATGGTGGCAAATTTTTGGTTACGAAGTGGGAATACATCGTCTGGAGAAGGATTCGTGGCTTTTTTAGAAGACACATTTCATAAACTTAAAAATAAAACCATTGGGTTATTGCGTTTAGATAGTGGCTTTTACAGTAAAGAAATTCTTGATTACTTAGAACAGAAAGAAAAGCCAATCAACTATGTTGTTGCTGTAAAGTTCTACGAACCAATACAAAGAATGATTGCAGGACTCAATACATGGCTAACAATAGATGATGGCATTGAAATTAGTGAAGCCCAATATCAAAGCCCTTTGTGGGAAAATCCAAGAAGAATTGTTTTTGTTCGACAACGCATAAAAAAACGTCCAAAAGCCACAGGAAGAACCTTAAAATTATTTAAAGATGAAGAGTTTTACAGACAATATCGTTACTCCGCTTATGTTACAAATCTCATGCTGCCGGCAGTAGAGATATGGCGATTGTACAGAGGAAGAGGCGATGCGGAGAATAGAATCAAAGAACTTAAATATGATTTTGGATTTGCTAGTTTTAATTTGAAAGATTTTTTTGGCACAGAAGCCGCTCTTACCATGGCAATGCTTGCCTATAATCTAATGGCCTTATTTAGGCAGTTTATTCTTAATTCTAAAACCCAACATACTTTATCTACCTTGAGATATAAGGCTTTTGCTATAGGCGCATATTTCGAAAAAATAAAAGAAAAATATGTTCTAAAAATGGCTTTGCATCAAAAAAGAAGAGAATGGTTTACGGGTCTTTGGAATAATACAAATGAAATAAAATTACCATTCATCTATTCTAATGCGTAATCTGGGTTAAATCAGTGAGACTATGATTTTGCTCAGCGAAATCATTTAGTCGAACTGATCCCGAGCTTGTCGAGGGATCACAGGGTATTATTCCCCCTTGCCTGAGTCATGGAGAAAAATGCCAGTGTGGTGAAGTTTTTAATACCCCGCTGTTATGCGGCGGGGAGCTTCATTAATTAGTATTCAAAGGAATAAAGTACTTTTGAAATGTTCTCTTGGACAGATGATTCAGCATTTGCACAAAGGAACCGTGATCATCTGGCATTTCAGGCATTCCCACATATTGTGTAAAATCAAATATCATCTAAAAAATCACCTCTGTAT
>CAZNIV010000065.1:0-1601 GCA_964573235.1 uncultured Gammaproteobacteria bacterium
GTCTGAAGTGTTGAGATCGCACCAGGATACAGTATATTTTTCAATAAAGAATGATTTTATGAAAGAAATTTTTGAATGGATATCTTTTAAAGATAAGATTAAAATGCACTAGGCAAGACCTAGTGCATTTTAAGATACTTTATTAAAAAAGGCTTCGGAAATAGGCTTTGTGGTGGTATAATTAATACACAAATGCCTTTTATATTTGGCAAAAATAAGAGTTTGCATGAAAAAATAAAATTTTCCAAATTTTATTTTTTCATGCGCTCGATTTTCACATTCTTCCGCTCTTTAGTGAGACTCTCTGCGAGGCAAGATCTAGCTCAGGTGGGATGCACTAGGCAAGACCTAGTGCACTTAGAGTGGCAAGGACTATGGGAGGGGCGTTTTAAAAAAATAATAATTTTGGGAGTTTTCGCACTTTTGTTTTTTGGATTTTCTCCAAGTGATGCTTCGGCAGCAGATAGGTATTGGGTGGGAGATGGTGGAAGTTGGAGTGATACAGCGCACTGGTCAGATGTCGATGGTGGCGCTGGTGGATTTTCTGTACCGACATCGACGGATAATGTTTTCTTTACAGCGTTATCTTTCTCAGCTCCCGGAACAGTCACAGTCGATACGACGGCGAGAACTTTAGATATGAATTGGACAGGGTTGGATCAGGTGGTAGTAATAAGAGATATAACTGGTGTTGGAATGGGTATTTACTCCAATTTAATTCTAAGCCCAAATCTAACTTTCGGGACGTTTTATGGCGGGATAGGTTTTGGTGGTAATAATGCTCACTCAATAACAAGTAATGGTGTAATAATAAATACCCCTTTAACATTAAACTTAGGAAGTTTAGATTTAATGGACAATTTGAATATTGGAGCAAATCAATTTCGAATTAGATATGGAACTTTTAATTCAAATAATTTTTCAATAACCTGCTCGACTTTTCTTTTAGAAAATACGGGTGGATTAAAAACAATCAACTTAGGTAGTTCTATATTAAACATAACAACCTGGACTGATATTGAATACGTATTGGCTTTAGGGGTCGTAAATGCGGGAACATCGACCATCAATTGTAATGGAAACTTTTCTAGTTTAGGTAAAACTTTTTATAATGTAAATATTACCAATACAAGTAGTTTAACAGGTGTAAACACATTTAACAATTTAACAATAAATGGAGTAGGAGCAATAACGGCAGCCGTAAATATTAGTGCAAATCAAACTATTTTAGGCGCACTAACTATTGCTGGAATAAATGCAACCAATTACCGCCTACTAATCTACTCTAACACTCTTGGCACCCCCCGTACTCTCACCGTTAACGGTTCAACAAATTTCACTAATGTTGATTTTAGAGATATTACTATTGCTGGGTCTGTTGCTCCTGTAGATTATTCTAGTGCAGAAATCGGAAACGCTGGAGGGAATAGCGGAATTACTTTTCGACCAGGGGAGAATCGTTATTGGTTTTCAGGGGCTGGTTGGAATAATTACCATGATGCAAAATGGTATAGTCTTCCTAGCGCAGGCGGGGTAGCAAAAGGTATGCCATTGCCACAAGATACTGCTATTTTTACAGCAGATAGTATGCCATATGATAC
>CAZNIV010000066.1:0-434 GCA_964573235.1 uncultured Gammaproteobacteria bacterium
TATTATATGAGTAAATCCGTGCGCAATAATAAAGTTTTATTAGACATAAAGCAGCAGCATTCTTTTTTCAAAATAGTGTTAGAAGTAATTCTGATCGTTTGGATTACTGCCTGCTTTTTTGTTTGGTGGATCACTAGTGGGATTGTCGATTCGCCTCGAAGTCATATTATTCCCATTAAGATTCGTCAACTAACCCAATATTGCGAGCAATGGTTCTGGCCAATTTCTTGGCATGATTATCTTTATAGGCAAAAATGATTATTATATCTTTAATTGAAACATTTTTATATGCCATTACTAATTTGTTATTAGGCTATTTTATTGTTGGGCACTTTTTTAAAAAATCAGAAAATAAACAGTCAAATTTAGTTATTTTAGTCACTAGCTTTCTAATCGGCGAAGGTGTTCTAGCTGCTGTTTGGCTCATTTTAGGG
>CAZNIV010000066.1:444-1600 GCA_964573235.1 uncultured Gammaproteobacteria bacterium
GTTTACTAAAATTAATTATAATTTGGCCGATTCTTATTGCAATTTTTTTGAGTTCGATCTTTATTTACAGAGATATTCTAGTCGTGGCTAAAGGGCTTTATTCAGAGATAAAAAATTTTTATCGCTCTTTGACAATAATTTGGCGTATTCTGCTAATTTGTCTAAGTCTAGTTATTTTAATATTTGGTATAGCAGCTTTTATCTTGCCGCCAAAAGGCGACGCTTTAGCTGTCTATATGGTCTGGCCTAAGATTATGGCTTATACCGGCTGGCTAAAACCCCAACTTAACTATTATAGTTTTTCTGGCGTTGGTCTGATCTGCGAGATGCATTTTGCTGCACTTTTAGTTATTGGCAATCAGATGGTAGCAAAGTTCATAGTCTGGTTTACGGCTTTGGCGGCTGCGGGTATGCTATTGGCGATTGGTAAACGCTTTGGTCTTAAATCTAAGGGACAAATTATCGCCTTGATCATTTTATTTACATCAACCGTCTTTACCAATTATATTACTGATGGTAAAAACGATATTTTTCATGCTGCTTTTGGTTTGGCAACATACTACTGGGCTCTTTGGGTACAACCAAAAAAATATTTACCTTCAATTTTAACTGGTCTATTTTTAGGCTTAGCTATCGCTGCTAAATATTCAAATATTTTGACAATTCCACTCGGCGTAATCGTAATTATTACATGGAGTTATTTGTCGCAAAAACAGAGTTTTATCTCAAAATTCGAGCTACTTAAGCATTTAGCGATTACTTTTTTGGTTGTGGTGTTTTTTAGTTTTATCGCTTTTTCACCGCAACTGATTAAAAACCAAGTTTTTTTTAATAATCCTTTTTCCACATCTTTGGGTCCTAATGAGCAATGGATGGTTCCAATTTGGACAGCAAACCATGATGACTTATTGGACAAATCACCAAAAGTCAGTTTATCAAATATCAATTCATCAAGCACAAATGACTTTTTAACCAGTCATTATACTGTGAAGGTTAAAGAAAATTCCGTACAATCAATTTTATCAATGTTGATTCGTGTTGTTCGTAATAGAGTGTTTTTAACCATCGTTAGTCGGCCTCTAGCTTTTATTTACGGCGGCGAGCTAGATCAATACGGGAACCTTTCTGTTTTAATCCTGGCTTTCTTGCCTTTGAT
>CAZNIV010000067.1:0-1551 GCA_964573235.1 uncultured Gammaproteobacteria bacterium
GAGATGGTATTATCCAAAATGGTATGAATGGCACAATTGATGCGGGGGAGACTTGTGATTCTAGATTGACTAGATCAACCACAGAGGCGGTTAGTAGTACCACTCAATATAACTGTTATACCGTAAATGATTCTGAAAACATTTCTGGTGTCAAGCAATGTACTCAGTATGGTGGTTTTTGTGGCGATGGTATTATTCAGTATGGCACCAGTGGCACCGTTAAGGCCAATGAGAGTTGTGATCCGAATATTTCAGTTAAGGCGATGTGTTTAAAATTACAAAGCCTAAGTTTTACTGTTACGAGTAATTCCGTCGGTTTTAAAGATTCTGATGGCACGGACTTAAATTGTTCTAGTACAACTAATAATATAATCGGTGAAGATGGTATTAGAAATTTATATCGTTCTGTTTGCCAAGATTGTCAGATGCCTAATTGTAATAGTGGGGTAATTATTCCACCTCAATTTAAGGGGCATGGTTTTGGTGAGGGTTGTTATTTGGATAGCTCTGCTAGGAGCTGTATTAAGGGTGCTTATGGTATTGTTTACGATAGTGCTAATAAGCAATGTTCTATGGCTTGTTTAGATATTTTTAATGGTCAAAGAAAAGATTATTGTTGCGATGCTACGGAGCAAGCATTGGTAGCCTCATCTACCGCTAAATCGGCTGGTAAAACTCAAGCTCAAATTGATGTTATTTATAATTCTACTTACACCAATTATACTCAACAGTTAAAAAGCGCCATGAGTTCGACCCCGGAATTATTTTCTATAGTTAGAGCCATGCCGGTAGATCTTAGATTTGGCGCTTATGAAGGGTGGTACGGTTCTAGAGGGATGGCGTCTGGTACTACTGATGGAATCGCCGGACTATATGGTACTCAGGTGGTAAATTTTCAATATTATAATTGTGATTATGTATGTAATAAATTTGGCAAGGTTTGCGTCGGAGTCGGTTTAAATAATATTAGCAGTGATGCCTGTATTTCTATTGTGCATGACAATGGCGGATGCGTTAATGGAGTAAATCGAATGATGGATGATTGTCGATCGAATTTTAGTTTGGCCGGCGCTAGTACGGCTGTTAATAGAAGTGTTCACGACCCTTCAATCACTGAGATTTATGGATCAGCTGAAAATTGGGTTTATGGCTATTGGGGAACTTGTTCAGATGGATTTGATTGCAAGAAAACCGCTGGGTGTAGTCCGAGTTTTCATGTTGGTGAAACTGCCTGTTATTGCCAATAAAATAATTATTTTCTATGAATAATAAATTAAAAATCGGGTTACTTACTTTTTTGGCGTTAGAGGGCATAGCTTATTTAGGGTTAATTATTAGCGGATTCTATACTAATAATAATCTACCTAGCTATACTAAAATTGCTTCTAAAGAAGTAATTAAAAAGGCTATTAATCCATCGTATAGCCCAATTATTTTAACGAGCAATCTTTGCGATCAAGAAACCGATCAAGTCAAAAAAGAACGATGCAATAATCAAATAATTGCTAATGATGCATCCTATCAAGGGGATAAAAGTATTTGTAATAATAT